>NZ_BAAAHH010000020.1:0-153487 GCF_039525175.1 Actinocorallia libanotica
GTCCGGCGACGACGGGCCCGTCGGCGTCGGACCCGACGACCAGGGCCGCCGCGCCGTCGCCGTCCGCGGCCTCGTCGGCCCCGCCGGGCAGCCCGCCGCGCAGGTCTCCGGCGACCACGAGCGCCGGGGCGGCGGCGTCGCAGGCCGCGCGCAGCGCGCCGAGGGCCGAGCGGACCGAGCCGACGGCGTCGTAGGCGGGCACGTCGCGGCCCAGGCGCAGGGCCGCGTGGACGGTCGTGGCGTTCGTGCGGTCGAGGTAGGGGGGCTCCGTCGTGGCGAACCACAGGGCTCTCGGTTCGGCGGGGGCCGTGCGCAGGGCGAGCCGCCCCGCCGCGACCCCCAGGGTGATCGCATCCTCGTCGTAGGAGGCGACGGTCCGGGTGCCCCTGCCGCCGCCCGCGCCCGCCACGGCCCTGATGGCCTGACGGTCGAGCCTCCGGTGGGGCAGGTAGGCGCCCCAGGACAAGATTCCGCGCATACCACGCATCCTAATCGTAGATTGCATAAAAGATCTAATCTGCAATTAGACTCCTCCCATGACTCAGGTGGGAACCCGGCCCCTGGACGGCATCCGCGTCCTGGCGCTGGAACAGATGCAGGCACTCCCCTACGCGACCCAGCTCCTGGCCCGGCTCGGCGCCGACGTCGTCAAGGTGGAACCGCCCACCGGGGACTCGGGCCGCGGCTCGCTCCCCGCGATGACCGACCCGGAGGGCAGGCGCGTGGGCGCCACCTTCCTGCGCAACAACCTCGGCAAGCGCAGCATCTGCGTCGACCTGAAGAACCCCCGCGGCCGTGAGCTCGTCCTGGAGCTGGCCCCGAGGTTCGACGTCATCGCCGAGAACTCCAAGGCCGGCGCGATGGCGCGGCTCGGCCTCGGCTACCCCGACATCGCCGCCGTGCACCCCGCGGGCATCTACGTCTCGGTCTCGGGCTTCGGCAACACCGTGCCCACGCCCTACGGCGGCTGGCCCGCCTTCGCCCCCATCGTCGAGGCCATGTCCGGCATCTACGAGATGAAGCGCACCGGCGACGAGCCGCCCCGCCCCGCGCCGGTCGGCGCGCTCGGCGACATCGGCGCCGCCCTCTTCGCCGCCATCGGCGTCCTCGCCGCGCTGCGCCACCGCGAGGCCACCGGACGCGGCCAGTACGTCGACATCGCCATGTTCGACGCCATGGTCGCCATGACCGACGTCGTCACCAACTTCTGGTCCATGGGACTGCGCGACGGCGACACCGGCCCGCTCATCATGCACGGGTTCCGCGCCAAGGACGGCTGGTTCGTCCTCCAGGTCGCCCGCGAGCAGCACTTCGCCAAACTCGCCGACCTCGTCGGCCACCCCGAATGGAAGGACGACCCCCGCCTGGCCACCCGCCAGGGGTGGGTCGACCACCTCGAGACGCTCCTGCGCCCCGCCGTCGAGGAGTGGGCCGCGCACCTCACCAAGGTCGAGGCCTGCGACCTCCTCGGCAGGGCGGGCGTCGCCGCGGGCCCCTGCCTCAGCGACGCCGAAGTCGTCACCGACCCCCACGTCCGGGCCCGGGACATGCTCGTGGAACTGCCCCGGACCGACGGTGTCGAGCAGCCCGTGCTCATCCCCGGCAACCCCGTCCGTCTGAGCGGCGTCGCCCCGGCGGCGGAGATCCGCCCCCCGTGGCTCGGCGAGCACACCGACGCCGTCCTGGCGGCGGAGCTCGGCCTCACCGGCGCCGAACTGTCCGAACTGCGCGCCGGCAAGGTCATCTCCTGACGGCCTCCCCGCACCCGGAACGGGCCGGGGCGGGGAGCCCCAGGTGAACGGTCAGGAAAGGGAGTCCCTGGCCCGCCCGGCCATCCTCGCCAGCTGCTCCTGGTCGAGCTTCACGAAATCGCCCGCGGCCTCGACGGTGACGCGGCCGTTCTGCATCAGGCGGCCGACCGTGCGCACCGAGCGCCCGTTCTGCTGCTCCACCCATCCTTCGAAGACGCAGGGCGTGTGCAGCAGGGTCGGCCGCCGGTAGGTGATCTCCAGGCGCGCCGTCGGACCCGGCGCCTTCGCGATGACGTTCGCGGCGGCGAGCACGACGTCGAACGAGGCGGCGATGACCGCGCCGTGCACGCAACCGGGAGGGCCCTCGTACGGGCGGGTGAAGACGCCCCTGAGCACGGACTTCGGCGGTTCGAGACTGACCTCCAGCGGAAGCGCCAGCGGATTGTGCGCCCCCACCACCACGTCGAACGGCATCCGTCCGGCCAGGTCGACCGGGCCCTCGGCCGGCGGATGCAGGAAGGTCTTGGGCAGCGGCGGGTCGGGCACGTGGCCTTCCAGCACGTCCGCGAGCGCGTGCAGCTCCCGCGCCGCGGCCCGGGTGACCTCCTCCGGCGCCGTGGTGGCGGTGGTCAGCTCGATCAGCCTGCGGACGACGTCGGCGAGCTCAGCCGAGCCCTCCTTCCTGCCTTCCAGCACGGGATGGACGGCATCAGGGGAGTCGACGTTCTCCATGGGGTTTCCTTCCGGTTCGGGGAGATCAGAACCCGGGCCGAAGGTGACCGGTGCCGGGCACCCCGTCAGAGCCTGCCTCCGGTGCGGAACTCCTCCGGCACCCAGGACGGGTCGCGTCGTTCGGCGAAGGCGCGGCCGCCCTCCATCATCTCCTCGTTGTACAGGAGCGCGTCGAACGTGGTGCGGTCCACGCGGTCGTAGTTGTCGTTCACGATCCGCTTGACCTGCATCCTGGCCTGCGGCGCGGTGCGGGCGATCTGGATCGCCACCTCCTCGGCGACGGCGCGCACCTGGTCGTCGGGCACGACACGGGTGAACATGCCCCAGTCCTCGGCCTCCCGAGCGGTCACGACCCGGCCGGTGAGCAGCATGTCCCGCGCCCGCGCGATGCCGATCTGCGCGGGCAGGTAGGCCGCGTAACCGGTGTCGGCGATGCCGCGGAACAGCTCCGGCGCCCGCACCGTGACGCTCTCCCCGGCCACCGCGACGTCCGAGAGCATCGCGATGAGCAGCCCGCCGCCCTGCGCGATGCCGTTGACCGCCGAGACGACCGGCTTGGGCGAGCGCCGGATCGCCTCGAACGGGGTGGCGTCCAGGCCCAGCAGGTCGGGGAAGTCCAGCCAGCGGTCGGGCTCGCGGCCGCGCAGCTCGCCGCCCGGCATGAACACGTCGCCGGTCCCGGTGATGATCAGGGCGGCCAGGCCGGGGTCGCGGTTGAGCAGGTCCACCGCGCGCCGGATCCCGAAGTACATGGCGGCGGTCAGCGCGTTGCGCGCCTCCGGCCGGTCGACGACGCACCAGGCCAGCGGGCCGCGGCGTTCGAAGCGCAGGTAGGGGGTGCCGAGGTCGTCGCCCTTCAGCCCCGTGGGCTCGGCGCTCATCAGCGGCGCTCGAACTTCACGCCGGCGGCCTCGCGGTCCCAGGTGGCGGGCGTGATGCCCTCGTCCCGGAGCAGGCTCTTGGTCGCCCGGCCGGTCGGGCTCAGCGGCAGCTCGTCGCGGAACTCGAAGTACCGGGGCACCGCGTAGTACGGGAGCTGGTCGATCGACCAGCGGCACAGCGCCTCCTCGGTGAGTTCCGACCCCTCCCTGAGGACGGCGGCGACCTTCACGTCGTCCTCGCTGACCTCGCTCGCCACCGCGTGCACGCACACGTTCTTGATTTCAGGATGTTCGTGGAACACTTTCTCCAACTCCCAACTCGAGATGTTCTCTCCGCGACGGCGCATGTAGTCGGCCTTGCGGTCGACGAAGAAGAGATAGCCGTCCTCGTCGATCCGCCCGATGTCACCGGTGTGGAACCACAGGTTGCGCCAGGCCGAGATGGTCGCTTCAGGGCGCTTCCAGTAGCCCTCGAACATCACGTGCGGCGCGCTGGGCCGGCACACGATCTCCCCGATCTCGCCGGCGGGCACCTCGTGGTCCTCGTCGTCGAAGACCTTGACGTCGAACGTCTCGGCGTTGACGATGCCCGCCGATCCGGGCCTGCCCTCCCGGCCGGGCGGCAGCCAGGAGATGAGGGAGGCCTCGGTGGTGCCGTAGGCGTTGCTGAAGGTGGTGACGCCGAAGCGTTCGCGGTAGATCTCGTCGATCTCCGGAGGCATCGGCGCGCCGGTCACCAGGCGCAGTGTCGTGTTGGCCTCCGGCGTGCCGGAGCCGCGCGCCTGCGGGTGGTCGTCGGCCTTGGCCACCAGTACGGCCAGCGAACCCAGGAGTGAGGCGATCGTGGCGCCGGTGCGGTCGATCTCGGGCCAGAAGCCGGAGACGGAGAACCTGCGGGACAGCGCGGCACGCCCGCCGTTGATCAGCGTGCCGGTGAGCATGCACGAGATGGCGTTGAAGTGGAACAGCGGGAGCGGCGACCAGACGACGTCCTCGGGGGTGCGGCCCCAGGAGGAGATGATCTGCCGGGCGATGGACAGGTGGTAGTTGTGGCTGAGCGCGCAGCCCTTGGACGGGCCGGTGGTGCCGCCGGTGTAGACGATGGTGCCCAGGTCGGCGGGGCGCACCAGGACACCCGGCCGGGAATCGTCGGCCTTGAGCAGCTCCGCCCAGCCGTGCAGCGCCCAGCGGGCACCGGCCGTCGAGGCGGTCCCCCGCTCGCCCACGACGACCACGTGCCGCACGGAGTCGATGGTGTCGAGGACCTCCAGCGGGCGCTCGGCCAGGTCGTCCTGGACGATGACGACGGAGGTCATCGCGTCGGAGAGCACATGGCGCAGCAGCGGGCCCTTGAGGGCGGTGTTCACCGGGACCGCGATCGCGCCGAGCTTGTGGATGGCGAACCAGGACACGACGGCGGCGGAGCCGTTCTCCAGCATGGTGGCGACCGTGGACCCGTGCCCGACCCCGAGCCCGGCCAGCGCGTTGGCCACCCGGTTGGCCTCCAGGTCCATCTCCGCGGCGGTGTAGGGGGTGCCGCAGCAGTCCAGGAACGGTCCGTCCGGGTCGCCTTCGAGGCGGCGGTCCAGCAGTTCGAGCAGGGTGCTCTGCTCGACGTTCACCCAGTCGGACATCAGCTCTCCTTCAGGCGGCGGTGAGATAGATATATTATCTAATCTACTTTCTCCAACAAGCCCGCAATGGGGTCTTGTGTCCGGCACCGAACTGCTGTTCACTTTTTCCGAACGGTAGTTCAGTCCTTGATCACCGCCCTTCCGCCGCATCCGAGGAGCACCGTGAACGCCGAAGACATGATCATGATCAGCGTGGACGACCACGTGGTGGAGCCGCCGGACCTGTTCAAGAACCACATCCCGGCGCGGTACCGGGACGCGGCGCCCAGGGTCATCACGAAGAAGGACGGCTCGGACGTCTGGAGCTTCAACGGGTCGATCATCCCCAACATCGGGCTCAACGCCGTCGCCGGCCGGCCGAAGGAGGAGTACGGCATCGAGCCGACCGCCTTCGACGAGATCCGCCCCGGCACCTACGACATCCACGAGCGCATCAAGGACATGAACGCCGGCGGAATCCTGGCGTCGATGAACTTCCCGTCCTTCCCCGGCTTCAGCGGACGGCTCTTCGCCAACGCCGAGGACAAGGACCTCGCCCTGGCCGTCCTGCGCGCCTACAACGACTGGCACATCGAGGAGTGGGCGGGCACCTACCCCGGCCGCATCATCCCGATGGCCCTGCCGGTGCTGTGGGACGCCGAGGAGTGCGCACGCGAGGTCCGCCGGGTCGCCAAGATGGGCTGCCGCTCCCTGACCTTCACCGAGAACCCCGCCACCCTGGGCTACCCCAGCTTCCACAACGAGTACTGGGACCCGCTGTGGCAGGCCGTCTCCGACGAGGGCGTCGTGGTCTCCATCCACCTCGGATCGTCCGGCCAGCTGTCGGTGACCGCGCCCGACGCACCCGTCGACGTCATGATCACCCTGCAGCCGATGAACGTCTGCCAGGCCGCCGCCGACCTGCTGTGGTCCCGGGTGATCAAGAAGTTCCCGAACATCAGGTTCGCCCTGTCGGAGGGCGGCACCGGCTGGATCCCCTACTTCCTCGACCGGATCGACCGCACCTACGACATGCACCACCTGTGGACCGGCCAGGACTTCGGCGACAAGCTCCCCTCGGAGGTCTTCCGGGAGCACTTCCTGACCTGCTTCATCTCCGACCCGGTCGGCGTCCAGCTCCGCAACATGATCGGCATCGACAACATCGCCTGGGAGTGCGACTACCCGCATTCGGACTCCTCCTGGCCGAACGCCCCCGAGGAGCTCGCCGCCGTCGCCGCCGACGTGCCCGACGACGAACTCGACAAGATCACCTATCAGAACGCGATGCGCTGGTATTCCTTCGACCCCTTCGTGGGCGGCCGCACGAAGGAGAACGCCACCGTCGGCGCGCTGCGCGCCGAGGCCGGCGACCACGACGTGAGCATCCGCTCCACCGACAAGGGCCGCTTCGAGAAGACCGTCGGCATCGAGATGGGCAAGCTCGCCCAGAACGCCACCGCCTGACCCGCCCCTCCGCCTCGGGGCGTGCCGGGACGCCGCCCGGTACGTCCCGCGGCGGCGGACGCTCCTACCGGTCGAGCTTGAGCAGGCGGCTGGCGTTCCCGTACAGGAACTTGGGCCACACCTCGTCGTGGAACGGCACGCGGGGCATGTCGGTGAAGATCCGCTCCAGGGACAGGCCCATCGGGAAGTAGCCGCCGTAGAGGACCTTGTCGGCGCCGCGGCTGTTGGCGTAGTCGATGATCGCCTGAGGGTAGTACCTCGGCGCGAAGGCGCTGGTGGAGTAGTGCAGGCCGGGCCACTTGAGCATGAGCTTGACCGCGAGGTCCGTCCACGGCTCGCACCCGTGCCGGGTCACCATGACCAGTTCGGGGAAGTCGAACATCACCTCGTCGATGAGCTCGACGCGCTGCGGCTCCATGCGCAGCCGCGGACCGGGCACCCCGGCGCAGACGAAGATCGGGATGTCCAGCTCCACGCACTTGGCGTAGAAGGGGTACATCTTCTTGTCGTTGATGGCCACCTGCGGGAACGTGCCTGCGGGGAACACCCCGACCGCGCGGATCCCGAACTCCTCGTACTCGCGGACCATCCTGCGGATGCCGTCCATACCGGTGTTGGGGTCGATGGTGCCCGAGGCCGCGAACCGGTCGGGATACCGCTCGAGCGCCAGCCGGGAGACCTCGTCGCCCACGCTGATCAGGCCGCGCTCGATGTTGTAGCGGTCCATCTCGCGCAGGGTGACGCCGATCGGGTCGTCGGTCGGCAGGTCCTTGGGCACCTCCTTGAACATGTACTCCGCGGGGAACTCCATCTCCTCCTTGGAAGCGGTGTCCTTGGTCTGCGCGCGGATGAAGTCGTACCGGGCGGTGTCCTTCTGCGGGAAGGCGATCATCGTGTCGATGACCGGTGCGTCCGCGGGGAAGGTCATGGCGGGTCCTCTCCGGGCGGCGGGCGCGCGGCCCGCCGAAGGCCCGTGGCTCGGAGTCGATGTGGAACCAAATTTTGAAACCCGGTTCTAAATAAGTCAAGGCGTCCCGCTGTCCACCGCGTCTGACCACGGGTGAAAAGACGAAATCTCTTCTTCGGAGGACTGAACCTTGTTGCCGTAGAATCGGCCGGGTGAGCCACGACTTCTTCCGCGCCACGGTCGAGACCATGACCCCCAACCAGCTCGCCCGCCGCCGCAGGCTCACCGAGGCGGTCATAGAGATCGTTTCGGCGGCCGGGCCGGAGAACCTCCAGATGAGGGAGGTGTCCGAGCGCTCCGGGGTGGCGCTGGGCACCGCCTACCGGTACTTCGCCTCCAAGGACCACCTGCTGGCCGCGGCCTGGGCGGACTGGCACCGCAGGCTCACCGACAAGGTGATGGGCGAGGTCGACCGCCGGGCCGCGGGGCGCGCGCCAGCCGGCGCCTCCGGCGCCTCCGCGGCGGACGAGGTGTGCGAGCGGGTGCTGGCCTTCGTCCTGCGCGAGATGCGCGCGTTCCAGCACAACCCGAACTTCGCCCGGCTGGTGGTGTACCTGGAGTCGCGCAGCGATCCCTACGTCAGCGAGACGCTGGTGGAACTGGGCGAGGAGAACCAGCGCGTGATGGCCGCGCTGATGGACGGCCTGCCCGAGGAGGTGGCCCGGCCCGCGCGAACGGCGATCGGCTCCACCCTGGCCGTGGGGCTGACCTTCTGGACCACGGGCCGCATCACGGTGGCCGAGGCGATCCGCAACCTCGAGGAGGTCACCCGCCTCGTCCTGGCGGACCGGCGGCCCCCGGCCGCGCCGAAGGACTGAGGGCGCCCGCCGGGATCCGGACGAAGGGGCTCCGCCGGCCCGCCGCGCCTCAGGCGGTGGGGGCGGAGCCGTCCTCGGCGTCGTCGGCGTCGAACATGCCGCGGGCGCGGAAGAGCTCGACCACCAGGTCGCCCTGGCGGCGCAGCATGGTGGCGTACTCGCGTTCGGCGAGCTCGGGGTAGCCGCGCTCGATCGCGGTGACGATGGCGGCCACGCCCTCGCGCTCGACCTCGTCCGCGTCGGGGACCAGTGCGAAGAAGTTGCCCGGCACGATGTCGGTCATCTGGCGCAGCATGGTGCGCAGCCGCGGCGACTGGGCCGCGTCGATCACCGTGCGGTGGAAGGCCAGGGTGAGCCGGTGCAGGACCTCCGGGTCGGTGGTCTCGGCGATCTGCTGCTGCAGCACCCGCAGCGGCTCGGCGAGGTCGGTGCCCTTGCGCTCCACGGCGCGGCGCACGCCGAACCCGTAGAACAGGCCGTACAGCTCGTAGTGGTCGCGGACCGACGGCTCATCGAGCGCGTTCACGAAGGCGCCGCGGTGCGGGATGATCGTCGTCCAGCCCTCGCGCTCCAGCGCGATCAGCGCCTCGCGCACCGGGATGCGCGAGACGCCCAGTGCCTGGGCGATGGCGTCCTGGGGCACCCGCTGACCCTGCTTGAGCACCCCGTCGAAGATCAGCCTGCGGACGTACAGGCGCACCTGCTCCCCGCTGCTCATCCGGGCCAGGCTCTCCCCCGGCAGCGTGGCCTGCTCCTGGGGAGCGGACAGAACGTCGGCCGCTGCGGCCCCCTGGCGGCGTGCCATGTCGTTCACTTCCTCGACTCACCGGGTGACCCTCCGTCACCCATCTCAAGAATAAGATATCAGGAGGACGGAACCGGGCTGATCGCCTCCGGCCCCGCCCGCCCTGTGCGACCTCTCACTCTTCGGCGAAGTCCAGCCCGAGCAGCCGGATGGCGTTGCCCCGGGCGATCTTGTCGATGCTCTTCTGGTCCAGGTGCCCGTACTGCAGGGCGGCCTCCTCGCGCGAGCGCGGCCAGGTGCCGTCCTGGTGGGGGTAGTCGGTCTCGAAGGTGACGTTGTCCAGGCCGACCTTGTCCAGCAGCTCGACACCGACGGCGTCCTTGAAGAAGCAGCTGGTGATCTGCCGGTAGTAGTACGTCGAGGGCCGCTCGGGGCAGTTCTCCTGGCCCTGCGCCCAGCCCCGGTGCGTCTCCCAGACGTCGTCGATGCGCTCCAGCAGGTAGGGGATCCAGCCGATCTGGGCCTCGGCGTACAGCAGCTTCAGATCGGGGAAGCGGTGCAGCACGCCGGAGAACATGAAGTCGGCCATGCTCGCGACGCTGTTGCCGAAGATGATCGTCGCACCCACCGCGGGCGGGGCGTCCGCGGAGGTCTGCGGGGTCTTCGTCCCCGAGCCGATGTGCATCGACACGACGGTGCCGGTCTCGGCGCAGGCGGCGAAGAACGGGTCCCAGTGGCCGGAGTGGATGCTGGGCAGGCCCAGGTAGGCGGGCAGCTCGCTGAAGGCCACGGCGCGCACGCCGCGCGCGGCGTTGCGGCGGACCTCGGCGACGGCCAGGTCGACGTCCCACAGCGGGATGATGCACAGCGGGATGAGGCGGCCGCCGCTGGAGCCGCACCACTCCTCGACCATCCAGTCGTTGTAGGCGCGCACCGACAGCTCGGCGAGCTCGCGGTCCTCGCCCCACAGGAAGATCTGGCCGCAGAAGCGCGGGTAGTTGGGGAAGCACATCTGCGCCTGGACGCCGTTGACGTCCATGTCCTTGAGCCGCTCGGACGGGATGTAGCAGCCCGGACGCATGTCGTCGTAGGTGATCCCCTCATTGGTGACCTCGTCGGCGGGCACCCCGGCGGCGGCGATGTACTTCTTGATCTGCGTCATGACGCCGTCGTAGTTCCACCAGGCCACATCGCGGCCCTCGGCGCCGGGCGTCTCCACGTACCTGCCGTCGACGAGCTTGACCTCGCCGGCCGGGGCGTGGACGATCCGGGGCCCGCGCTCACGCAGCCGGGCGGGCAGCCGGGAGGTCCACACGTCCGGCGGCTCGACGACGTGGGCGTCCACGTCGATGAGCCGCGGGATCTTGGCGAGCCGGTCGTCGAGCACGTCCGGACGGATGATGTGTTCCGTCACGAGACCCTCCTAAATATTGGATTCTATATACAGAGTACGTGACGAGATTCCCCGGGGCGAGCCCGGGGAAGGCGGTGTCAGGCGGGTGCGCGGTCGAAGGCGGTCTCCGCGAGCCGGGCGGTCGCCGCGCCCACCGGGGCGGTCAGCGCGGCCACGGTCATGTCCACGAGGTTGGCCGCCATCAGCGGCAGCGGCAGCGGACGGCGCCGGTTGTCGGACGCGTCCTCCAGCGCGGCGCGGTCGGCCAGCAGGTGCAGGACGGCCTGCGAGGCCAGGAAGAGCCGTTCGACCGCCAGCTCGCGGGGCATCGAGCGGCTCACGAGCGCGACGATCCGCCGGCCGACGTCCGTCAGCACGGGGTCGACCAGATGCGAGACCTCTTCGATGTCCAGCTGCGGCCGGTTCAGCGCCGACACCCAGATCCGGATCGCGGCGCGGGGGCTGGGACCCAGCTCCAGGTACTCCGCGGGCGGCAGGACGATCACCTCGGCCAGCGCCCGGACGTCCTCCTGCCGGCCGTCGCCGACCAGCCGCGCGTAGAGCTCCTCGTGCCGGGCGCGCAGCCAGGGGCCGTGCCGCTGCATGATCGCCCGGACCAGGCCCTCCCTGCCCCCGAAGTGGTAGTGCAGGGACGCCGTGCTGCGCTGGCCGGCCGCGCTGTTGATCTCGTTGAGGGAGACGCCCTCGATCCCCCGCTCGGCCATGAGCCGCTCCGCGGCGTCGAGGATCCGCTGCCTGGTCTCGACGCCGCGCCCGCCGTTCGCTCGCTCAGACACCACTGCCTTCAAGTCGCTTCACCCGGTTGGGGATCCAGGCGCTCGCCGGGACCTCCTCACCATAGAACTGCCGGGCCCAGTGCCGGAACTCGATGATCGGCCCGTCGCCCTTGATCAGCAGCGGCTTCTCGACGTACACCTTGTTCTCCCAGATCGGCACGTCCTCGCCGACCTGCTTCACGAACTCGCCGATCATCCGCGGGGAGAACTTCTCCATGGACTTCGGGAAGACGAACACCCAGCGGATGTGCACGTTCTCCTCGTCCACGGGGGTCACCGAGGAGACGAAGGACATGACGCCCTTGAGCCGCAGCGCGCCCAGGCCGAGACCGTGGGACTTGCGGACGAAGTCCAGCGCGTAGACCTTGCCCTCCTTGTTCTTGAACTCCTGCCGCTCGGTGACGGTCTTGACGAAGCCGTCGTACTCCACCTCGCCGCCCGGCACCGTCTCCATGCCGTGGACGTACTTGAAGTGCACGTAGTCGGCGTTGTTCTCGGCCATCTCCTGGACGCAGGTGGCGATCTCGAACTCGTGGAAGACCGGGTCGACCCAGTCCTCGTCCTCGAATTCCGCCATCTCCGGCATCGGGATGTAGGGGGCGGCACCACCCGCGTGGTGCCAGGCGAAGACCATGCCGAAGCGCTCGACGACCGGGTAGGCGCGGACGACCGCCTTGGCCGAGGGTTCGGCGTCGCTGTAGGGCACCTCCACGCAGCGGCCGGAGACGCCGTCGAAGCGCCAGGCGTGGAAGGGGCACTCCAGGAGCTGCCCGGCGACCCGGCCTCCGTGGGCGAGGTGGGCGCCCAGGTGCGGGCAGTGCGCGTCGACGACCCGCGCCTCGCCGTCGGCGGTGCGGTAGATGGCCAGATCGCGGCCGAAGTAGCGGGCCGGCACGACCTGGCCGGTCGCGACCTCGCCGGTCCGTGCCACGGCGAACCAGCCGTTGGGGATGGGGAAGGGGAACCGGGACATGTCAGCCCTCCGTGCCGGGTTTGAAAACTCTCTTTAAAAGAACTCTTCAATGGGAAGATAGCAGGGGGCGATGGGCGCCACCAGGTGCGTGCGCGGGGTTTCTCAGGCCTTCTCCTCCGCCGCCCCGGCGCCGCCCGGCCGCCAGAACAGCCCCAGCAGCAGGGCCGCGCCCAGCGCGCCGAGGCCCGCCGCGACCGCCAGGCCCGCGAGGCCGTCCAGCTCGGTTCCCAGGACGTGGTCCAGGGAGAACCTGCCGGCGCCCAGCGCGCCGAGCGCGGCGGCGGCCATCGTGATCATCAGCACGTACTCACAGCCCTCGCCGGGCCGGAAGATGAAGAAGCCGTTCTTCAGGTGGTTGGAGACCAGGGCGACCAGCATGGTGCCGACGACCCCGGCCGCGGCCAGCGCGTTGAGGGCGCCGAGCACCAGCAGCAGGCCCGCGCCGAGTTCGGTGAGGGTGGCCAGGAGCGCGTGCACCCGGCCGGGCCGGATGCCGATCGACTCGAACCAGCGGGCCGTCCCGGGCAGCCTGCCGCCGCCGAACGCGTGGTTCCAGCCGTGCGCGATCATCGTTCCGCCGACCGTCACCCGCAGGAGCAGGGCGGCCAGATCCACTTCGAGCACCGTGGGGGTTCCTCTCTAGGGCGCGGCCGGGCGGTCCGGCGTGGCGAAGACGCCCGCCGCGCGCAGCCGTTCGAGTTCCGCCGGGCCGTGGCCCAGCTCGCGCAGGATGGATTCGGAGTGCTCGCCCAGGGCGGGGACGGCGTCCAGGCGCCAGTCCCAGTCGTCGCACTCGGGCGGCGGCAGCAGCACCGCGACCGGCCCGACGGGGCTGTCGGCCTCACGCCAACGGTTCCGCTCGGCCAGCTGCGGGTGCGCCACGACCTCGGTGGGGGTGTTGAGCCTGGCGTGCCCGAGCCCGGCCTTCTCGGCGAGCGCGCGGCCCTCGGCCAGCGTGACGCCCGCGGCCCAGGCGGCGATGGCCTCGTCGAGCTCGGCGCGGTGCGCCACCCTGTCGCTGTTGGTGGCGTACCGGGGATCGGCGGCGAGGTCGTGGCGGTCCAGCACGTGCACGGCCAGGCGCTGCCACTCCCGGTCGTTGGTCGTGCCCAGGACGAGGGTCTGCCCGTCGGCGGTCCGGTAGGCGCCGTACGGCGAGACCATCGGGGAGCTGAGCCCGTTGGGCCGCACGTCGAAGCCTCCGTAGCGGGCCTGGTTGAGCGCGAAGCCCATCCACTCGGCGACCGCGTCGAACAGGCCGACCGAGACCGAGGCGCCCCGCCCGGTGCGCTCGCGGGCGTACAGGGCGGTGAGCACGCTGGTCAGCGCGTACATGCCGGCGCCGATGTCGGCGAGCGGGATGCCCGGTTTGGCGGGGTCCTCGGGTGTGCCGGTGATGGCGCAGGAACCGGCCTCGGACTGCACCAGCAGGTCGTAGGCGCGGGCGAGGGCGTAGGGGCCGCCGCGCCCGTAGCCGGAGATGTCCACGGTGATCAGGCGGGGGTGGCGCGCCCGCAGCTCCGTCGCGTCCAGCCCGAGACGGGCGGCGGCGCCGGGCGCCAGGTTCTGCACCATGACGTCGGCGCCGGCCAGCAGCCGCGCCAGGATCGCCCTGCCCTCGGGGTGCTTGAGGTCCAGGGCGAGGGACTCCTTGTTGCGGTTGGCCCACACGAAATGCGCGGCCATGCCGTGCACGGCCTCGTCGTAGTCGCGGGCGAAGTCGCCGCCGCGGCGGTTCTCCACCTTGATCACCCGGGCGCCCAGGTCGCCCAGGTGCCGGGTGCAGAGGGGAGCCGCCACGGCCTGCTCCACGGCGACCACGACGATTCCCGCCAGCGGCTGCATCTCACTCCTCGATCGGCATCGATCCGGCACATCAAATTTGATTATGTATAAAATAGCATCTTGATGTCGAGTGAGGAGAGATGAGGACCATGGGCGGATCCGCGGAGCCCCGGCTCGTGCGCGTCACGGTCGACGACGGGGTGGGCGTGCTGGTGCTGGCCGACCCGGAGCACCGCAACGCCCTGTCCAAACGGATGAGCGACGACCTGGCGCAGGCCGTGGACACCGCGCTGGCCGACGGGGCGCGGGCCCTGGTGCTCACCGCCGAGCCACCCGTCTTCTGCGCCGGAGGCTCCCTCGACGGGCTGCTGAACCGGACGGTGCCGCTGGCGGAGATGTACGCGGGCATGGAGCGCCTCGCGGCGGCCCCGGTGCCCACCATCGCCGCGGTCGGCGGCCCCGCCATCGGAGCGGGCGTCAATCTCCCCCTGGCCTGCGACGTCATCCTCGCCTCGCCCGCGGCGCGGTTCGACCCGCGCTTCCTGGACGTGGGCATCCACCCCGGCGGCGGGCATCTGTGGCGGCTGGCCGGACGGGTGGGGGCCCAGGGCGCCGCCGCCCTCGTCCTGTGCGGCGACCTGCTCACCGGCCAGGAGGCCGCGGCCCGGGGGCTGGCCTGGCGGTGCGTGCCGGAGGACGACCTGGAGTCCACCGCGCTGCGCCTGGCCGGACGCGCGGCGGGCCGCTCCGCGCCGCTGGTGCGCCGCACCAAGCGGACGCTGCTCGAGTGCCTCGCCCTCACCACCGCGGAGGAGGCGGCGAAGCTGGAGCTGGCCGCCCAGGAGTGGTCGGTGGAGAGGCCCGAGTTCGCCGAGACCGTCCGCGCCCTCCAGCGCAGGCTGGCCGAACGCCGCGGCTCTCACGTAGAGAAGTGAATACTGCAGATTTTATTTTCCAGACGGATGAGGTGTTGACGTGACCGCAGAGACGGCGGCCGGCACGCCGCTGCCTCCCCCCGGGGAGGCGATGGTGCGCCGCAGCAGCGGAGAGCAGGCCGCGCTCTACATCCGCAGGCTGATCTTCGACGGACGGCTGCGCCAGGGCGACCGCGTCCCCCAGGACGAGATCGCCCGGAGGCTGGGGGTCAGCCGCATCCCGGTGCGCGAGGCGCTGCTCTCCCTGGAGCGGGAGGGCTGGGTCACGATCCGGCCGCACCGCGGCGCGTTCATCGGCTCCCTGGACGAGGCGGCCGTGCGCGACCACTACGCGCTCTACGGGCTCATCTACGGGTTCGCCGCGCAGCGTGCCACCGAGCGCCGCACCCCGGAGATGGTCGACCGGCTCAACGCGGTGTGCGGCAGGTTCGACGGCGAGGACGATCCGGCGGTGGTGGCGCGCCTGAACCGCGAGTTCGACGGGCTCATCCTGAAGACGGCGAGCTCGCCCCGGCTGCGGGCCGTGCTGCGCGCCATGGTCGGGATCGTGCCCGGCAACTTCTTCGCCCTGGTGCCCGGCGCCACCGAGGTGCAGCGGGAGGGCGTCGTCCGCGTCCTGGCGGCGATCGCCGCCGGTGACGGCAAGGGCTCGGCAGAGGCCTACGCGAGCATGCTCCAGCGGCAGGGCGAGCTGGTCGCCGAGCTTTTCAAGAGCCGCGGCCTGTTCCTCGGCCGCACGGCCGCGGACGGCGGGGACCCGGCCGGACGGTGAGCCGGCCGGATCCCCTCGTTCTCAGAGGGCTTCCAGGACGAGGGCCGAGCCCATGCCGCCGCCCGCGCACATCGACACGCACCCCAGGGACGCCCCGCGGCGGTGGAGTTCCCCGATCATCGTGACGACCATGCGCGCGCCGGTCGCCGCGATCGGGTGGCCCAGACCGCAGCCGCTGCCGTTGACGTTGACGATCCCGTGGTCCAGGCCCAGCTCGCGGCTGGAGGCCACCGCCATGGTCGCGAACGCCTCGTTGATCTCGAACAGCTCGATGTCGGAGACCTTCAGGCCGCCGCGCTCGACCGCCTTGGGGATGGCCAGCGTCGGAGCCAAGCCGGTGCGCTCAGGTGCCACGCCCACCGACGCCCACGACACGACCCGCGCCAGAGGCGTCAGCCCGTGGGTACGGGCGTAGTCGCCGGAGACCACCACGACCGCCGCGGCGGCGTCGTTGAGCCCGGCGGAGTTGCCCGCGGTCACCACCGCGCCCTCGATCTCGGGGTGCAGGACGGGAAGCGAGGCGAGCCGCTCCATCGTGGTGTCGGCACGCGGGTGCTCGTCGGTGGTGAACAGCGAGCCGTCGGGCAGCGTCACCGGCACGATCTCGTCGGTGAAACGGCCTTCCGCCACTGAGGCGGCGGCGCGCAGATGGGAGTGCATCGCCCACTCATCGGCCTGTTCCCGGGTGACTCCGGCCAGGCGCGCGGCGTTCTCCCCCACCGTCAGCGCCATGTCCGTGGCCGGAGCCTGCGGGGTCGGCGGGTGGCTGAGGGACATCCACCGCTTGTACTCGCGCGCCGATGCGGGTGTCGACTTCAGCACCTGGGGCATCGAGCTCAGGCTCTCGGTGCCGCCCGCGATGACGGCCTTGTCCATGCCCGCGCGGATGGAACCGGCCGCGATCTGCACCGCGCTCAGCCCGGCGGCGCAGTGCCGGTTGTCGGCCAGGCCCGGCACGTGCTCCAGCCCCGCTTCCACCGCCACGTACCGGCCGATGACACCGCCGCCCTGCAACGACTCCGCCAGCACCAGGTCGTCGATGTCCCCGACCGGCACCCCCGACCGCTCGACCGCGGCGGTCACCACGGTACGGGCCAGCGCGAACGCGTCCACGTCCACCAGCGAACCCTTGTTCGCCCGCCCGATCGGCGTCCTGGCGACGGCGACGATCACCGCTTCACTCATCTTCTCTCCTTCTCCTCGCGAGCACCGCGCATCGGGCGGCGGCTACTTGGGGGCGAAGCGCTGACCGCCGTCCAGGCGGATGGTCTGACCGTTGAGCATCGGGTTCTTGATGATCGACTCCGCCAACCAGGCGAACTCGATCGGCAGGCCCGCACGGCGCGGGAAGGCGGCGTCCTTGGTCAGCACCTTGACGATCTTCTCGGGCGCGCCCTCCAGCAGGCCGGTGGCGAACAGGCTCGGGGCGATGGCCATCACCCGGATGCCCAGGCTGCCAAGGTCGCGGGCCATCGTCAGGCTCATCCCGGCGATGCCGGCCTTCGCGGCGGTGTAGGCGACCTGCCCGATCTGGCCCTCGAACGCGGCGATGGAGGCGGTGTTGATGATGACGCCCCGCTCGCCGTTGTCGTCCGGGTCGTTCTTGCTCATGTGCCAGGCCTGCAGCCGGTTCAGGTTGAACGTCGCGACCAGGTTGAGCTCGATGAGCTTGCGGAACTCCGCCAGCGGCAGCGGACCGTCCTTGCTGATGGTGCGCTTGCTGACGCCGCCGCCCGCGGTGTTGACCGCGATGTGCACCGAGCCGTGCGTCTCCAGGACGGCGTCGAAGGCCGCGTCGACGCCCTGCTCGTCGGTCACATCGCAGGGGTGGAAGGACGCGCCCAGCGCCTCGGCCGCCTCGGCTCCTCTGCCGTTGGGCAGGTCCACGATCGCGACCGTCGCGCCCTGGCCCGCCAGCAGCTCGGCGGTGGCACGGCCCATCCCCGAACCACCGCCGACGATCATGGCGACCTTCTTCGCTGCGTCCATGGGGTATCCGCCTCTCCTCAAGGAACTTAAAAATAATCATTGATATAATAGACATTAGATGGGAGCTGGCTTCAAGGCCGGGGGTTCGGAACCGTGCCCGACGAGCGCCGTCCCGCCTCCCGCCTGAGCCGTGGCTTGTCGACCTTGCCCGCGCCGTTGAGCGGCAGCTCCGCCACGTGCCAGAGGGTGCGCGGCACCTTGAAGCCCGCCAGACGCTCCGCGCAGTACGCCACCAGTTCCTCCGCCCCGGCGTCGCCGACGACGAACGCGGCGGGCACCTCGCCCAGGCGCTCGTGCGGGACGCCCACCACGGCGGCGGCGCCCACTCCCGGATGCCCGGTGAGGACGTGCTCCACCTCCGCCGGGGAGACGTTGAGCCCGCCGACGATCAGCAGGTCCTTGAGCCGGTCCACGACGCGCAGCCTGCCCTCGCCGTCCCACTCCCCCAGGTCTCCGGTGCGCAGCCAGCCGTCGGTGAACGCCGCGGCGGTCGCCTCCGGGTCGTCGAGGTAACCGGCCATCAGGCCGGGGCCCCGCACCAGGATCTCGCCCGGCCCGTCGGCGGCGGCGAGCCTGACCTCCACGCCGGGGACGGGCTTCCCGGACGTCTCCGCGACGGCCGCCACCGGGTCGTCCCACCGCGTCATCGTGCACACACCCGACGCCTCGGTCAGCCCGTAGCCGGTGAAGACGTGCGGGATGCCCAGCTGTTCGCGCAGCCGGTGGACCAGCGCCGGAGGCACGACCGCCGCCCCGGTGACGGCGACCCGCACCCGGCCCACGGGCATGTCCGGCTCCGCCAGCAGGGCCTGGAAGAGGGCGGGCGGCCCCTGGAGCACCGTGACGCCGTGCTCCGCAACGGTCCGCGCCAGCGCCTTCGGGTCCAGCACGGGCTGGGGCAGCGCCGTCGCACCCGCCACCGCGCAGGCGAGCAGGCCGGTCTTGTGCCCTCCGATGTGCGCGAACGGCGCCACCACCGGGTACCGGTCACCACCGCGCAGGCCCGTGTTCGCCACCCAGCCACGGGTGGTCTCCACCAGCCCTCCGTGCCGCAGCAGCACACCCTTCGGCAGCCCGGTCGCACCCGAGGTGTACTGAACGTGGCTGATCCGGCCAGGATGCAGCCCCCTCATCCGCCGGTCGGTCTCCGCGCCGCCACCGCCCGAAGCCAGCAACTCGGAAACCGACCACACCTCCGGCACCGCCGCCGCCTCGAAGACCGCGAGCGGCTCGAAGGAAGCGGTCGGCTTGGAGGGAGCGGGCGGCCCGAGGAGGGCGGGCGGTGGAGGGGTGGCGGCCGCTTTCTCCGTGATGACCAGGCGGCAGCCGGAGCGGGTGATGATGTCCGCGGCCTCGGAATCCGTGTATCGCGTGTTGATCGGCACGACTCTGGCTCCGGCGCACAGGATTCCGTAGGCGGCGATCGCCCAGTCTCCGCCGTTGGGCAGCCGGACGCCCACGGTCTCGTCTTCGCCGATTCCTGCGGAGGTCAGGGCGTTCGCGATGGTTCGGGCGGCGTCGAGCAGTTCTTTGTAGGTGAGGCGCGTGCCGTCGTCGAGGAGGGACAGGGCGGTGCGGGGAGCGCGCTCCAGGACGCCGGGGAGGGTTCCGCCGTGCGCGAGGAATCGGGAAGTCACGACCGCACCCTAACCTCGCGAACGCGACTTGATACATTCTCTTAAATATTTGATGAGAGGAGTTCCCATGCGCGTGCTCAACGGTGTGGACGAGATCCGTGCCTCCATCGGCCTGCATCTGGGCTACAGCGGCTACCGCACCGTCACCCAGCGGGACATCGACGTCTTCGCCGAGCTGACCGGTGACGACCAGTGGATCCACGTCGACGCGGAGCGGGCCGCCCAGGGGCCCTTCGGGGGCACCATCGCCCACGGCCTGCTCACCCTGTCCCTCGGGCCGAGGCTGGTCCGGGAGATCTACCGGATCGAGGGCGTGAGGATGGGCGTCAACTACGGCTACGACAAGATCCGCTTCCCCTCTCCCGTTCCCGTCGACGCCAAGGTCAGGGTCGGCGCCGAGATCGAGGACGTTCAGGACGTCACCGGCGGGATCCTCGTCCGGCTCCGGTTCACCTGGGAGGTCGAGGGCGCCGCCAAGCCCGCCTGCGTCGCCTCCATGCTGCTGCGCTACTCCGTCTGAGAGGGGGACGACATGCGTGAGGCCGTCATCTGCGAGCCCGTCCGCACGCCCGTGGGCCGCTACGGCGGGGCCTTCAAGGACACCCCCGCCGTCGACCTGGCCGCCACCGTGCTGCGCGGACTCCTCCAACGCACCGGGCTGACCTCCGCCGACATCGACGAGGTGTTCCTGGGGCAGTGCTACCCCAACTCCGACGCACCCGCCATCGGACGCGTCGCCGCCCTGGACGCCGGGCTGGACGTCTCGGTCACCGGACTGCAGATCGACCGGCGCTGCGGCTCGGGACTGCAGGCCGTCCTCAACGCCGCCATGCAGATCCAGACCGGGGTCAGTGAACTCATCGTCGCCGGAGGAGCCGAGAGCATGAGCTCGGCCGCCTTCTACACCACCGGCATGCGCTGGGGAGTTCGCAGCCCTTCCCTGGAACTCCACGACGGACTCGCCCGAGGACGCATCACCGCAGGCGGCAAACACCACCCCGTGCCCGGCGGGATGCTGGAGACCGCAGAGAACCTCCGCGCCCAATACGACATCTCCCGCGCCGAGCAGGACGAACTGTCGCTGCGCTCCCACCAGAGAGCCGTGGCCGCCCAAAGCTCCGGGGTGTTCGCCCAGGAGATCATCCCCGTGACGGTGAAGACCCGCAAAGGCGAAGCAGTCATCGACACCGACGAACACCCCCGCCCGGACATCTCCCTGGAAGCCCTCGCCAAGCTCAAGCCCGTCCTCGGCCGCCAAGACCCGCAGGCCACGGTGACGGCCGGCAACGCCAGCGGACAGAACGACGGCGCCTCGGCCTGCATCATCACCCACCGGGACAACGCCGAACGCCTCGGACTACGCCCCCTGGCCCGTCTCGTGTCCTGGGCGGTGGCAGGAGTCCCGCCGCGCACCATGGGCATCGGACCCGTCCCCGCCACCGCCCTCGCCCTGGAGCGGGCCGGGCTGAAGCTCTCCGACATCGATCTCATCGAACTCAACGAGGCCTTCGCCGCACAGGTCCTGGCCTGCACCCGCGAATGGAACTTCACCGAGACCGACTGGCAGCGCACCAACGTCCACGGCTCCGGCATCTCCCTCGGCCACCCCGTCGGCGCCACCGGCGGCCGCATCCTCGCCACCCTGCTGCGCGAACTCGACCGCCGCCAGGACCGCTACGCCCTGGAGACCATGTGCATCGGCGGCGGCCAGGGACTCACCGCCGTCTTCGAACGCCTCACGAACTGACCCCGCCCCACGCAGAACGCTTGAAGGAAAGGGAGGTCCCATGGACCTGTTGGAAGGGCGCTCCGCCATCATCACCGGCGCCGCCCAGGGCATCGGCCTGGCCATCGCCAGGGTCCTCGCCGGAGCGGGCGCCCGCCTGGTGATCGGCGACATCGACGCCCAGGCCGTCAAGGACGCCGCCGAGGAACTGGAGGCCGGGGGCGCCACCGTGCTGCCCGTGCGCTGCGACGTCACCGATGAGGACGATGTCGAGGTCCTCGTGCAGGCCTGCGCCACCGAGTACGGGTCGGTGGACGTACTGGTCAACAACGCCGGCATCACCCGGGATGCCACCCTGCGCAAAATGACCGCCGAGCAGTTCCGCCAGGTCATGGACGTGCACCTGTTCGGCACCTGGCTCGGCATGAAACACGCCTCCCTGAAGATGCGCGAACAGGGCAGTGGCTCCATCGTCAACATCTCCTCCATCTCCGGCAAGGTCGGCCTGATAGGCCAGACCAACTACAGCGCCGCCAAAGCCGGAATCGTTGGCATGACCAAAGCCGGCGCCAAAGAACTCGCCCACCTGGGCGTGCGCGTCAACGCCATCCAGCCCGGCCTGGTCCGCACCGCCATGACCGAAGCCCTACGCCCCGACATCTGGGCCGAGAAACTCGCGGGCGTCCCCATGAACCGGGCGGCCGAACCCGAAGAGATCGGCAAGGTCGCCCTGTTCCTCGCCAGCGACCTGTCCAGCTACATGACCGGCACCGTCCTGGAGGTCACCGGCGGCCGCCACATGTGACGCCTCGGGGGCGGAGGCGGTCGCGGCGTCCCGTACGGTGCCGCGACCACTTGTCGCAAAATGAATTTTATATATAAGTTATGGCCATGTCCCGTCCGGGCGCCGCCCGCCACCCAGGGAGAGAGAGCACATGGACCTGACCTTCAGCGACGAGCAGGAGGAGCTGCGGAGCGTCGTCCGGGCGTTCCTGCGCGACGTCTCCCCCCAGGAGGAGGTCCGCCGGCTCATGGAGACGCCCAGCGGCCACGACGCCGCGGTGTGGACGAAGATGGGCGCCCAGCTCGGCCTGCAGGGCCTGGCCGTCCCCGAGGACCTCGGCGGTGCCGGAGCCGGGCCGCTGGAGGTGGGGATCGTCGCCGAGGAGATGGGGCGGACGCTGTTCGGCGCGCCGTTCCTGTCCACCTGCGTGCTGGCCGTCCAGGCGATCCTCGCCGCCGGCGACCCGGGCTGCTCCCGGGAGCTGCTGCCCGGCATCGCCTGCGGCGTCACGACCGCCACCGTCGCCTTCAGCGAGCCGGGCCGCCCCTGGGACGCGCCCGCCGAGCACACCGCGGTGCGCCGCGCCGACGGCCACTGGCTGCTCGACGGGGTGAAGGAGCTGGTCCTCGACGGCGCCCACGCCGACCTCGTCCTCGTCACCGCGCGCGGTGAGCAGGGCGTCGGCCTGTACGCCGTCAGCGGTGACGCCGCAGGTCTCACCCGGACTCCGACGCGGACCCTCGACCCCACCCGCAAGCTCGCGCGCCTGGAGTTCAGCGCGACCCCCGCGCACCCCGTCGGCCGCGGCGACGCCGGGACCCGCATCCTCGCCCGCGTGCTGGACCACGCCTCCACCATGCTCGCGGCGGAGGCCGTGGGCGTCGCCCAGCACCTTCTGGGCACCACCGTCGCCCACGTCAAGGACCGCGTGCAGTTCGGGCGGCCCATCGGGGCGTTCCAGGCCGTCCAGCACGCCTGCGCGCACATGTACGTGGAGGTCGAGTCGGCCCGCGCCGCGGCGCACCACGCCCTGTGGGCCGCCGCCGCGGACTCCCCCGACCTGCCTCTCGCCGCGGGCCTCGCCAAGGCCTACTGCACCGACGCCGCCATGCGCGTGGCCACCGAGGCCGTCCAGCTCCTCGGCGGGATCGGCGTCACCTGGGAGCACCCCGCCCACCTGTACTTCCGCCGGGCCAAGAGCTCGCAGCTGCTGTTCGGCTCCACCGACCTGCACCGGGACGCCCTGGTCCGGCGGCTCGCCGAACCGGCGGGCGCCTGAAGCACGACCGCCCTCGTCCGCCGCGACGGACGAGGGCGGCGGGCCGGCCGTCGTTCAGGAGACGCCCGACTCCTCCTCCAGCTCGCGTTTGATGACCTTGCCGGTCGCGTTGTAGGGCAGGGCGTCGCGGAACTCCACGAAGGCGGGGACCTTGAAGGCGGCCAGGGCCTCCCCCACCCACCCGCGGATCTCCTCCTCGGTGAGCGAGGCGCCGGGCTCGGGCACCACGAACGCCTTGACCTGCTGGCCCAGGATCCGGTCGGGGACCCCGATGACGGCGGCGTCGGCGACGCCGGGGTGCTCGACGAGGCGGTACTCGATCTCGATCGGGTAGATGTTCTCGCCGCCGCGGATGATGAGGTCGCGCATCCGGCTCTCCAGGTAGAGCACGCCGTCGACGATGCGGCCGTAGTCGCCGGTGAGGTACCAGCGGTCCGCCGTCAGGGCGGCGGCGGTGGCCTCGGGGTCGTTCCAGTAGCCGAGGAAGACACCGGCGCCCCGGATGCACACCTCGCCCACCTCGTTCTCACCCAGCGGCTCGCCCTCCGGTCCGCGGACCTGCACCTCCATGGTGGGCGCCGCCGAGCCGACCGACGCCGGGTGCCCGTCCATCTGCGGCCCGTTGAGGAACGTCCCCCCGCCGGTGGTCTCCGTCATGCCGTAGCCGTTGGTGATCTGGACGCCGGGCATCTTCTCCTCGAAGAGGCGCAGCAGTTCGGGGGCGAACGACGAACCGCCGCTGCCGATGACCGCGACCTGGCCGGTGCTGTACTTCTCGAAGTCCGGGTGGGTGAGCATCCGCCAGAAATGGGTGGGCACCCCGTGCCACTGGGTGAGCCCGTACCGCTCGGTGAGCGCCAGCACCCGCTCGGCGTCCCAGCGGCCCCGCGCGGGGAAGACCAGCCGGGAGCCGAACATCGGCGCGGTCACCAGCGCGGGGCCCACGCCCGAGACGTGGAAGAACGGGTTGGAGCAGACGCTCGTCCGCTGCACGTCGCCGGGGACCTGCCGGTAGCGGCCGCCGCCGTTGATGACGACGACGGCGCCGCCGCATCCGCCGAACATGCCGAAGTGCACGAAGTTGCGGTGCGAGAGGGTCGCGCCCTTCGGCCGGCTGGTGGTCCCGCTGGTGAACAGGATCGCGGCCGGGTCGTCCTCCTCGATGCCGGCCGGGAAGAGCCTCGCCGCCGGATCGTGGACGGCCGCCGCGGCCCGGTCCAGCTCCTCCAGCGGCACCAGGGGAAGGCGCCCGGCGGCCTCGGTCCGCGCGAGCCGCTCGAGCGGGCGGGCCGATCCCAGGAGGAGCGAGGGCCCGGTCAGCTCGATGCCGTGCGCCAGCTCCGCGGGCGTCCACCAGCCGTTGAGGCTGACGATGACGCCGCCGAGCGAGAGCGTCGCCCAGAGCGTCAGCAGGTACTCCCTGCGGTTGGGCGAGGCGATCGCGACCCGGTCGCCTTTGCCGATGCCGTGCTCGTCGCGCAGGACCTCGGCGTAGGCCGCGGTCCAGGAGAGCGCCTCACCATAGGTCAGGGTCTCCGGTTCGGGCCCGTCGAAGACGCAGTACCCGGCGTCGGGATGGCGCTCGGCCGCCTGGACCAGCACCGCCGGAAGGTGCGGGGGCCGCTGGACGAAGACCTCGGCGGGCGCGCCCAGGACGTCCTCGACGGTCCGCTCGAACGGGCCGCCCGGGCCGCACAGCATGTTCCACATGTCCGGGCTCAGGTCCTGGTCCGCCGTCCAGCGCAGGGTGGCGGGGGCGGCGGAGCGGTCGGGAAGGGTGTCGGTCACGAGTTCCTCCGGTGGGGTGGGGGAAGTCCCCGTCACTGCAGCTTGAGGACGCGCTTGGCGTTGTCGTGGAGGAACTTCGGCCGCACGTCGTCCTTGAACGGGACGTCCGGCAGTTCCCTCATGATGCGGTCGAGGGACAGGCCCATCGGGTAGTAGCCCGCGTAGATGACCTTCTCCGCACCGCGGGAGTTGGCGTAGTCGACGATCTCCCGGGGGTAGTACTTCGGCGCGAACGCGCTCGTGGAGTAGTACAGGTTCGGCCACCTGAGCATGAGCTTCACGGCCAGGTCGACCCACGGCTCGCAGCCGTGGCGGGTGACCATCACCAGTTCCGGGAAGTCGAACATCACCTCGTCGATGTACTCGACCTTCTGCGGCTCGAAGGGGACGCGGGGGCCGGGGATCCCCGCGCAGACGAAGACGGGCAGGCCCAGCTCCACGCACTTGGCGTAGACGGGGTACATCTTCTTGTCGTTGATGGCGACCTGCGGATTCGTCCCGGCGGGGAAGACGTCGACGGCCTTGATGCCGAACTCGGCGTGCGCCGCGGTGATCTCCCGGACGGCGTCCATGCCCTTGTTCGGGTCCACCGACAGGCAGCCGGCGAACCGGTCGGGGTGGTCGACGACGGCGCGCTTGCCGTCGTCGCTCCGGACGCCGACGAGGCCGACGGCGACGCCGTGGGCGTCCATCTGGCCGAGCGTGACGGCGACCGGGTCGATCTCCTCCCGCTCGTCGGCCTGGTCGGGAACGTCCTTGAACAGGTAGCCCGCGGGCATCTTCAGCTTCCCGGACTCGTCGTCCTTGGTCTGCTTCGTGATGAACCCGTACGTCGCCTTCGGGTCCCGCATCGGGAACCCGATCATCGTGTCGATGATCGGCTGGTCGTGCGCTTTCGGCATGGCTCAGGCGTCTCCGTTCCGCTGTTCGGTGAGCGTCCGGAACGGCACGTCCTTGTCGGGGTGCCGCTGCCGGGGAAGGCCGAGGATGCGCTCGGCGATGGTGTTGAGCTGGATGAAGTCGGTGCCGCCGCCGATCCGCAGGCCCTGGGCGCTGAGCAGCTGCTGCTGCCAGGCGCCCTCCTGCGGGGCGTCGGCGCCCAGCAGCAGGCCGTGGGCGCCCTCGATGGCCAGGGCCGCCTCGGCCGCGCGGTGGGCGCGGCGGGCCACCAGCAGCTTCATGATCGAGCCTTCGGGACCGGGCGGCACCCCCCGCGCGATCGCCGCCCGCATCCGCAGGCCCAGGAAGCGCAGCACCTCGTCCAGGGTGAAGACCTCGGCGATGTGCTGCCGGACGAGCGGGTCGTCGAGCCGGCCGAGGGAGCGGGCCAGTTCGACCAGGAGCCGCGCCTTCTCGCCGCCGCCCCCGCCGATCATGGCGCGCTCGGCGGCGAGCGTGGTGTGCACGACCTTCCAGCCCGCGTCCACCTCACCGACCACGTTCGAAGCCGGTACGCGGACCTCGTCGAGGAAGACCTCGTTGAAGTGGTAGGAGCCGTTCATCTGGCGCAGCGGCCGCACCTCGATGCCGGGCGTGCGCATGTCGAGAAGGAAGTAGGTGATGCCCTGGTGCTTGGGCACGTCGACGTTGGTGCGGGCCAGCAGGATCGCCCAGTCGGCGACGGGGGCCGAGGACGTCCAGACCTTCTGGCCGGTGACGATCCAGTCCCCGGTGGCCTCGTCCCGGACGGCGCGCGTGCGCAGCCCCGCCAGGTCCGAGCCGGCGCCGGGCTCGCTGTAGAGCTGGCACCAGACGCGCTCGCCGTTCAGCAGCGGCGGCAGGTGCTCGGCGCACTGGGCCCGGGTGCCGTGCCGCATCAGCGTGGGGCCGACCATCTTCAGGCCGACCATCAGCGGCCCGACGGAGACGTCGAACCGCTCGCACTCCTCGGCGAAGACCGCCTCCTGCGCCGGGGTGCCGCCCCGCCCGCCGAACGCCTCCGGCCAGGAGACGGCGGCCCAGCCGCCGGCCCGCAGCCGTGCCTGCCAGGCCCCGGCCGCCGCCACGCTGGCGCGTTCGGCCGCCTCGTACTCCTCGGGGGAGTCGGCGGACTCGTTGTGCAGCCGGTGCTTCACCCGCCCCGAGAAGGCCGGCGCGTTCTCGTCCAGCCAGGCGCGGGCCTCGGCGCGGAACGCCGCGAGCTCGGGTGTGTCCTGCAGCTCCACTCGTCCTCCTTCGACGCGTTCGACCCGGTCAGCGCAGCCCGGGGGCGCGGGTGTGGAAGATGTCGGTGGCGATCCGCCCGCCGAGCACGGCGGCGTCCCACTTCTTCTCGGCGTTGGAGATCGTGGCGCCCTCGCGCCAGCCCTCCATGAGGTGGATCTTGTCGTGGATGGCCCGGATCACCTGGCCGCTGACGTGCTGCGCCTCGTCGCTGGCGAGCCAGGCCACCAGCGGGGAGCTGCCCGCGGGGTCCATCGGGTGGTACTCGCCCTCGGCGAGCTCGTCGGGCTCGAACGCCTTGAGGTCCTTGCCCATGGTCGCGGTCAGGCGGGTCATGCCGCCGGGGCCGACGGCGTTGACGGTCACCCCGAACCGGGCCAGTTCGAGGCTGGTCGTCAGCGTCAACCCGACGATGGCGGCCTTGGCGGTGGCGTAGTTGGACTGGCCGAAGTTGCCGACCAGGCCCGCGCCGGAGGTCGTGTTGATCACCCGTCCGGTGAAGCGCTCACCGGCCTGGTACCGGGCGCGCCAGTGCCGGGCGGCCAGGTGGGTCATCAGCCAGGTGCCGCGCACGTGGACCCGCATGACGAGGTCGAAGTCGTCCGGGGACATGTTCCAGATGACCTTGTCGCGGGCGATGCCGGCGTTGTTCACCACGATGTCCAACCGGCCGAACTCCGCCACGGTGCGCTCCACCAGCGCACTCGCCTGTTCGGTGTCCGCGATGTCGGCGAAGTCGGCGATGGCGGTGCCGCCGCGCTTGGTGATCAGCCGGGCCACCTCTTCGGCGTCGTCGCCCCTGCCCTCACCCTGGACGCTGGTGCCCAGGTCGGCCACGACCACCTTCGCGCCGTGCCCGGCCAGCTCCAACGCGTGCCCGCGGCCGATGCCGTGCGCGGCCCCCGTCACGATGGCGATCTTGTCCTCGAGCAATCGGGCCACGGCCTGCCTCCCTGGGCGTCGGAACACGACGGGCCGGCGGTCTTGAAGCAGTACCGCACCCGCCTGCAAAATGTATATGTTATTTAACATACTGCCCCAGTCTTCTGCACGTCCACGCTTTCGGAGGAACCAGGTGACGAACACAGAACAGGACGACTTCGTCGATCCCCGCGGCGACCTCCGCTGGGGCACGACCAGCGCGCTGCTCACGGACGCCGCGCGCCGCCTCGGCGACGCCGAGGCCGTCGTCGACGGCGACGTGCGCCTCACCTACGCCGGGCTCGACGCCGCGGTGACCGAGGCCGCCCGCGCCTTCCTCGCCGCGGGCCTGAACCGGGGCGACCGCGTCGCCGTCTGGTCGCCCAACACCTCGCAGTGGATCGTCGCGGCGCTCGGGCTCCAGCGCGCGGGGGGCGCCCTCATCCCGCTCAACACCCGCTTCCAGGGGAAGGAGGCCGCCTTCATCCTGGGCAAGAGCAAGGCGAGGATCCTCTGCGTGATCGGCGAGTTCCTCGGCCGCGACTACCCCGCCTCGCTGGAGGAGGCCGCTGGCGGCCCGCAGGACGGCCGCCCCTACGCCGACCTGCCCGACTTGGAGAAGGTCGTGATCCTCAGCGACGGCGCACCCGGGCGGCATACCTCCTGGGCGGACTTCCTGGCCTCCGGACGGGCGGTCACCGCGGAGCAGGTCCAGGCCCGCGCCGCCGAGATCGACCCCGACGACCTGTCGGACATGCTGTTCACCTCCGGCACCACCGGCGATCCCAAGGGCGCGATGTGCACCCACGCCCAGACGCTGCGCGCCTACGCGGTGTGGGCCGCGGTCGTGGGGCTGCGCGAGGGCGACCGCTACCTCATCGTCAACCCGTTCTTCCACGGGTTCGGCTACAAGGCCGGCTGGCTGGCCTCGCTCCTCGTCGGTGCGACGGCCCTGCCCGCCCGCACCTTGGACGTCCCGTGGGTCCTGGAGACGGTGCGGGAGGAGAAGGTGACCGTCCTGCCCGGCACCCCGACGCTGTACCAGACCATGCTGGAGCATCCGAGCTTCACCCCCGAGGGCGTCTCCGGCCTCAGGCTCGCCGTGACGGGCGCGACCGACGTGCCGCCCGCCATCCTCCACCGCATCAGGGAGGAGCTGGGCTTCTCCCACATCGTGGCGGGCTACGGGCTCACCGAGTCCTGCGCGATCGTGTCGATGTGCCGCTACGACGACCCGCTGGAGATCGTCACGTCCACCGCGGGCCGACCGCTCCCCGGCCTGGAGGTCGTCACGGTCGACTCCGCGGGCGAGCCGACGCCGGCGGGAACCGAGGGCGAGATCCTGGTGCGGGGCTACACGGTGATGAAGGGCTACCTGGACGAAGAGGCGGAGACCGCCGTGACCGTCGACGCCGACGGCTGGCTGCACACCGGCGACCTCGGCTCCTTCGACGCCGACGGCAGGCTGCGCATCACCGGCCGGATCAAGGACATGTTCATCGTCGGCGGCTTCAACGCCTACCCCGCCGAGATCGAGAAGCTGCTGTGCGCCCACCCCGCCGTCGCCCAGTGCGCCGTCATCGGGATCCCCGACGCGCGCATGGGAGAGGTGGGTGCGGCGTTCGTCGTCCCGCGCCGGGGTGCCACCCTGGACGCCGACGGTCTGATCGCCTGGGCCCGGCAGAACATGGCCAACTACAAGGTGCCCCGCCAGGTGCACCTCGTGCCGGAGCTGCCGCTCAACGCCTCAGGCAAGATCGTGAAGAACGAGCTGCGCGCCCGCCTGGCCCGCGGCGCCTGAGGAGGAGGACGAACGCGTTGGACCTCGAGCCCGCCGACTTCGGCATCCCGGAGACCACCGAGCTGCCGCTGCACGCCGAGCACGCCCGCAAGGTCGCCGCGGTGCTCGACAGCCCCCTCGACCCGCAGGACGGCGACCCCCTCCCCGCCCTGTGGCACTGGACCTTCGGCACCCCCACCGCCCCCACCCGCGACCTGGGCCCCGACGGCCACCCGCGCATCCCCCCGGGCGGCCCCGCCGAGGGCCTCCCCCGCCGCATGTGGGCGGGCGGCCGCGGCCGCGTCCTCGGCACGCTCACCCTGGGCACCACCCCCGTCCGCACCACCTCGATCCTGCGCGCCGACCGCAAACAGGCACGCTCGGGCGCCCTGATGGTCGTCACCGTCGAACACCGCCTGACCCTCGACGGCGCAACCCTCCTCATCGAGGAGCAGGACCTCGTCTACCGCGCCCAGGGCGCCCCCGTCCCCGCCCCCGAAGGCACCCACCGCGAGCCCGCCCCCGAGAACGGCTGGACCGAGGAGTTGGTCCGCACCCCCGTCGACCTCTTCCGCTTCTCCGCCATCACCTTCAACTCCCACCGCATCCACTACGACCACGCCTACGCCACCACCGAAGAGGGCTACCCCGCCCTCGTCGTCCACGGCCCCCTCTCGGCGCTGACCCTCGCCGAGTCCGTACGCACCCGCACCGGCCGCGAACTCACCGCCTTCTCCTTCCGCGCCACCGCCCCCCTCTTCGTGGACCTCCCCTTCACCCTCACCGGCTCCCCCGCCGCCGAAGAGAACACCTACGACCTGAAGCTCGTCCGCAACGACGGCCGGCCCGCCATGACCGCCACGGCCCGCACGACCGGGTGACCCCACCGAAACCCCGTTGCCCCGCCGGGCGCGCCCGGGAAGACTTGCGGCATGAAGTTCCGGTGCGTGTGCGGGGAGATCATCGTCGACAACACCGACAGCCTGTCGTACAAGGCCTACTTCATCGCGGACCAAGACTGGGAGGACGCCTTCCGCCCGGAAGAGGGGACATCGGATGAGCCCGAAGACCGCCTGCTGGGGTGGAGCCGGTCGGCGTGGCAGTGCCAGGCATGCGGCAGCCTGTACATCGACGACGACAACGGCCTCGTCCACCGCTTCCAGCCGGCCTCCGCCGATACTCCACGGAACATCCTCGCCTCGATCCACGGCGAGCGGTGGAAGCGCCCCCTGAGAGGATCCTGGCGCTCGGACCGGACGAAGAGCCCGCCCGGACAGCTGTGGTGGGGGGCGGGAGACGACTCCGGGTTCGAGGAGTTCGACGAATGGGCGGCGCTCGAACGCCGCTACTACACGGTCTTCGAGCGACTGCTGGGCAAAGGCGCCCTGCGCGACGCGTTTCTCCGCCACGAGGACCGCTACCTCCACCGGTGGCCCTCACCTCCTCCAGGGAGCGCCTGATGCACGAAGAAAGCTCGAACCTCTCCGCGGACGTCGGCGCGGTCGTGGCCGCGCATCTGCCCGGATACCGGGTCCGTTCCGTGGCGCTGCTCGGCGAGGGGCAGGACAACGTCGCATACGAGGTCAACGGCGAGCTGATCGTACGTTTCGCCAAAGAGGCCGATCCGGTCTCGATAGACCATGAAGCACGTCTCCTCGCCGCCGTCGCGGAGATCTCACCGCTCCCCGTACCAGAGCCGCTCTTCGTCGCCGCCGAACCGGGATGCGTGGCCTACTCCAAGCTTCCGGGCCTGCCACTGATCGGCCTTCCCGCATCGGAGAGGCCGGTTCGGGACGGTTCGGTCGCCACCGTGCTCGGCAGGTTCCTCGACGCCCTGCACCGTGTCCCCCTCGGCGTCGTGGACGGACTGGTCCCCATCGACGACCAGCCGAAGGACGCGTGGCTGCGCGAGGCGGCGGAGACCTACGAGGCGATCGCCGATCATGTGCCGAAGGCCCACCGTCCGGCCGTCGCGGCGTTCCTGGAGGAAGCGGCCCCCTCCGGCGGAAATCCCCTGGTGTTCTCCCACAACGACCTGGGGATCGAACACGTCCTGGTCGATCCGGCCACCCGGGAGGTGACCGGCGTCATCGACTGGAGCGACGCCGCGATCACCGATCCGGCCTACGATTTCGGCCTCCTGTACCGCGACCTCGGCCCCGGTTTCCTCGATTCCGCCCTCCTCGCCTACCGCCCCACCGCCGACGGCACCGAGGAGCTCCGGACGCGCTCCGTGTTCTACGCCAGGTGCGCTGTCCTGGAAGACCTCGCGTACGGCCTCGAACCGGGACACGACAAGTACCTCGTCAAAAGCCTCGACGCGTTCCGCTGGCTGTACCCCTGAAACGGCGGCGTTCGGCCGCACCCAGGCTCGGGGCCGGACCCGGTGCGGAGACCCCGGATCGGATTGCAAAGATCAGCCGAGCGTGAACGTCCTGGCGCGGACACGGCGCTGGTTGGGAGGGTGGGCCGCATGATGGAGGATTTGCGGGACGCCGAGCGCCGGCTCCAGGCCGCGCAGCTCGCTGGAGATGTCGAGGCGCTGGATCGGCTGCTGGATGATCGGCTGATCTTTGTCTTCGGTGCGAACGTTGCGACCAAGGCGGACGACCTGGAGCTGCACCGCACTCGGACGCAGGTGCTGACGAAGGTGGCCGAGGAGGAGTTGACCGTGTTCGCCGAGGGGCGCACCGGGGTGACGTGGTTTCTCGGCACCGTCGAAGGGACCGTCTCCGGTACGCCGTTCGCGGCCAGGATGCGCTACACCCGTACTTGGCTGTACGACGAGACGCACGGCTGGCGCATCATCGCCGTGCACGCCGGCACGACCGATTGACATAGCCGACGCGTCGTCCGACGACCGGGCCATCCCGGCCCTCCGCTTCCGAAGGTGTCCCCCGCCTCAAAACAGGTCGTGATTCGCGAGGGTGCCGGAATAGGTTCGGGACATGACGTTCATTCCGTCTGGTTTCGAGGTCCCCCGTTCTCTTGTTCGGCCGGAGTTTCGGCTGGAGCCGCTGGGGGGTGAGCACAACGCGTCCGATCATGCCGCGTGGACGTCGAGCATCGCGTTCATCCGCACTCTGCCCGGCTTTCGCGATGGCGCATGGCCTCCGGTGGGTGGGATGAGCCTGGAGGAGAACCTGGCCGATCTGGAGCGGCACGGGCGGGAGTTCGCCGAGCACAGCCGGTTCGCCTACACGGTCCTGCGGCAGGACCGCGTGGTCGGTTGCGTCTACATCGAACCGGTGCCGTACTACGGGCCGACCGCCAAGGTGAAGTCGTGGGTCTCGAGCGACCACGCCTTCCTCGACCGGATCCTGCACGTCGAGGTCGCGACCTGGCTCGACGAGTCCTGGCCGTTCCATCAGGTGCGCTACCGGCCGCAGGGCGTTCTGGAGCGTCGGCTGGTCTCCTTCGAGGCCAAGCCGGGGGCTCCGGCGTTCCGGATCACCGTGGACGGCGGCCCGGTGGGGATGACGCTCACCGAGACCGAGACGATCGTCGGGAACCGGGGGGCCGGCACGAGGCGGCTTGGTCCGGCCAGGGCCGTCGACTGGCTGACGAGTCCCAAGGCGCCGCTGACCGGGTGGCCGGACGACGCCTGGATCAAGGTCAGCCCGGATGACCGTTCGGTGCGGGTGGACTTCAGCCTCCCGAACGCCGAGGGACTCGGTACGACCGTCTGGTGCCGGGAGAGTCTCGTCCTCACCTTCGACGCGGCCTTCGCCCACGCCGACGTCGTCTGGGACCACTGGAACGACGTCACCGCCTGAGACGGCGGCCGGGACCGTCGTCCTGCCAGGCGCTTCCCGCCCCGCGTGGCGGGAAGCGCCTCGGCGTGTCAGGAACCGAAGGCTCCGGAGTCGCGGAGGGCGGTGAGGCGCTGCTCGTCGTAGCCGAGGACGTCGCGGAGGATCTCCTCGGTGTGCTGCCCGGGGTCGGGGGCGGGGCGGGCGGTGGCCGGCGGGATCTCACCGACGACCCGGACGGGGAAGGGGAGTTGTTCGGCCACGAGGCGGGCGGCGGGCTGCCAGGGCATGCGGTCGGTGAACTGGGGGTCGGCGGCGATGGTCTCGGGGGTGTTCACGGGGCCCAGGGGGACGTCGTGGGCCAGGCCGAACTCGACCCATTCGTTCGTGGTGCGGGTGGCGAAGATGGCGGCCAGCTCGTGGCGTAGGGGGAGGTTGCCGCGGGCGTGGTCGGCGAGCTTGGCGCCGGGGTTGGCTTCGTAGAGGTCGTTGCGGCCGAGGGCTTCGCAGAAGTTCTTCCAGAACTTCTGCTCGGAGGCCATGAAGATGACGTGGCCGTCCTTGGAGGCGTAGAACTGGTAGCGGACGCCCTCTTCCATGCCGCCGGTGCCCGGGGGGCGGCGCTCGTAGTCGTCGGTGGGGTTGCCGGTGACCTCGTCCTCGGGGCGGGTGTAGGCGCGGTGTGTCTCGCTGCGCAGCCAGTCGAAGGCGGCGGCGGCGTCGGACTGGGCGACTTCCAGGTGGCAGCCTTGGCCGGTTTCGCGGGCGCGTAGGACGGCGGCGAGGATGGCGGCGGTGCCGAACAGGGGGCCTGCGGTGATGCCGATCGAGGTGTGGTCGGGGATCGACGGCAGCCCGTCGGGGCCGGGGACGGGCGCGACGGTGCCGGCCCAGGCGTCGTAGGCGATGCCGTGGCTGGGCAGGTCGCGGTAGGGGCCGGTCATGCCGTAGCCGGAGATGGTGAACATGACGACCTTGGGGTTGGCCTCGCGCAGCTTCGCGTAGCCCAGGCCGCGGCGGTCCATGCCGCCGGGGCGCATCGCCTCGACCACGACGTCGGCCCGGGCGGCCAGCTCCAGGAAGGTCTCCCGGCCGGCCTCGGTGCGCAGGTCCAGCACGATGCTGCGCTTGCCTCGGCTGATGTGCAGGTGCAGCAGTGAGCGGCCTTCGACGATCGGCCAGCTCATGGAGCGGATGTAGTCGCCGGACGGCGGCTCGACCTTGATCACGTCGGCGCCGAGGTCGGCGAGGGGGGTGGAGACGGCGCCGGGGCCGAGCATGGAGCACTCGATCACCCGGAGGCCGGCGAGCAGCCGGGTGCCTTCGGCGGGGGCGTGGGTCACGGGGATCCTCCCTGGGAACGGATTGTTTATTATATTAAAACTACAAGTCGCCCCTCCGGAGGAGCCCCATGACCCGCTACGCATCGGTGCCCGGCCTGGACGTCGAGACCGACGACTCCGGCGTGCTCCGGCTCGTGCTGAACCTGCCCGGCAGGCGCAACGCGCTCGACGACTCCTCCATGACGGGGCTGATCCGGGTACTGGAGGCGGCCTCCACCGACGACGGGCTGCGCGCGGTCCTGCTCACCGGGGCCGGTGACGACTTCTGCAGCGGGTTCGACATCATCGGGCGCAACAAGCGGGGCGGGGACGAAGCCAGACCCCGGACCGGGAGCATCCAGCGGCGGATGCCGAACCAGGCCAACCGGCTGATCCCGCTACTGCTGGAGCTCCAGCTCCCGGTGGTGTGCGCGGTGCGCGGCTGGGCCGTCGGCATCGGGGCCCAGCTCGCGCTGGCCGCGGACTTCACCATCGCCGCCGAGGACGCGCTCTTCTGGTATCCGTTCCTGCGCCGCGGCTTCACCCCCGACTCCGGCAGCACCTGGCTGCTGCCCCGGATCGTGGGCGCGGCGCGGGCACGCGAGCTGCTCATGCTCGACCGCAAGCTCACCGGGGCCGAGGCCGCCGAGTGGGGTGTCGCCCACCGCGCCGTCCCCTCCCCCGAGGTGGCCGAGACCGCCGAGGAGCTGGCGGCCCGGCTGGCCGCCGGGCCGACCGTGGCGTTCGGCCTCACCAAGGGCCTGCTGGCCGCGGCCCCCGACCACGACCTGCGCAGGCACCTGGCCGACGAGGCCTACGCGATGGAGCTGAGCTCCCGCAGCCCCGACTTCCGCGAGGGCATGAAGGCCTTCGTCGAACGCCGCTCTCCGGACTTCCGCGGGTTGTAGCAGGCCGGGGGCGGCAGGCCCGTCTCAGTCCACCTTCCACTGCGGTTCGCGCTTCGCGGCGAAGGCGGCGGGGCCCTCGGTCTGGTCCGGGTGGCCCCACAGGCCGGTGAGCTCCGCCGCACCCGCTCGGCAGGCGTCGGTCAGGCCGTGCTCCAGCGCGCCCCACAGGGCGCGCTTGGTGGCGCGCATCGCGGCCGGGGAGTTGCGGGCGATCTTCTCGGCGAGTTCCTGCGCCGCCTCGTGCAGCCGTTCCGGCGGGTCGACCACCTCGCTGACCATGCCGAGCTCCAGCGCCCGCGCCGCGCTCATCCGCTCGTACTTGCCCACCAGCGCCATGCGCAGGACGGCCTCGGCCGGCATCTTGCGCATTAGCGCGATCGTCTCGATCGCGCTGGTCTGCCCCACGGAGACGTGCGGGTCGGTGAAGGCGGCGTCCGAGGCTGCCAGGACGATGTCGGCGTCGGCCACGAAGTGCAGGCCTCCCCCGGCGCACACCCCGTTCACCGCGGCGATGACCGGCTTGTCGATGCCCAGCTGCCAGCTGGTGAAGCCCAGGTCCCACGCCTCCACCGACGCCCGGTAGCGCTCCATGCCGAGGCCGTCGGTGGCCAGCTCCATCACGTCCGCGCCGGTCTGGAAGGACCTGCCGTTCGCGGCGTTGACGATCACCCGGACCTCCGGGTCCTCCGCCAGCTCCGTCCAGGCCAGCCGGAGCTCGTCGCGCATCGCGTTGTTCATCGCGTTGCGCACCTCCGGCCGGTTGAACACCAGCCAGCCGACGCGGCCCCGGCGGGTGACCTCCAGGGTCTGGTAGCTCATCGGTTCTCCGTCTGTTCAGGGGACCGCGTCCCGTCGAAGCTCGCGACGAGTTCGCGTCGGAGCACCTTGCCTATCTCCGTGCGGGGGAAGTCGCCGTCCACGAAGCGCACCGCGACGGGCACCTTGTAGCCCGCGAGGTCCTCGCGCAGGAAGGCCAGCAGCGCGGCCTCCTCCGGCCGTGCCTCCACTCCGCCCGCCTGCCGCGCCGGGCGCACCCAGGCGACGGGCACCTCGCCGAGGCGGGCGTCCGGCACGCCCGCGACGCAGGCGTCGGCGACCGCCGGGTGGCGGCGCAGCGCCGCCTCCACCTCCTGCGGCACGATCTTCAGACCGCCGCGGTTGACCATGTCCGAGACCCGGCCCTCGATCCACAAGAACCCCTCGGCGTCCAGGCGCCCCAGGTCCCCGGTGCGCAGGAAGCCGTCGACGACCCGGTCGGCGGGCAGGTCCGCCTCGTGGGCGAAGGGCGACCTGACCCAGATCTCGCCCGTCCCGTCCGCCGGGAGCCCGCGCCCCGCCTCGTCGAGGACGCGGACCTCGACGCCCGGGTGGGGGCGGCCGACCGCGCCCAGCTTGGAGACGCCGAACGCGCGGGTGTCGGCGGCGGTCCAGCCGACGACCTCCCCGCCCAGCTCGGTCTGGCCGTAGGAGTTCAGCACGTCCACGCCGAACCGCTCCCGGAAGCGCCGCGCCTGGTCGGGGGCCAGGGGCGCGGTCACCGAGCGGACGAACCGCAGCTCGCCCAGGTGCTCCACCCGCGGGTCCTCGGCGAGCATCGCCATCATCGCGGGCGCCAGGATCGTGGACCGGAGCCCGAAGCGCCGCACCAGCCCGGCGTAGTCGACGGGGTCGAACCGGTCCATGAGGATCACGGCCGCGCCGAGCCGGAAGGAGAACAGGGCGTTCCAGGCGCCCGCCCACAGGGCCTGCGAGGTGGGGATGAGGTTGGGCATCGGCGGGCGGCCGCTCCCCGCCCCGCCGCCGCGCAGCTTGGCGATGACGGTGTCGATGCCGTCGCGGACGCCCTTGTGGCCGAGCACCACGGGCTTGGACTCCCCGGTGGTGCCGGAGGTCCGCATCACCACCGCCTCGTCCTCGCCGTACCGGCGCTCCGTCGAGGGCGTCGCCGGGCGGAGCGAGGTCCAGCGGCCGGGCGCCTCCTCCACCAGCAGCCCGAACTCCTCGGGCACCCGTGCGGCCTGGGTGGTCCCGGTCACGACCACCGCCGGCCGCGTGGCGCGCAGTTGCGCGCGCACCTCGGCGTCGGTGAGCCGGGCGTTGACCGGGACGTAGACGCCGCCGGCCAGCCAGGTCGCGAACATCGTGGTGATCGCGCGCACGCCGTCGTCCACCAGGCAGGTGACGGGCTGTCCGGCCACCGGCCCGAGCCGTCCGGCCAGCGTCTTCACCGCCTCGACGAGCTCGCCGCGCGTGCGCGAGCCGTCCTTCCAATGCAGGACCGGCGTGTCCGCGGGGTCCTCGTGGTCCAGTAGGAAGGCGGCCAGGCCGCCGTCCTTCAGGGGCCGCGTCGCTTCGGTCACGTCCTTCGCCCTTCCGCCCTCATCGCGCGTCCTGCGCGGCCAGCAGCCCGGCCAACCGTTCGGTGTGCTCCTCGGGACGGCCGAGCATCTCCCGGCCGGTCCACGCTCGTTTGAAGTACAGGTGGGCGTCGTGCTCCCAGGTGAACCCGATCCCCCCGTGGAGCTGGATGTTCTCGGCGGCCACCGCGACGTAGGCCTCCGAGCAGTAGAGCTGCGCGACCGACGCCACCACCGACAGGCCGGGCAGGCCGGGCAGCCGGACGGCGGCGCCGGGGTCGAGCGCCACCGCGGCCGCCTGCGCCGCGGCCTCGGCCGCGCTCCGCGCGGACTCGACCTGGATGAGCAGGGCCGCGGCCTTCTGCTTGAAGGCCTGGAAGCTCCCGATCGGGCGGCCGAACTGCACCCGGGTCTTCCCGTACTCCACGGCCGCCTCCAGGCAGACGGCCGCGCCGCCCGCCTGCTCGGCGGCGAGCAGGGCGCGGGCGACGTCCAGCGCCGTCTCCACCGCCCCGGTGGCGTCGTCCTCGCCCACCCGGACCGCGGGCGCGTCCCAGAAGGAGACCTTGGCCTGCCTGCGGGTCTGGTCGAGCGTCACCAGCGGGGTGACGGTGACACCGGGCGCGTCCGTGCCGACGGCGTAGACGGCCGTGCCCTCCCCGGTGCGGACGGGCACCAGGACCACGTCGGCGGCCGCGCCGTCCACCACGAAGCCCGCGGCCCCCGAGAGGACGGGCGTACCGTCCCGCTCTCCGGCCTCCACCGCGCGGCTACCGGGCAGCGGACGGCCGGAGGCGTCGGTCGTCGCGACGGTGGCGATGAGGGAGCCGTCGCACAGGCCGGGCAGGTACCGCTTGTTCGCCTCCCCGTCGCCGAGGGCGAGCAGCAGCGGGATCGCCAGTCCGGCGGTGGCCAGCAGCGGCGCGCACAGCAGGACGCGCCCGGCCTCCTCGAAGACCGCGCCGAGCTCGACGGCGGAGAATCCGCCCCCGCCGTGCTCCTCGGGGACCATGAAGCCCGACAGGCCCAGCTCGCGGCAGAGCCGCAGCCAGGTCGCGCGGTCCCAGCCGTTCGCGCCCGCCATCTGGGCGCGGACCTCCGAGGAGGGCGACAGGTCGGTGAGGGCCTCGCGGACGGACTCGCGCAGCAGCCTCAGCTCGTTCTCGTCCATCAGCGCTCCCGTGCGAACCGGTCGATGGTCGCGTCGAACGCGTCCACCAGGTTGGTGGAGGCGCCGGGCGGCTCGGGCAGCCGCACCGGCCCGTGCTCGCGGCTGGGCAGCAGCACGGTGGCGCTCGCCGGGGAGGTGACCTCGCCGCGCTGGTTGCGGGTGCGCAACTCCAGGTCCACGGCGGGGCGGCCGCCCTCGGCGAGGTACTTGCGGACGACCTCGCCTTCGACCCACTGGACGTCGCCGACGTAGTTGAACTTGCGGAACTCCACCCGCAGCCGCCACAACCAGGCGTCGTCGCCCATCCAGTCGGTGCAGGCGTGGATCAGCCAGGTCTCGCGCATCCGGCCGTAGTCGAACGTGGTGGGGTTGCCGGACTTGCGGGCGAACGCCGGGTCCCAGTGCACGCGCTGCATCGCATCCGGGACGCCGAGTTCGTCGCGGTGGTAGAAGCGCGGCACCCGCTGCCGGTTGCGGTGGGCCAGCCGCAGCGGGGCGACGTTGTACATGCCCATGCCCATGCCGACGTGCCAGCAGACCATGTCGGTGACGGTCAGCGGCCCCTTCACCAGGGGGCCGATCTCCTGGCCCTCCTCGACGTCCTCCCACCAGCGCGGCTCGGCGCCCCTGGCCCGCTCGGCCGCGTACCGGGCGTCGAGTTCGGCGATGCCCTCCTCGGTCCAGGGCTCGATGACGACGCCGTCGTACTTCTTGCGCTCGCGGGCCTTCTCGCGCTCGGTGCGGTACATCATGCGGTATTGCGCGCCGAGCAGGGTGCCGTCGTCGGTCTGGAAGGCCTGGGACGTCCACTCCTGGACGCCGCGCCCGCCGAACTCGCTGGGCCTGTCGACGACGCCGACCAGGGCGGTGCGCCGGAGGACCCGGTGGCCGGGGGTCAGGGGCGCCCACCATTCGCGCTCGCTGGCGGCGTAGAAGGCGTGCACGCCGCGCAGCGGGTCGCCCTTCAGCTCGCCCTGCCGTGCCTCTTCCGCCTCGGTGAGGGCGTCCTCGCCGATCAGGCTGTCGCCGCCGACCAGCGCGGGCGGCGCGATGGAGCCCTTCCACCGGGTGCCCGCGGCATAGGACGGATCCGACCACAGCGGGTTGTCGTCGCCGTAGGACCAGGCGACGGTGCGGAAGGCGTCCTCACCCGGCCGCCGGTAGTGCGGCGGCGCCGGATAAAGCTGCGGGATGCCGATGCGGGAGCGCAGCCGCGCCACCCCTTCATCGGTGATCTGCCCAGTTGCCACGCTCTGTCTCCTCGCCTCCGCCGGCCTGCGCCGCGGCTCACGGCCACCTGCGTTCCTGTGATATTGGTATCAAATATAAACTATGCGCGGAACCTGGAGGCGGTCGGGAATGAGCCAGACCCTGCTGGTCGAGCGGCACGGCCCCGTCGGCTGGCTGATCTTCAACCGCCCCCGGACGGGCAACGCCATGGACGCGCGGATGATGGCCGCGCTCCCCGAGGCGTGGCGCGAGCTGGACGCCGACCCGGCGGTCCGCGCGATCGTCGTCACCGGCGAGGGCGGGGCCTTCCAGACCGGCCTCGACGTCGTCCAGCTCAACCGCGACCCGGACGCGCTGCGCGAGATGTCCCGCCGGACGAAGCGCGCCGACCTCCAACTGACGGCCTGGCACCTGGGCGTCGCCAAGCCCGTGGTCACCGCCGTCAACGGCGTCTGCGCCGGCGGAGGCCTGCACTTCGTGGCCGACTCCGACATCGTCATCGCCTCGACCCGCGCCTCGTTCCTGGACCCCCATGTCTCGGTGGGCCAGGTCAGCGCCTTCGAGACCATCGGGCTGGCCCGCCGCGCGTCCTTCTCCCCCGTCGCGCGCATGGCCCTGACGGGCGCCCACGAGCGCCTCACCGCGGCCGAAGCCCTGCGCCTGGGCTGGGTGAGCGAGGTCGTCGAGCCCGAGGAGCTGCGCCCCGCCGCCCAGCACCTGGCCGAGCGCGTCGCGGAGAACGACCCGGAGGCCGTCGCCGCGACCAAGCGCGCCCTGTGGCACGCCCTGGAGACCGGACTGAGCCGGGCGCGGGGCGGGAAGTGATGCCCCGTCCCCACCTCGGCCGCACACCGAGCGAGGCGAGAGGAAGCAGGAGATGAGCGAGAACCCGTCCCTGGCGGAGTGCCGCGGCGAAGAGGAGGTGCGGGCCGCCGTCACCGCCTGGGTCGCCTGCGAGGTCCCCGAGGCCTGGCGGGAGGCGGGCGAACGAGGCGGACCCAGCCTGGTGCGCACCGTCCGGACGCCGCAGGAGTACCGGGCGTGGTACCCGGCCCTGGCCCGCAGCGGGCTGGTCGTGCCGCAGTGGCCGGTGGAGTACGGCGGGCTGGACTGGTCGCGGAAGCTCGCGCAGACCGCCGAGCGGATCCTGGCGCCCTACCACCTGCCCCGGCTCAACCCGCTGGGACTGAACCTGACGGCGTCCGCGCTGTTCGCGCACGGCACGCACGAGCAGCGGCTGCGGTACCTGCCGAAGATCGTCTCCAACGACGAGGTCTGGTGCCAGCTCTTCAGCGAGCCGGGCGCGGGCAGCGACCTGGCCTCCCTGGCCACCCGCGCCGAACGCGACGGCGACGGCTGGCGGATCACCGGGCAGAAGGTCTGGACGACCTGGGCCCACCTGGCCGACTTCGGCGTCCTGCTGGCCCGCACCGACCCCGACGCCCCCAAGCGCAAGGGCATCACCTACTTCCTCATCGACATGCGCCAACCCGGCGTCGACGTCCGGCCGCTCCCCCACATCGGCGGCGAGGTCGACTTCAACGAGGTCTTCCTCGACGGCGCCCACGTGCCCGACTCCCAGCGGATCGGCGAGGTGGACGACGGCTGGCGGGTCGCGCGGGCCACCCTCAGCGGGGAACGCCAGATGGTCTCCGGATCCGGCTCCGGCGGCGTCGACCGGATCGGCGGCTCCGGCAGCCGCCGCCTCATCAACCTCGCCCGCGAGCGCGCCGAGCAGGGCCTGCCCCACGGCTGGGACGACGCGGGCGTGCGGCACGAGCTCGTCCGCCTGTGGTGCGAGGAGCAGATCCGCGGCTGGACGAACATGCGGGTGCGCGCCGGGCTCAAGGCGGGGCTGCCGCCGGGCCCGGAGAGCTCCGTCGGCAAGGTCCACGGCTCGGAGCTCAACCAGCGCATGCAGGCCGCCGCCGCGCGGATGCTCGGTCTGGGCGCCACCGCCTGGGAGGGCGCACCCTCCCCGGACGCCGCGGCCGACCCCCTGGCCGCCTACGCCGAGCACATGCCGGCGGAGGTGCGGGGCATGCTGCGCAGCCGCGCCAACACCATCGAGGGCGGCACCAGCGAGGTCAACAAGAACATCCTCGCCGAACGGGTCCTCGGCCTGCCCAAGGAGCACGACCCGTGGGAAGGAAGACCCTGGCGCGAGGTCCCCCGCGGCTGAGCACCGCTCCACGACCCTTCGACCGGCGGATGAAGAACGAGGTAGCCATGGACGACAACGATGTGAAAGAGATCGTCGGGGCGGTGCGCGCCCTGGTGCGCGAGCAGGTCATGCCCCGCGAGACCGAAATCGACGAAAGCGACGAGATGCCCGACGAGCTGCGCCGGGCCGCGGTCGACATGGGCCTGTACGGGTTCGCCATCCCCGAGCAGTACGGCGGCCTGGGTTTGTCGATGGCCCAGGAGGCGCGCCTGGTCATGGAGCTCGGCTACACCACCCCCGCCTTCCGCTCCCTGTTCGGCACCAACAACGGCATCGCCGGACACGTCCTGATGGAAGGCGGCACCGAGGAGCAGAAGAAGGCCTACCTGCCCCGCCTGGCCTCCGGCGAATGGACCGCATCCTTCGCCCTCACCGAAGACGAGGCGGGCTCGGACCCCGCGGGGCTGAAGACCAGCGCCCGCCAAGACGGCGACGACTACGTCCTGAACGGCAGCAAGCGCTACATCACCAACGCACCCGTCGCCGATGTCTTCATGGTCTTCGCCCGCCACGGAGAGAACGACAAGGCCTCCCGCGACATCTCGGTCTTCCTGGTGCCCGCCGACACCCCGGGTCTGAGTGTCGGGCCCAAGGACAAGAAGATGGGCCAGCACGGCGCCTGGACCGCCGAGGTGTACTTGGACGACGTCCGGGTGCCCGCCGACGCCCTCATCGGCGGACCCGAGGGGCGTGGCAACGGCTACATCACCGCCATGCGCTGCCTGGCCCACGGCCGCCTCCACATCGCCGCCCTGTGCGTCGGAGCCTCCCAACGCCTGGTGGACGAGACGGTCTCCTACGCCCTGGAACGCAAGCAGTCCGGACACCCCATCGCCGAATTCCAGCTCATCCAGGGCCTCATCGCCGACTCACAGACCGACCTGTACGCCGCCCGCTCCCTGGTCATGGAAACCGCACGCGCCTTCGACGACGGCACCGACACCCGCATGGGCCCCTCCTGCGCCAAATACTTCGCCAGCGAAGCCGTCGGACGCATCGCCGACCGCGCCGTCCAGGTCCACGGCGGCGCCGGCTACATGCGCGGCATCGCAGTCGAACGCCTCTACCGCGATGTTCGCCTGTTCCGCATCTATGAGGGCACCAGCCAGGTCCAGCAGGTCGTCATCGCCCGCCAAGCCCTCGCCGCGGCCCGGAAATAGCGACGGTCCCGCCTCGGATCTCCTCCGAGGCGGGACCGGGTCGCGCGGTCAGAGCCGGACGATGTGCCCTCCGTCGACGGCGAGGATCTGGGCGGTCACCCAGGACGCGTCGTCCGAGAGCAGGAAGTGCAGCGCGCCGACATGGTCCTGAGGCGTGCCGATCCGCTTGATCATCAGATCGTTGACCAGGGGGTCGACCATCTCGCCCACCACGGAGCGGGTGGCCGCGGTGTCGGTGGGTCCCGGCGCGATGGCGTTGACCCGGATGCCCGCCCAGCCGAGCTCGGCGGCGAGGTTGACGGTCAGGCCGTTGAGCGCCGTCTTGGCGATCGAGTAGAAGCCGCCGGCCATCCAGGCGGCGGTGGAGGACTGGTTGACGATCGCGCCGCCCCCGCGCCTGCGCATGCTCCTGAACACCGCGCGCGTGCAGTACAGGGCGCCGTTCATGTTCACGGCCATGAACTTCTGGTAGTAGTCGAGGTCCACCTTCATCAGGGACTCGATCTGCATACCGCCGTAGATGGCGGCGTTGTTGACCAGGAAGTCCACGCCGCCGTACGCCTCCTCGGCCGCCGCGGCCATGGCCAGTGCGCTCTCGGGGTCGGAGACGTCGACCTTGACGGCGAGCGCGGCTCCGCCCGCGGCCTCGATCTCCTTGGCGACCCGTACCGCCTGCTCCTCGTTGAGGTCGGCGACGACGACCTTGGCGCCCTCCTCGGCGAGGGACCTGGCGTAGGCCTCGCCGATGCCCTGGCCCGAGCCGGTGACGATGGCGACCTTGTCCGCGAAGCGCATCTGCGCCCTCCTCTGTGGGTCTCCCTGGCGCGGCCACACCGGAGTGGGCGTTGGCCACCACCCGATCTGTCGATAATATACATCATCAAGTTTTCAAAATCTGACCCACGCGGTTCGGCCTCCGCTCTCCGTACGCACCTCTCCCCTCCTGCTCAGCAAGGAACTTCCGATGGTCGAGTACAACCCGTTCAACCGCCAGACGGTCCACAACCCCTTCCCCGTCTACCGGGCCCTCCGTGACGAGGCTCCCGTCTACCACAACGAAGAGGTCGGGTTCTGGGCGCTGTCCCGTTATGAGGACGTGATCGCCGCCCACCTGGACACCGACGTGTTCTCCAGCGCGCACGGCGTCACCATCGAAGGCGCCGACCAGGGCGCGCCGTTCCTCATCGTCAAGGACCCTCCCGAGCACACCTTCCACCGCAAGATCGTCGCCCGGCTGTTCACCCCGCGGCGCATCGCCCAGCTGGAGCCGTTCATCCGCCGCACCGCAGGCGAACTGCTCGACAAGATGCGCGATGCCGACCGGTTCGACCTGGTGGAGGCCTTCTCCTTCCGCCTGCCCCTGGACGTCATCAGCGAGCTCATCGGCATCCCCGAGACCGAACGCGAGCGCATCCACCACCTCAGCGACCGGGTCGCCGCCCGCAACGAGGACATGAGCACGCCCCCCGACGTCTACGAGGCCAGCGCCGAACTGTGGGCCCTGCTGGCCGAACTCGTCAAGGAACGGCGCAGGAACCCCGGAAACGACGTCATCACGATGCTGATGACCACCGAAGTCGAGGACGAAGAGGGCAACCTGCGCTCCCTCGGCGATGCCGAGCTCGCCTCACGGTTCCTGGAGCTGGCCTTCGCCGGGCACGAGACCGTCGCCAAACTCATCCCCAACGGCGTCATCGCCCTGGCCTGGTACCCCGACCAGCGCCGCGAACTCGTCGCCGATCCCGGCCTCATCCCCAACGCCGTCGAAGAGATGTTGCGCTGGGACCCTCCTTCGCACTACCAAGGACGATGGACCACCCGCGAAGTCGAGGTGCACGGCACCGTCATCCCCGCCGACCAGCGGGTCATCCTCATCACCGGCTCGGCCGTGCACGACGAACGCAAATACCCCGACCCCGAGACCTTCGACATCCACCGCGACATCGACCGCCATGTGAGCTTCGGCTTCGGACGCCACCTGTGCCTGGGAGCCTCCCTGGCCCGCCTGGAGACCCGCGTGGCGTTCGAGGAACTCCTCGAACGATTCCCCGACTTCACCATCGACCCCGACGGCGTGGAACGCCACTACTCCGGCAACGTCCGCGGCCTGGCGAAACTGCCGCTGCTGATCGAACGCTCCTGAACAGGGAAGACGACCATGGATGATCTTTGGGAGCTGGGCTTCTACGGCCTGGCCGGACACTCCGACAGCCCGCGGGACCTCCTGGACCAGGCGCGCTCGGCCGAACGGCTGGGGCTCGGCGCTGCGTTCCTCTCCGAGCGCTTCAACGCCAAGGAGGCGGCCACCCTGTCCGGTGCCGTCGGCGCGGTCACCGAACGGCTGGGCGTCGCGACGGGAGCCACCAACCACAACACCCGGCACCCGCTGCTGACCGCGACGTTCGCCACCACGATGCACCGCCTCACCGGCGGCCGCTTCGCCCTCGGCCTCGGCCGCGGCTTCGACATGCTCTTCGACGTGATGGGCCTGCCCCGCGTCACCCAGGCCCAGCTCGAAGACGTCATCGGCGTCCTGCGCACCCTGTGGCGGGGCGAGCCCGTCACCGGCCACGACGGCCCGGCCGGCCGCTTCCCCTACCTGATGCAGGACCCCTCGTTCCACGAGGACATCCCGATCATGATGGTGGCCATGGGCGAACGCACCCTGGAGTTCGCCGGACGCGTCGCCGACGGCGTCGTCCTGCACACCTTCTTCACCGACGAGACCCTGGCCCGTTCGGTCGAGGCGGTGCGGCGCGGCGCGGAGAAGGCGGGGCGCGACCCCTCCTCGGTGCGGGTCTGGTCGGTGCTGGCCACCGTCGGCGACCACATCGACCACGACCTGCGGTTGAAGAAGCTCACCGGACGCCTGGCCACCTACCTCCAGGGGTACGGCGACCTCCTCGTCCGGCTCAACGGCTGGGACCCCGAGGTTCTGGCCCGCTTCCGCGCCGACGAGCTCGTCTCGGGCTTCCGGGGGGCGTTCGACGCGACCGGCACCACCGAGCAGCTGGAGCGGCTGAACGAGCTGATCCCCGGCGAGTGGCTGGAGGCCTCGGCGACCGGTTCGCCCGAACGGTGCGCCGCGCGGGTGCTCGACCAGTTCGCCGCCGGAGCCGACGGCGTGATCCTGCACGGCGCCACCCCCGCCGAACTGGAGCCCGTCCTGGCCGCCTACCGCGCGGTGCGCCCGGCGGGCTTCGGCGTCCGCGCCGACCTCAACCCCGGAAGGACGCCCCGATGACGCGCACGGCCGTGGTGGACCGGCCCGAGCAGCTGACCGCGTCCTGGCTGAGCGGGGTCCTGGACGGCGAGGTCACCCGGGTGCGGCGGCAGCGGGTCGGCTCGGGCCAGATCGGCACCTGCTACCGGCTGGAGCTGGAGGGCGCCCCGGAGGTGCCGCGCAGCCTCGTCGCCAAGCTGCCCGCCGAGAACGAGGAGGTCCGGATCCTCCTCGTCCCCGCCTACCGCGCCGAGGTGTCCTTCTACCAGGACCTCGCGCACACCGTGGCGGTGCGCACGCCCGTCTGCCACCACCAGGCGATCTCCGACGACGGCACCGCCTTCACCCTCCTCCTGGAGGACGCCTTCCCCGCCGAGCAGGGCGACCAGATCACCGGCTGCTCCCCGCAGGAGGCGGCGGCGGCCGTGGTCAACCTGGCCGGACTGCACGGGCCGCGATGGTGCGACCCGAGGCTGCCGGACCTGCCCTGGCTCAAGGACGCCCCCGGCGGGACGAGCGCCCAGGACCTGGCGAACGCCTTCGCCGGCTGCGTCGAGCCCTTCGTCGAGCGCTTCACCGGCCGGCTCGCCGCGGAGGACGCGCGCACCCTTCGCGAGACCGCCGAGCGGATCGGGGACTGGGTGCGGGGCCGTCCCGAGCGGTTCGGCCCCGTCCACGGCGACTACCGGCCCGACAACCTGCTCTTCCACCCCGGCGGCGGCGAGGTGATCGCCGTGGACTGGCAGACGCTCTGCCTCGGGCACCCGCTCCGCGACCTGGCGTTCTTCCTGGGCACCGGCCTGCGCTCGGCCGACCGCGCGGGCCTCGAACGCGACCTCGTCGCGCGCTACCACGCGGAACTCGTCTCCTACGGTGTGGACGACTACGACCTGGAGGAGTGCTTCGACGACTACCGGTTCACCGCCCTCCAGGGACCGCTGACCACCGTTCTGGGCTGCGTCTACGGCTCCCCGACCGAACGCGGAGACCGGATGTTCCTGGCCATGACGCGCCGCTCATGCGCCATGATCCGCGACCTTGGCACCCTGGACCTCATCTAAGGAGACGGCTTGTCCCGCTACCAGACCCTGAAGTACGAGGAGTTCGGGCCGGTCGCCCGGGTCACCCTCCACCGTCCGGAGGTCCACAACGCCTTCGACATGCAGATGATCAAAGAGGTGCACGCCTGCTGGCGGGAACTGCGCGCCAACGACGGCATCCGGGCGATCGTGCTCACCGGAGCCGGCGACAAGTCCTTCTGCACCGGCCTGGACCGCACCGCCGCCGCCGTCGGCGAGGACGACCGCACCCCCGAGCTCGGGCAGCAGGGCGCCACCCCGATGCACCAGAACGAGCCCGGCGACTGGCTGATGCCCAAGACCGCCGCCGACCTGTGGAAGCCGATCATCGGCGCGGTCAACGGCATGGCCTGCGGCGGCGCCTTCTACCTCCTCGGCGAGGTCGAGTTCATGATCGCCGCCGAGCACGCCACCTTCTTCGACCCGCACACCACCTACGGCATGGCCACCGTCTACGAGTCGATGATGATGGCCCAGCGCATGCCGCTGGGCGAGGTCATGCGCATGTCGCTGATGGGCTCCTACGAGCGGATGAGCGCCCGGCGCGCCCACCAGATCGGGCTGGTGCAGGAGGTCGTGCCCGCGGAGGAGCTGCAGGAGAAGGCGCTGGAGCTGGCCCAGACCATCGCCTCGCAGCCGACGCTCGCCCTCCAGGGCACCGTCCGCTCCATCTGGTACACCCGGGAACTGGCATACCGCCAGGCCCTGGCCGTCGGCGACACCCTGGTGCAGGCGTCCCTCAGCGAGGAGACCCTGTCCGAGGGGCAGGAGGTCTTCAAGTCCGGCAGGCGCGTCGAATGGAAGCTGCGCTGACCCGTTCGCGGGAACGGTGAAAGGGCCCCGCTGAAGCGTGGCCCTTTCGCTCGTCCGGTGCTCAGCCGAGATAGGCGGAGCGGACCACCGGGTCCTCCCTGATCTCGGCCGGGGCGCCCTCGGCGATGACCTCGCCCAGGTTCAGCACGACGAGGCGTTCGCAGGTGTCCATCACGAACCCGACGTCGTGCTCGACCAGCAGGATCGTCACGTCCAGCCCGGCGATCACCTCGGCGAAGCGGGCGCTCTGGTCGGCGTCCAGGCCGGAGGTCGGCTCGTCCAGCAGCAGTACCGACGGGTCGTCGGCGATCGCGCGGGCCAGCTCCACCATGCGGCGCCGGCCGATCGGCAGATCCGCGGCGTAGGCGCCGGCCAGGGAGGCCAGACCGCACCGCTCCAGCACGGCGAGCGCGCGTTCCCGGCGCTCGCGTTCGCGCGCCCTGCGGGAGGGGAGGGCCAGGAGGTCGCCGAGCAGCCCTCCCCCGCCGCCGTGCCACTCCAGTGCGGTGAGCACGTTGTCCAGGACGGTCAGGCGGCCGAACACCTGGGGACGCTGGAACGTGCGGCGGATCCCCATACGGGAACGGCCGAGCGCGCCGGTCGCCGTCACGTCCGCCCCGTGCAGCCGGACCGTGCCGGCCGTGGGGCGGCGCAGCCCGGTCACCACGTCGAAGAGCGTGGTCTTGCCCGCACCGTTCGGGCCGATGAACCCGTAGGTACGGCCCTCCTCCACCGCGAAGGACACGCCGTTCAGGGCGCGGACGCCGCCGAAGTTGACACCCACTCCCGCCACCTCGACCGCCGTCCGCGTCATCACGCCCTCGCTCATCGTGCCGCCTCCAGAGCTCCGAGATAGGCGTTCGTCAGCAGGTCGTCGTCGACCTCGGAGCGGGCTCCGCTCCACACCACGCGGCCCAGCCGCATGAACGCGACGGTGTCGGCCATCGCGAGCACCTCACCCGCCTTCTCCTCCACCACCAGCAGTGCGACGCCGCTCCGGCGCAGCTCGTCGAAGATCTGGAAGATCTCCTCGACGACCAGCGGAGCGAGCCCGAGCGAAGGCTCGTCGGCGATCAGGATGCGCGGCGGGCGCACCAGCGCGGGAGCCAGCGCGAGGATCTGCTGCTCGCCGCCGGAGAGCGCGCCGGCGTCGATCGCGCGACGTTCGGCCAGGACGGGGAGCCGGTCGTAGACCTCCGCCCTGGCGTCCTCCCGCAGAAGGAGCGCGAGGTTCTCCTCGACGGTCAGGCCGGGGAAGACGCCGCGGCCCTCGGGAGCGAGGAACACTCCCGCACCCGCCCTGCGGTGCGCGGGAAGACCGGTGACGTCGGCTCCGTCGATGCGCACCCGGCCTGCGGTCAACGGCACGAGGCCCGCCGCGGCCAGGCACGTCGTGGACTTCCCGGCACCGTTGGCGCCCAGCAGCGCCACGACGCGGCCGGCGGGCACGGCCAGGTCGACACCGCGCAGCACCGTCGTGTCGCCGTAGCCGGCCACGGCGCCCTCCAGACGCAATGCGTCCGCCGCCGAAGGCGCTTCCGCCGCGATGGGCGAAGGCTCCTCGACCGCGAGCACGGACGCCCCGGGCGCCTCGGGTGCCTCGGATGTCTCGGGGGTCCTGGCCAGGTCGACGGTCTCGACGTCCTCCTCCGCCAGGGCCTTGGCGCGTTCGGCCCGCTCCCGCCTGCGGCGCCGCTGGTAGCGCCGCTCGGCGGCCTGGGAGAGGATCCCGTCCGGGTGCATGGCCAGCCCGACGCCGCCCAGGCCGAACAGCGCCATCGCCAGGTGCTGGGAGTCGGTGAAGGTGTGCAGGAGCTCCGGCACGAACACCATGAACATGCCGCCCAGGACCGCTCCGGCCACCCGCCGCACGCCCTGCACCACCACGACCGCCAGCCAGACGAAACCGACGGCGGCCGGCATGTCGGTGATGGTGATCATCCGGTTGAAGACGCCGTACAGCACGCCGCCGAGCCCGGCCACCGCCGAGGACAGCACGAACAGCGTGATCTTGGTGCGGGTCGCCGAGATGCCGATGACCTGGGCGGCCGACGGCGCCGAGCGCACCGCGAGGATCGCCCGGCCGGACGCGGAGTGCTCCAGGTTGCGCACGAGCAGCCCGACCACGCCGATCAGCGCCAGCAGCAGGACCACCCGGGTGCGGGGGTCGTCGGTGTCGGTGAAGCCCAGCGAGAGCGCGGGCAGCCGCCAGCCGAGCGTGTCGTTGCCGAACGCCGGGATCTGGAACAGCACCTGGTCGGCCAGCAGCGCCAGGGCGAGCGTGGCCAGCGTCAGCACCTTGCCGCCCAGCCGCAGCGCGGGCAGCGCCACCACGACCCCGGCCGCCGCCGCGGCCAGGACGCCCAGGACGATCGCGAGCCCGAGGGGCAGCCCCCGGTCGAGCGCCAGCCCCACGGTGAGCGCGGCCATCGTGGCGAAGGCGGCCTGGGCGAGGTTGACCATGCCGCCGATGCCGGTGACGACCACGAACGAGCAGAAGACCAGCGCGAGCAGCAGGCCCTGGGAGACCACGCCCACCCAGTAGGAGTCACCGATCGTGAACGTCCACGCCAGCAGCGCCGCCAGCGATACGCCCCACGGCAGGATCCGGCGCCACCGCGGCAGGCCGGCGAGGTAGTCGGGCGGCGGCGGATCCTCGGCGATGGATCCGGCCACCCGGTCGCGGGAGCGGTTGAAGACGATCAGGCCGACGAACAGCAGGAGGACCGGCACCGCCGTCCGGATTCCCGTGACGTTCTCCGCGAAGTCCCCGTATCCGGCGACGAGGTTCTGCAGGACGCCCAGCGCGAGGCCGGCCGCGAAGGTGACCGGGATGGAGACCAGGCGGCCGAACACCGCCGCGGTCGCCGAGGTGAACAGCAGGACGAGGAAGGCCGCGGAGTCCAGGCCCAGGGTGGGCACGGCGAGCACGCCCGCCACCGCGGCCAGCGTCGAGCCGAGCATCCACGCCTGGGCCGAGGCCCGGTCGACGTCCACGCCGCGCAGTTCGGCGAGCGCGCGGCGGTCGACCGCGGCGCGCATCCGCAGCCCGAGCGGGGTGCGGCTCATCAGCGCCCACAGCAGCGCCGCCATCAGCAGCGCGACCGCGAAGGCGATGAGCTGGTCGGAGTCCAGCACGACGCCGGCCACCTCCCAGGTCTCGACCGGCTGCGGACCCAGGCCGCGGGCCGCGCCGCCCTCGGTGACGCTGGGAAGGCGGAGGCCGAACCCTTCGTTGAACAGGTCGATGAGGCCGAGGCCGAGCGCGGGCAGCGCGATGTTCAGGCCGATGGTCGCGACGATCTGCGCGGTCTCGCCGGCCGCCGCCAGCCTTCGGAACATCACCTTGTGCAGCAGGCCGCCCAGCACCGGACCGGCGGCGGCCACCGCGACCAGGCCGGCGAGCCAGGTGGGCCAGCCCGCTCCCGCGGTGAGCTCGAAGAAGACCAGCGCGGAGGTGAAGCCGACGGCTCCGTGGGCGAAGTTGAACACGCCGGTCGTCGCGTAGGTGAGGGTGAGGCCCGAGGCCATGAGCGCGAAGACCGCGCCGGTCACCAGGCCGCTGAGAACGTAAGAGATGAATTCCGTCATGCATCAGTCCCGGGGTGCGGCCGGCCGCGGCACCGTCTCCGGCGCCGCGGCGGACGGGCAGAAGTGGAGGGGGTCACTCGACGGGGTCGACGCACTTCAGCTCTTGGGCGACGCGGAACCCGCCGCCCACGATCTGCACCAGGGTGCCGCACCCGGAGGAGAGCGTCTTGTTCCGGGGATAGGCGATCCTGCCGAAGCCGGCGTTCTCGTAGGAGAAGCCGTCCGAGGCCTTCAGGAAGCTCTCGCGGGTCACGTCCTCGCCGGTCTTCTCCAGCACCTTGAGGAAGACGTCCGCCGACCAGTAGCCGATCGCCATCTGCTGGCTGAACACGATGTCCTGGCCGCCGGTCCTGCGCAGGTCCTGCTTCATCAGCTCGACCTCCGGGGACCGCGACTCGAACGCCGCCACCTGCAGGCCGACGTAGACGCCCTCGAGCGCCGCGACGCTCTGCGGGTCGGCCAGGACCTTGGGGTCGTAGCTGGTCGCGTCGGTGATCATTCCCTTGAAGCCCGCCTTCTTCAGGGCCGCGTAGAAGCCGTTGTTGTGTTTGACGCCCGACATGATGGACGCGACGATGTCCGGCCACCCGCCGCCTGAGGCCGCCTTCACCTTGTTGACGTAGGGCAGCCAGTCCTGCGGCGGGGCGCCGGCGGGCACCGTGTTCGCCACCCCGGTGATCTTGAAGCCGGTGTCGGAGAAGGTCTGGCGGATCGCCTCCGTACCGGCCTTGCTGGAGGTGGTGTCGGTGCCCTGCAGCCACACCGACTTGTCCTTGCCACCGAGCTCGGCGGTGATCTGCTCGCCCCACCAGGGCGCGAGCTTGACGCCGGGCTTGGGAGTCAGGCAGCCGTTGTAGCCGAAGGCCGTGGACAGGCCGCACTGGGCGGGGTTGGTGATCCAGCCGAACCACGGCGTCTTCCTCTGCTCCAGGTACTCCATGCCGCTGAAGCTCGGCGCGCTGACGGGGACGATGGCGAAGACCCCGTCCTTCTCCACCAGCCTGCGGGTCGCGGCCAGGCCCGTGGCGGGGTCCATCGAGTCGTTCTCCGCGCCCAGGAACTCGATCTTGCGGCCGTTGACGCCGCCCCCGGCGTTGGCCCGCTCGAAGCGCGCCTTGGCGCCGAGCTCGGCCTCGGCCGTGGAGTAGCCGATCGAGCTGGTCTTGGTGAGCAGGCCGGCGACCTTGATCGAGGTGTCCGTCACGCCCTGGGAGCCGCCGTTCCCGGAAGGGGGGCCGCCGTTGCTCGCGCAGGCCGTGAGGAGGGAGAGCACGCCCAGGCCGATGGTGATCTTCGAAGTTCTACCGGAAGGGAACGAAGGCATCGTCAGACTCCGACACGCCGGAAGATCGCCTGCGGGCAGGCGATCGGATGTGAGCTGCGCCTCATCGCGAAGGCTGCCACAACCCCGCCGGATCATGCAATAGCTTTCCTGGAGAGGGTTCCTGGATCAGGAAAGAGCATGTCTTTCGCATGAGGCTTACGGATAGATGAATACCTCTGCGCCTAAGCAAGCAAGACGCAAGTGTGGGCACGCGCCATCTGGCACGTGCCCACACCGCGATCCCGAACCGAGGAGGGAGCGTTCACCCCTCCCCGCCCCCCGAACCACCCGGCAGGCGCAGGGCCGGGGCCTTCGGAGAGCGGGGCGGCGTCACCCCATCGGCGAACCGTCATGTTTATTTTATATGATTAATTTTATTCCACAAGGCCGTCCCATGAGGAGGGACCACGCAGGCCCGTACCCGGAAGGGCTGAAGGACGGAAGACCGGCGTGCCGCTCAGGGCAGCGCGGGCAGCACCCTGTCGGCGACCGTGCGCAGGTAGCGCCATGCGGTCTCCGGCGGCAGGCCGCCGACCAGCGGATGCAGCGCCAGCGGCGCGCCGGCCCGCACCGACGCGATCGCCTGCTCCACCGAGAGGATGCGGTGGCTGCGGTTCTCGGCGCGCAGCTCCTCGGCCGTCCTGGCCGCCGACAGGCTGGCGGTGCCGGTGACGCCCTCGTTCCAGGAGGCGTAGCTCAGAACGTCGTGCATCAGATACGGGCCGAGCTCCTCCCACGCCCGGTCGACGTCCTCGGCGACGAACACGGTCGTCGGCGTGTCCGCCGGCGTCAGGACGCACATGCCCGGCTCGTGCCCGGCCGCACGCGCGGCCTCCCGGTAGGCGGTGCGGAGCTCGGGCTCGCCGCTCTGGGCGAAGAAACCCAGCCCGTACCGGCCGGCGCGGCGGGCGGCCACGAGGCTGCTGCCGCCCCAGGCGACCATCGGACCGCCCGGCGTCGCGGGCGGCGGCGTCACGCGGACGCGCCGCCCCCCGTACTCGAACGGCTCCCCGGTCTTGGCCTTCAGAAGCACCTTGAGCTTCTCCTCCGCCAGCTTCCCCCGGCGGTGGAAGTCCACCCCGTGCATCTCGTACTCGGCCGGCCGGTAGCCGACGCCGGCGACGTACATCACCCTGCCCCGGCTGATGATGTCCAGCACCGCCATCTCCTCGGCCAGGCGGACCGGCTCGTAGAGCGGCAGGATCACGACCGCCACGGTGATCGGCAGGCTCGTGGTGCGCGCCGCCAGCGCACCGGCCAGCATCAGCGGCGAGGGCAGGAAGCCGTCGTCGGAGGCGTGGTGCTCCGAGAGCATGATGTTCAGGCACCCGTGCCGCTCCGCCCACCCGGCCATCTCGAGCGCGGCGGCGTAGAGCTCCGCCGCGGGCGCCCCCGTCGACGGAGCGCGCATGTCGAAACGCATCATGAACACCGGCCGGCCTCCTCGGTTCTCGTCTCCGACGGGAGGACAAGCTACTCCATATATTGCATATGGCCTGGGCTCGATAGAGGAGAGCCCGCTGCGGCCCGAGGTCGCCGGATCGAAACCGTGACCGCCCTCTTCCCTTGCCTTCTCCCACTCGCCATCTATATAAATTATTAAATAGGCGATGCCTGACCGCACACACGAAGGAGGAGCCCATGTCTGACGACGCGACCGCCCGGGACGCGCACGGCGGAGAGCTCGTGGACCGCATGTTCCCGGAGATCGTGGATCCGGGCATCGCGCGCGAGGACCGCGCGGTGTGCACCGTGCACTCCGGTGTCGACACCGCCGAGTCCGGCGACTGGGGGAACCAGCGGTGGTACGAGGGCGGCGGCCGCGTCGGTGAGCGCGCGTACCAGAACATCGTCGTCTATCCGCCGACGCGGGGGCTGGTGAGCCAGGGGGACGCGTTCGAGCCGGTCAAGATCGGCGTGCTCATCGACATCGAGCTGGGCCAGCTCCTGGCCGACTGGATCGACGCCACGATCCTGGCGATCGAGGACGCGCTGAACGAGGGCGTCTACGACCGCCCGGTCCAGCTGGTCATCGCCGACGCCCGCGGCCTGCCGCGGGAGAACTACGGCAAGGTCCGCAAGGGCTACGAGTGGCTGTGCGACCAGGGCTGCGTCGTCGTGCTCGGCCCGATGATCTCGGACAACTCGCTGAACATCCAGAACCTGGTCAACCAGCGCAAGGTCGCCTGCATCGCCTGGACCGGCGCCTGGCGCTACGCCTCGGAGTACAACTTCACCATCGCCAACGGCGACATCCCCAGCGAAGGCGTGATGTGCGCCCAGTGGATGAAGCAGAAGGGCTTCACCGAGGTCGGCATGTTCTGGGAGCAGGGCTCCTCGGGACGCGACTACGCCGACTTCTTCCGCGAGGAGGCCAACCGCCTCGGCGTCAACATCGTGCGGGAGGTCAAGCTCGGCCCCAACCCCCGCGGCCTCAAGGAGCAGCTCGCCAAAATGCGCGAGCAGGGCGTCGAGGCCATCTACTACGGCGGCTACGGCTACTCCACCTTCCACTTCCACGACGCCTTCAAGGCCCTGGACTGGGACCCGCCGCGCGTCATGGGCACCGCCTTCATGTTCTACTCCAACACCAACAAATGGGCCGAGGGCCTGGAGGGCTGGCACGGCGTCGACCAGCTCGGCCACGAGGGCGCCGGCGAGAACCCGAACTACCGGGCGATGATCCAGCGGTTCGAGGCCCGCTTCGGCCGCGTCTCGCGCAACGTGGTCATCGCCCTGGCCTACGACACCGCGCGCTCGGGCGTCCACGGCATCGGCAACGCCGCCATGGCCACACCCGAGGACGTCAAGGACGGCATCGAGCGGATCCGGTGGATGCCCGCCACCAACGGCGGCCCCGGCACCTACATCCAGTTCGGCCCCTGGGACCACAAGGGCTACAAGGGCGACTTCCTCACCATCCGCGAGCTGCGCGACGGCGACCTGCGCTTCGACGGCTACCACCGGCCGGAGTTCCCCTCCAACCGGTCGTCGCCCATCACGGGCGGAACCGCCTCCTCCGTGGACTTCTGAGCGTCGCCGCCCGCCCGCGGACGCGCCGCGGGCGGGCGGAGGCCCCGAAAACGCACCCGACGGGCGAGATCGGGAAGCGGCCGGTTCGAACCTCTTGTCATATAAAAGATACTCCAGTATCTCTTGGTACCCGAGTATCTCTGCTTCGGGAGGAACCGTGCTCGCTGCTTTCACCACCGCCGGCGGCGTGGAGGTCGGAGAGGTTCCCGAACCGGTGCCCGGCCAGGGGCAGGTCCTGGTCGCGCCGCTGTCCGCCGGGATCTGCGGCTCGGACCTGCACCTGGTCGACGCGCTGGCCGGCCTGGGCGACCAGGCCCCCCGGATCGTCCTGGGCCACGAGTTCTGCGCCGAGATCCTGGAGACCGGCCCGGGCGCGGCCGGGCGGTTCGCCCCGGGGACGCGCGTGGTGTCGGTGCCCCACGTGCTGGGCGCGGCCGGGCCGGTGGACCTGGGCCTGTCCCCGGAGCTGCCCGGCGGGTTCGCCCAGCGGGCGGTGATGCAGGAGTCCCTGCTGCTGCGCGTGCCCGACGGCCTGCCCGACGACCACGCGGCGCTGACCGAGCCCCTCGCCGTGGCCGTCCACGCGGTGCGCGCCGCCCGGCCCGCCCCCGGCGACGCGGCCCTGGTCATCGGCTGCGGCCCCATCGGCCTGGCCGTCATCGCGGCGTTGAAGGCCGACGGCCACGGCCCCGTCGTCGCCGCCGACTTCTCCCCCGCCCGCCGCGCCCTGGCCGAGCGGCTGGGCGCCGACGTCGTGCTGGACCCGGCCACCTCCTCCCCCTACGAGAAGTGGGCCGACCTGGGCGTCGTCGAACGGCCCCCCTCCCCCCTGCTGGCCGACGACGTCCCCGCGGGGAACGTCGTCGCCTTCGAGTGCGTCGGCGCCCCCGGGCTCATCCAGCAGATCATCGAAGGCGTGCCCCGCCACAGCCGCATCGTCGTCGTCGGCGTGGGCATCGCGCCCGACACGATCACCCCGGTCTCGGCCATCCTCAAAGAGGTGTCGCTGACCTTCGTCTTCGCCTACCGCCAGGCCGAGTTCGCCCACGCCCTGGACCTCCTGGCGAGCGGACGCGTCGAGGCCGAGTCCTTCGTCACCGGCGCCGTGGGCCTCGACGGCGTCGCGAAGGCCTTCGCCGACCTGCACAGCCCCGACGAGCACGTCAAGATCATCGTTCGCCCGCGATGAGGAGGCCGGGACACCGATGCGCAGGTCCGCACCGCATTCCCCGACCCCGAACCTGCGCGAGCGCAAGAGGCAGCGGGCGCGGGACGAGATCTACGCGGCCGCACTGGACCTGCTGGCCGAGCGGTCCTTCGACGAGGTCACCATCGACGAGATCTGCGCACGCGCCGAGGTCGGCCGCGCCTCGTTCTTCCGGATCTACGGGGCCAAGGCCGGGCTGCTGCTGGAGTTCAACCACCGGCTGGCCCGGGACGCCCGCGAGGCCGCGGCCGCCCGGCCCGCCGCCGGCGCCGTGCAGCGGCTGCGGGTCGTCCAGCAGACCCTGGCGGCGAGCTGGACGGCCACGGGACCCGCGCTGCGGGAGATGCTGCGCGCCTTCCTCTCCGAGGCCGGTCCCGCCCTGTTCTCGGCGGCCGGGGACGCGCCCGTGCACCCCGAACTGCTGGCGCTCGTGGCGGAGATCGTCGAGGACGGGCAGCGGTCCGGAGAGCTCGACGCGCGGCTGGAGCCGGGGTTCCTGTCCTGGCTCATCGTCACGGGGATGGCCACCGCCACCGGCCGGTGGGTCACCGGCCGCACCGGGACGAGCCTGGAGCAGGCCACCGGAGACGTGCTGGAAGTGCTGCTCGGAGGCCTGGCGCCTCCCTGAGGCGCCGAGGCCGCCGCGTTCCGCGCGGACCCTTCCCGGAAGCCCCCCGCCAAGAAACTGCTACTTCTGAGGAGCCTCATGCACCTGAACGGCGGCACCCTCCTGGCCAGGACGCTGGCCGAGACGACCGAGGTCGTCTTCACCCTCCACGGCGGCCACCTGGACTCGTTCTTCAAGGGCTGCGTGGACAACGGCATCGAGCTGCTGGACTTCCGGCACGAGGCCGCGGCGGTCAACGCCGCCGACGGCTACGCCCGGGTCACCGGCGGGCTCGCCGTGGCCGCGGTGACCAGCGGGCCCGGCTTCGCCAACGCCTTCGCCGGCATCACCAACGCCTACGCCGACGGCGTCCCCCTGCTGGTGGTCATCGGCGCTCCCCCGCTGCGCGAGGTCGAGACCCGCGAGCTGCAGGGCGGCCTCGACCAGATCGCCGCCCTCGCCCCGGTCACCAAGTGGGCCCACCGCATCACCACCCCCGAGCGCATCCCCGACCTGGTGGGACTGGCCGTCCGCCACGCCCTGTCCGGCCGTCCCGGCCCGGTCGTCCTGGAACTCCCCATCGACGTGGCCTTCACCCCGGTGAACGAGGCCCACCTCAAGCCCGCGGGACACCCGCGGATCGGCGCCCGCCCAGGCCCCGGCCGCCAGGCGCTCACCGACGCCCTGGCGCTGCTGGAGAACGCCGAAAGGCCGGTCGCCATCGTGGGCGAGGGCTCACTGTGGTGGCAGGACCGCGACGTCCTCACCGAGTTCGCCGAGACCACCGGCATCCCCGTGCTCTCGGGCGGCCCCGCCTCCCGCGGGCTCGCGGCCGACCACCCCCTGAACGCCCGGGGCCTGGCCTCGCTCGTCGCGCTGCGCATGACGGGAGGCGGCTCACCCGACGCGGTCATGCTGCTCGGCTTCCCGCTGAGCCTCTTCTCCGGCGGAGGCCCCGGGGCGCTCCTCCCCGACGACGCCAGGATCGTCCAGGTCGACGCCGACGCCGCGGAGATCGGGCGCCTGGCCCCGGTCGACGTCGCGGTGCAGGCCGACGGAGCCGAGACCCTCGCCGCCCTGCTCGCCGCCCGCGAAGGCCGCTGGGCGGACCGCTCCGCGTGGGCGGAGAAGGTGGTGGGCGCCGCCGGGCTCGTCGACCTCATGTTCGCCGACGCCCCCACCGAGATCGACGGCCGGATCCACCCCTACCACGCCGCCAGGGAGGTCATGGCCGCGCTCGACCCGGGCGCCGTCGTCGTCGCCGACGGCGGCGAGACCGCCGGCTGGACCAACTCCGCCCTGACCGCGACCGCGCCGGAGATCGTGCTCAACCCCGGCTACCAGGGCCACCTGGGCATCGGCCAGGGCGTCTCCATCGGCGCCCAGCGCGCCGAGCCGGGCCGCCGCGTCGTGCAGATCACCGGCGACGGCGCCATCGGCTTCCACATCCAGGAGCTCGACACCATGGTCCGGCACGGCCTGCCCGTCGTCACCGTGGTGATGTCCAACGACACCTGGGGCATGTCGATCCACGGCCAGGACGTCCTGTTCGGCAAGGGCAACGACATCATCAGCCGCCTGGCCCCCACCCCGTACGAGAAGGTCGCCGAAGCCTTCGGCGCCCACGGCGAGCGCGTCGACAAGCTCGACGACCTCGGCCCCGCCGTCCGCCGCGCCCTGGACTCCGGCAGGCCCGCCCTCATCAACGTCGCCGTCTCCAACGAGGCCGTGCACCCGATGACCACCTCCATGCTGGGCGACGTCGACGCCACGGACGAGATCGTCGTCCCGTACTACCAGAACATCCCCCTCAAGTAGTGACCGAACGGACCCCCCCGTTCCCGACGAGAATCCGACAGAGAGAAGAGAGCACATGAGCGACAGGCTGGACGGCAGGCACGCGCTGGTGACCGGCGCGGCCTCGGGCATCGGGCTGGAGTGCGCCCGCGTGCTGGCCCGGGCGGGCGCCCGCGTCACCCTGGTCGACATCGCCGAGGAGGCGGTGGCCCGGCACGCGGCCGACATCGGCGGCCAGGCGCAGGGGCTGGCCGCGGACGTGACCGACGAGGACCAGGTGCAGCGGGCCGTCACCGCCGCGGCCGACGCCTTCGGCCCGCTGCACATCGCGGTGAACGCCGCCGGGTCCGGCACCTTCGGCACCGTCACCGACCTGCCCCTGTCCGAATGGCGCCGCGTCATCGACCTGAACCTGACCGGCGTCTTCCTGTCCGTCAAGCACGAGGCGCTCCAGATGGCCGACGGCGGCGCGATCGTCAACATCGCCTCGCTGAACGCGCGGCAGCCCGCCTCGGGTTTCGCCGCCTATTGCGCGAGCAAGGCCGGCGTGGAGATGCTCACCAAGGTCGCCGCCATGGACCTGGGCCCCCGCCGCATCAGGGTCAACGCGATCGCCCCCGGACTCATCGACACCCCCCTCACCGCCGGCTTCAAGGGCACACCGGTCGAGGACGAGTACCTGGAGAACGTCCTGCTGGGCCGCGGCGGACAGCCCGGCGACGTCGCTTCGGCCGCCCTGTTCCTGGCCTCCGACGCGTCCTCCTGGATGACCGGGGACACGATCCTGGTCGACGGAGGCGCCCACACCATGCGCTACCCCCAGCTCGCCAAGCAGTTCGGCGCGGGCTGAGCCGGGAGCCCTCCGCGCCGCGGACCCCGCCGCGCCCTGCCGCCGCGGTCAGCTTCGCTTGGGGCGGAGGGCGGCGGGGCCCTTGCTGACCATCGAGCCGAGGGTGCGCCACCAGGGCCGGGCGGGGTCGGGGTCGCGGCCCTCCCCCATGCGGTGGAGCTGCTCGGCGTGCCATTGCAGGTTCACCGCGCTGTCCAGGGGGCGCAGGTCGGTGACGCGGCCGAGCAGGCCGCGGGCGCCCATGCGGATGGCGGGGACGTCCAGCCGTTCCCTGCCGTGTTCGAGGAGGGCCTTGGGCGCGTCGGGGGTGAGGCAGGCGGGCCGTCCGAGGCCGATGATGTCGCAGTCGCGGTCGGCGAGCGCCTGCTCCATCGCGGCGCGGGTGCGAAACCCTCCGGTGACGGCGATCGGCGTCCCGCCGGCGACCTCGCGGACGGTGCGGGCGTAGTCCAGGAAGTACGCCTCGCGGGCGCGGGTGGACTCGGCCATCACGCCCATCATGGCCGGGGCCTCGTAGGAGCCGCCGCTGATCTCGATGAGGTCGACGCCCTCGGCGACGAGGGCGCCGACGACGCCGCGGGACTCCTCCTCGGTGAATCCGCCGCGCTGGAAGTCGGCGGAGTTCAGTTTGATCCCGACGGAGAAGCCGGGACTGACGGCCGCGCGGACGGCGCGCAGGACCTCGATCACGAAGGCGCGGCGGCGTTGCGGATCGCCGCCCCAGGCGTCGTCGCGCCGGTTGGACCTGGGCGAGAGGAACTGGGTGACGAGATAGCCGTGCGCTCCGTGGATCTGCACGCCGTCGAACCCGGCGGCCTCGACCACGGCGGCGGCCGTGCCGAAGCGCTCGATGATCTCGCGGATCTCCTCGTCGCGCAGGGCGCGCGGCCTGGCGGCGCCGGGGACGCGCGCGGCGATCGCGCTGGGCGCGACCGGGCGGTTGCGCCCGGTGCGCTGGTTGGCCTGGCGGCCGGGGTGGTTGAGCTGCGCCCAGATCGGCCCGCCGTGCTCATGGTGGACCCCGGCCCACCGGGCCAGCGCGGCGAGGTGGCGGTCGTCCTCGACGACGACGTTGCCCGGCTCGCCCAGGTGCCTGCGGTCGACCATGACGTTGCCGGTGACCAGCAGGCCGTAGCCGCCGCCGCTCCATCTGCGGTACAGGTTCTCCAGGCGGGTGCCGGGCGCGCCGTCGGGCTCGGCGAGCCCCTCGCTCAACGCCGACTTCATCAGCCGGTTGGGCAGGACCTGACCCGACCGGAGCGTGAGGGGGGTGCCCAGGTGGCCGCCGCTGCCGGCCGAGGGGGGTTTCATGGCACGAGAACCTACCCCTCCGTTCGGGTCTCCGGTCAGCGCAGGAGGAGGGGGAGGGTCTTCCAGCCGCGGACGGTGGAGGTCTGGCCGAGCCTCGCCTCCTCCCAGTCCACCTCCCAGGCGGGGAAGCGCTTGAGGATCTCCTCCATGGCGACCCTTCCCTCCAGGCGGGCCAGGGAGGCGCCCAGGCAGTAGTGGCCGCCCAGGCCGAACGTGAGCTGCTGGCCGACGTTGCGGCGGATGTCGAAGCGGTCGGGGTCGGTGTGGCGGCGGGGGTCGCGGTTGGCCGAGCCGACGATGAAGAGCAGGGCGCTGCCGGCCGGGACCGTCCGTCCGTGGAAGTCCGCGTCCCGGGTGACGTAGCGGGCGATGGAGTGGCCGGTCGGCTGGTAGCGCAGGATCTCCTCGATCGCCCCCGGGACGAGGGAGGGGTCGGCGGCTATCTCGGCCCGCTGGTCGGGGTGCTGGGCGAGCACGGCGCCGATCCAGCCGATGAGCCGGCCCGTCGTCTCGTTCCCGGCCGCCGCGACCACGGTGACGTAGGTGAGGACCTCGTCCCGGGTGAGCCTGCGGACCTCGCCGTGCTCGTCCTCGAACTCGGCGTTCAGCAGGTCGGTCATGAGGTCGCTCGACGGGTGGTCCCTGCGCCAGTCGATGTACTCGCCGAACGCCTCGTTCGTCAGGGTCTCGCCGCTGAACCGCATGCGCTCGCCGTCCTCGGTGCGCAGGGCCTCGTCGGCCATGTCGCGGATCGCGGGCTGGTCGGCCTCGGGGATGCCGAGCAGCATGCCGATGACGCGCATCGGCATCTCCGCGCCGACGGCCTCGATGAGGTCGAAGCGGTCGGTTCCGACGAGCGGGTCGAGGACGTCGGTGCAGAACCGCCGGACCCGGGGTTCCAGCATGCTGATCCGCCGCGGGGTGAAGACCCGCGACAGCAGCCGCCGGTGGATGTCGTGGACCGGCGGGTCCTCGAAGATCAGGGTGCCGGACGGCATCTCCTGGCCCAGCTGGATGATCTCCAGGATGTCGCCGCGGGCGGAGGAGAACGTCCGCCAGTCCGGCAGGCCGCGCTCGCAGTCGGCGAAGCGGCTCACGGCGTAGAAGTCGTACTTCTCGTTGTAGTACAGCGGCTGTTCCTCGCGGAGCCGCTGGTAGATCGGGTACGGGTCCAGCGCGAACTTCGCGTCGTAGGGGTCCCAGTAGAGCTCGTCGGTCGTCATCGCCGTGCCTTCCGGATCGTGGTCGGTGGTGCGTTCTCGGATCTCCGCGGGTCGTGCTGCGACGTGACGGCCGACACATCAGGTGCTGAACAACTGTTTAACACCGGGCCTCCGGGGCGTCAAGGAAAATGGGGGCATGACCGCTCCCCGCCGCATGGGCACCGAGAACTCCAAGACCCGCCACCTGCTCCTGGACACCGTCGAACGGCTGATGGTCGAGGAGGGGTACGCGGCCGTCGGCGTGCGGCGGGTCGCACGCGAGGCGGGGGTGGCGCCGGCGCTGGTCCTCTACTACTTCCGCACCCTCGACGACCTGTTCCTGGCCACGATGCGCCGGCGCTTCGAGCAGGAGATCCAGGCGCAGACGACCGCGCTGGAGTCCGACCGCCTCATGAAGACGCTGTGGGACCACAACAGCCATCCCGAGGGCGCGGTGCTGAACCTGGAGTTCATCGCGCTCGCCAACCACCGCAAGACCGTCCGCGGCGAGGTCGCGGCGCACGCCGAGCGGCTCCGCACGCTCCAGAAGGAGGCCGTCGAGCGCTACCTCACCGAGCGCGGCATCGACTCCGGCACCCTGTCCCCGCTCGCCCTCACCGTGCTGATCTCGACGATCTCCCGGTCCCTGATCCTGGAGGACACCCTGGGCCTCACCATGGGCCACGCCGAACTCCAGGCCCTGATCGAGCGCCATCTCCAGACTCCCCTCGACGACGGGGCCGTCCCGGAGGAGGGCTGACCCGCCGCCGGCCCGGTCAGCGCCGTCCACCGAACTCCGGTGCCAGGCGGGCGGCACCGTCGAGCCGGATGACCTCGCCGTTCAGATAGGGGTTGCGGATGATGGACTCGGCGAGCAGCGCGTACTCCTCCGGCCTGCCCAGCCGTTCCGGGAAGAGGATGTCGCCCATCAGCGCTCGCCGGGCCTGCGGCGAGGACAGGCGAGGCGTGGCGAACGCGCCCGGCGCGATGGCGCAGACCCGGACGCCCAGCGGCGCCAGATCCCGCGCCATGGGGAGGACCATGCCCACCACCGCCCCCTTGGCCGCCGCGTAGGGCACCATCGCGGCCTGCCCGTCGAAGGCGCTGATCGAGGCCGTCTGCACGACGACACCGCGCTGCCCGTCGCGGTCCGGCGCGTTGGCGGCGAACGCGGCGGCGCAGAGCCGCGCGAGGTTGAACGGACCCATCACATGGAGCTCGAAGTTCCTGCGCAGCACCTCTTTGTCCATCACCGACCCGTCCGCGCCGACCAGCCGAGGGCTCCGGATGACGACACCCGTGGCGCTGACGGCGATCGAGAGGACGCCCAGCGACCCCGCGGCGGCGATGGCCGCGTGGACGACATCGTCATCGGCGCCGTCCCCGACGACGACGGACACCCGCTCCCCCAGCTCGGCGGCGAGCGCCGCCGCACCGTCACCGTCCGGATCGAGCACGACCACCCCGACGCCTCCGGCGACCAGCCGCCGCACCGTCGCGCTCCCGAGCCCGCCCGCACCCCCGGCCACGATCGCCGAACGCCCCGCCAGCTCCATCAGCCCTCCCTCATCGGCACCTCCCCGATACCATCACAGAATCTCCAAAAATGAGAGTGCTATTCTCGCTTGCGAGAACCTGTATCTGAAGGGGTGCGCGGCCGCTACGGCAGCGCGACGGGCGGGATGCGGAGGGGGCGGCGGCGGCCGGTGGAGCCGCGGACGATGAGTTTGACCGGGAGCGTCATCGGCCTGCTCGGGACCGGGGTCGAACGGGACGACAGGAGGGCGGTCACGGCGGCCTCGCCCTGGGCGCGGAGGGGCGCCGCGACCGTGGTCAGGCCGGGCGTGACGATCCGCGCGGGATAGATGTCGTCGAAGCCGACGACGCTGACGTCGTGGGGGACCCGGATGCCGCGTGACTGCAGCACGCGCATGAGGCCGATGGCCTGCTGGTCGTTGTAGGCCAGGATCGCGGTCGGCCTGCCGGCGTCCAGCGCGCTCGCGGCGCGCCGGCCCCCCTCGACGGTGGGCACGAACGGGCCGACCCGCTGGACCTTCTGGCCGAGTGCGGCGGCGGCCTCGCGCAGCCCGCTCCAGCGCATGCCGTTGACCCAGGAGGCCTCGGGTCCGGAGATGTAGAGGACGTCGCGGTGGCCGAGCTCCGCCAGGTGCTCGGCCACCAGGCGCATCGCGTGGCGGTCGTCCAGCACGATGCCGGGCACGTCGGCGACGTCGCGGTTGAGGACGATCACCGGCCGCCGCCGGGCTGCCGTGCGGATCGCCGAGTCCGACATGCGGGTGCCCGCGAGCACGACGCCGTCGACGCCCAGGAGGATCCGCTCCAGGCTGCCGCGTTCGAGCCGGACGGACTCCTGGGCGTCGATGAGGATCAGGACGTGGTCGGCCTCCGCGGCGGCCGACTCGGCACCGCGGATGATCTCCCCGTAGACGGGGTTGGTCACATCGGAGACGACCAGCGCGAGCATCGAGGTGCGGCCCCTCGGCAGCGCGGAGGCCAGCGGATTGACCCGGTAGCCGAGCTCGGCCGCGACCAGGCGCACGCGCTCGACGGTCCCGGCGTTGACCCGTCCGGGCCGCGCGAAGGCACGGGAGACGGTCGAGGCGGAGACCCCCGCGGCTCTGGCCACGTCGTAGATCGTCGGCGGCCGTTCCGCCCGGCCGGTGGCCGGACCCGGTGCGGATTCTCCCTCTTTTTCCACAAGAAGATGCTATGTCACAGCAGAGAACGCTGATTCGCTCCCGGGCGGTGACAACTGATGGCAACCGCTTGCCGGGTGACGGGGGACACAACGTTAATGGCCGACGCGCCTCCAGAAAGCGGGGCGATCACCTCAGGCACCAGACGAGGAGCCCCCATGACCACCCCCTCCCCCTCCGTGCGGCACCGCTCGCGGATCCTCGCCGCGTTCGCCGCCACGGCGCTCCTCACGACGGCCGCGTGCGGCGGCGGGTCGGACCCGTCCGCGAAGTCCGAGGGCGCCGCGGAGCTCGCGCTCGCCGTCCAGGGGACCCCGCCCTCCTTCGAGATCACCCAGCTCAACGGCGGCCAGTCCGCCTACATCTGGAGCTCCCTGTACGACACGCTGCTCTACACCGACAACCAGGGGCGGATCCAGCCGAACGCGGCGGAGAGCTACGCCTACTCCGAGGACCGCAGGACGCTGACCCTCGAACTCCGCAAGGGCATGACCTTCAGCTCGGGCGCCCCGGTGGACGCGGCGGCGGTGAAGGCGAGCCTGGACCGGCTCCTCCGGACGCCCGGACCGAACCAGTTCGCCATGACGGCCGTCGAGACGATCGAGGCGCCCGACGCGGACACGGTCGTGATCGGGCTCGAGCGGCCCGACGGCTCCCTGCTGAGCAACCTCTCCTACCTCAACGGGGTGATCGCCGATCCGGCGACGATGACCCGGCCGGAGGCAGCCGCCGATCCGGTCGGCTCCGGCCCGTACACCCTGGACAAGGGGGCGACGGTCACCGGCTCGACGTACGTGCTGAAGAAGCGCGCTGATCACTGGAACGCCGCCGCCTACCCGTTCGAGACGGTGAAGGTCCGGGTGATGACCGACCGTTCGGCCGTCACCAACGCCCTGCAGGCGGGCGAGCTCAACGCCGGCAGCGTCGACTTCACCCAGCTGCAGCCCCTGAAGGACAAGGGCATGCGGATCACCTCGGTGAAGGCGACCGCGGTGGCGAGCCTGATCCTCGCCGACCGCGCGGGCGAGGTGGCCGAGCCGCTCGGGGACGTCCGGGTGCGCAAGGCGATCAACATGGCGTTCGACCGCACCAAGCTCGCCGAGACCTTCCTGCGCGGCTCCGGGCAGCCCACGGCCCAGGTGTTCAACCCCAAGGGCGGCGGCGCCCACGACCCCGGGCTGGACGAGGCCCACCCCCACGACACCGCGGCCGCCAAGAAGCTGCTGGCCGACGCCGGATACCCCGACGGCTTCCCGGTGACGATGCCCAGCCTCGCCGTCACCAAGGCGTTCGAGCCGACCATCGCCCAGAGCCTGGCCGACATCGGCGTCAAGGTGAACTGGACCCCGCTGCCGCCCCAGCAGCAGGCCGCGGCGCTCTCCTCCAAGAAGTACCCGATGTACTTCATCCTCGACGGCCTGGCCGGCGACGCGGTGACGAGCACCCTGTTCTTCAGCACCCGCTCCCAGCGCAACCCCTTCGGCAGCACCGACCCGGAGTTGACGAAGCTGATCGACGCGGCGAACAAGGCGGCCGACCCCGCCGCCGCGGGCGAGGCGTACCGGAAGGTCAACGCGTTCGCGGTCGACAACGGCTGGTTCTCCCCGGTCTTCTACATCGGCACCACCTGGGTGACCGGCGAGGGCGTGGTGTACCTCGGCGACGGCTCCTCCACCTACAGCCAGATCCGGGCCTTCGGCACCGGCGGCTGAGCGGAGGCCGGGCGTGCCGCACGCGGACCGCCCGGTCCCCTCCCCCACCGGACCGCCCCGAAGGACGAACCGCTCATGCTCCTGTACGTACTGCGCCGCCTGGGCACCGGACTGGTGCTCGCGGTGCTGGTCACCCTGATCACCTTCCTCCTGCTCGCCCCCTCCTTCGACGGCATCGCCGGCAACCGGCTCGGCCCGGCGGCCACTCCCGAGGCCGTCCGGGCGCTCAAGGCCGAGCTGGGCTTCGACCGCCCGCTGCCCGTCCAGTACCTCGACTGGCTCGTGCACGCGGCGCGCGGCGACCTCGGCACCTCGCTGTTCACGGGTGAGCCCGTGGCGCACACGATCCTGCAGCGGTTCGGCGTGACGATGTCGATCGTCGTCGTCGCGCTGCTGGTCACGGTCGTGATCAGCGTGGCGCTCGGAGTGCTGGCGGCCTCCCGCGGCGGCGCGGTCGACCGGGTGGCCCAGGGCGCCTCGCTGGCCGGCAACCTCTTCCCGAGCCTGCTGCTGGCGATCGTGCTGGTCTACGTGCTCTCGGTCAGGGGGGACCTGCTCCCCGCCACCGGCTTCACCCCCCTGTCCGCCGATCCCCTCCGGTGGGCCGGGTCGATCACCATCCCGGTCATCGCGCTGGTGGCCACCGGGATCGCCGGGCTGACCGCGCAGGTGCGCGGCACCATGGTCGACGAGCTTCGCAAGGACTACGTGCGCACGCTGCGCACCCGCGGCCTGTCCGCCCGGTCGGTGGTGCTGCGCCACGCCCTGCGCAACGCCGCCGGGCCCGCGCTGACGGTCCTGTCGTTCGAGTTCATCTCGATGCTCGGCGGCGCGCTCGTCATCGAGAGCATCTTCGCGATCGCGGGCTTCGGCGGTTACGCCTTCGAGTCCTCCCTGCAGGGCGACGTCCCCGCGATCATGGGCATCACCCTGTTCGCCGTGCTCCTCGTCGTCACCGTCAACCTCGCCGTCGATCTCGTGAACGGCTGGCTCAACCCGAAGGCGAGGATCTTTTGACAGCCTCCACCGCCCCGCAGGACGCCGTACGCCGCAGGTCGGCCGCGCGCAGGCTGCTGAGGGACCCGCAGGCGGTCATCACCGCGAGCGTGCTCCTGCTCATCGTGGTGCTCGGCCTGCTCGCCCCGGTGCTCACCTCCCATGACCCGAACCACGCCTCGCTCGACCACATCGACGCGGGCGCGGGCACCGACGGCTACCCGCTGGGCGGCGACCGCAGCGGCCGCGACATCTGGGCACGGCTGCTGCACTCCATCAACACCAGCACGGTCTCCGCGCTCATCGGCGCGAGCATCGCCCTGGTGATCGGTGTGTCCGCCGGGCTGGTCGGCGGCTACCACGACCGCCTCCGCTCGCTCACCGAGTGGGTGTTCAGCCTGGTGATGACCTTCCCCGGGCTGCTCCTGCTCATCGTGCTCATGCCCCTGACCGGCGGCGACTTCCGCACCACCATGGCGATCTTCGGGGTGCTGCTCTCCCCCGGCGTCTACCGCATCACCCGCAACCAGGTCCTGGGCGTCAAGAACGAGCTGTTCGTCGACGCCGCCCGCGTCTCGGGCCTGTCCGACCGGCGCATCCTGGTCCGCCACGTCCTGCCCGCCGTACGCGGACCGGTCATCATCGCCACCGCGTTCCTGTGCGGCTCCTCCATCGGCGTCCAGTCCGGCCTCGCCTTCCTCGGCGTCGGGCCCGCCACCACCCCCAGCTTCGGGGCGATGATCTCCGAGGGCTTCCACAACCTCTACCTCTCCCCCCTGCAGTTCGTCTGGCCCAGCCTCGTGCTCGGCGCGCTCACCTCCTGCCTGGTGCTGTTCGGGAACGCGCTGCGCGACGCCCTTGAAGGATCCCGGCGCAGGCCCGCCGGGATCCCCGCTCCGAAGGCCCCGGCCGCGACGGGCGCCGCGCCGGCCGGGCTGCTGGCCGTCGAGGACCTGACGATCGCCTACCCGACGCCCTCGGGAGAGCTGAAAGAGGTGGTCAGCGGCGTGAGCCTGGTCCTGGAGCCCGGGGAGACGCTCGGGCTCGTGGGCGAGTCGGGGTCCGGCAAGACCCAGACGGCGTTCGCGGTCCTGGGAGTGCTGCCTTCGGAGGCGGTGGTCGTCCGCGGCTCGATCCGCCTGGACGGCCGCGAGCTGCTCGGCCTCAAGGAGTCCGAGCTGCGCGGGCTGCGCGGCAGGGCGATCGCGTACGTGCCGCAGGAGCCGATGTCCAACCTGGATCCGTCGTTCACGGTGGGCGCCCAACTCGTCGAGGGCGTGCGCGCCGCCTCGGGAGCCTCCCGAGGCGAGGCGAGGAGGCGGGTGCTGGCCCTGCTCGAGCGGGTCGGCATCCCCGATCCCGAACGCGCCTTCCGCAGCCGCCCCCATGAGATCTCCGGCGGCATGGCCCAGCGCGTGCTCATCGCCGGGGCCGTCGCCTGCCGCCCGGCCCTGCTGATCGCCGACGAACCGACCACCGCCCTCGACGTCACCGTCCAGGCCGAGATCCTCGACCTGCTGCGCGACCTGCGCGAGGAGATGGACATGGCGGTCCTGCTGGTCACCCACGACTTCGGCGTCGTGGCCGACGTCTGCGACCGCGTCGCCGTCATGCGCACCGGCGAGATCGTCGAGACCGGCACCGCGGAGAAGATCTTCGGCGGGGCCGAGCACGACTACACCCGGATGCTCCTGGACTCCATCCTCGACGAGAACACCGTGCGCGGCGACGCCCCCGTCGCCGCCGACGAACCCCTGGGGAGGACGACGACATGGTGACCGCGCCCCTGCTCGACGTGAACGGCCTGCGCGTGTCCTTCCCCGGGCGCGGACGGCGCTCCCGACCCGTCGAGGTCCTGCACGGCGTCGATCTGGCGGTCGGCGCCGGAGAGGCGCACGGGCTGGTCGGCGAGTCCGGCTCCGGCAAGACCACCATCGGCCGCGCCGTCCTCGGCCTGGTCGAGGCCGGCGGCGGGACCATCCGGTTCGGCGGCCGCGACGTCACCCGGCTCGCGGGCCGGGTGGGCCGCGCCCTGGCCCGCGAGATCCAGGTGGTCTTCCAGGACCCCTACTCCTCCCTCAACCCCTCCCTGACCGTCGGCGACATCCTCAGCGAGCCCCTCGTCGTCCAGGGGGCGGCCCCCGCCGCGGCGCGCGAGCGGGTGCGCGACCTGCTCGACCGGGTCGGCCTGCCCGCCGACGCCGCCGAACGCCTGCCGCGGGAGTTCAGCGGCGGCCAGCGCCAGCGCGTGGCCATCGCCCGCGCTCTGGCGCCCGAGCCGAGGCTCATCGTCTGCGACGAACCCGTCTCCGCCCTCGACCTGTCGACGCAGGCCCGCGTCCTGGACCTCCTCCGGGACGTCCAGCGCCGCACGGGGGTCGCCTACCTGTTCATCTCCCACGACCTGGCCGTCGTGCGGCACATGTGCCACCGGGTCAGCGTCATCCACCGGGGCGACATCGTCGAGACCGGCCCGGCGGGCCCGGTCACCTCCGCTCCCCGGCACCCCTACACCCGGCGCCTCATGCTCGCCTCGCCCGTCGCCGACCCGGCCGCGCAGGCCGAGCGGCGCGCGGCCCGCCGCCGCCTCGCCGAGGCCGAACGGACCGGCACCGTCTGAACGCCTCCGCCGCTCACCCGGCCAGGGCGGGAACGACGGAGACCAGGAAGGCGCGGAGGGAGCCCTCCATGTCGACGGTGCCGCGGTCGTAGAGCCACTGGGTCTGGAGGCCGTTGATCAGGGCGATCGTCATCGCCGCGAGCGCCTCCGGGGTGGACTCGGAGCGGATTTCGCCGCGTTCGGCGAGGGCGGTGAAGGCGGCCGCGTAGAACCGGCGGAGCTTGCGGTAGCGGTCGGTGTAGTAGGCGTGGGCGGGGTGCTCCGGTGAGGTGGCCTCGCCCGACATCACGCAGTGGAGCTCCAGCAGGCCGGGGCTCCGCTCGTTGTCGGCGGTCACCGCGAGCATGCCGCGCAGCACCTCCAGGGGGTACTCGGCGGGGTCGAGCGCGTCGGCGGTCTCCAGGAGGCGGGTGCTCTGCTCGCCGCGGAACTCCAGGACCGCGATGAGGAGGTCCTCCTTGCGGGGGAAGTGGTGCAGCAGACCGGTGTAGCTGATGCCCGCGCGCCTGGCGATGTCCTTCATCGTGGCGCCGTAGAAGCCGGTCTCGGCGAACGCGTCGACGCAGGCCTCCAGGACCCGGCGCCGGACCGCCGCCGATTTCGCGTAGGGACCACGACTCGTCTGAGTTGTCACGAAATCATCCTGCCTCAACAGTTGAAATTAGTGTTGCAATACTGTTTTCATATCACCTGAGACGGCCGTCACACCCCCGCGGCACCGCGCCGCGCGGCCGAGCCCGCGCCTCCAGCAAGGATCCCCACCGATGACACGACCCGTTCCCGGCTTCCTGTGGGGCGCCTCCACCGCGCCGCACCAGATCGAGGGCAACAACGTCAACAGCGACTGGTGGGCGCGCGAGCAGCTCATGCCCGGCATGGAGCGCAGCGGCGACGCCTGCGACGGCTACCACCGCTACGCCGAGGACATGCGGCTCCTGGCCGAGGCGGGCCTGAACGCCTACCGGTTCGGCGTCGAGTGGGCGCGGATCGAACCGGCTCCCGGCCACTTCTCGCAAGCCGAGCTCGCCCACTACCGCCGGATGATCGACACCGCCCTGGAACTGGGCCTCAAGCCGGTCGTCACGCTGCACCACTTCACCCACCCGCTCTGGTTCGCCCAGGCCGGCGGCTGGATGGCCGACGACGGCGTCGAACGGTTCACGAACTACGTCCGCAAGGCCGCCGAGATCCTCGACGGGGTCGAGTGGGTCTGCACGCTCAACGAGCCGAACATGCTCGCCCTCATGGTCGGGATGAGCCGCGCGGCCAGGGCCGCGGCGGAGTCCGGCGGCGGTGCCGGGAACTGGATGAGCCCCACCGTCGAAGGCGCCGCCCGCCCGGTGCTGCCCGATCCCGACCCCGAGGTCGGCCGGCGCCTGATCGAGGCGCACCACGCCGCCCGCGCCGTCCTCAGGGAGCACACCGGCGCCGCGGTCGGCTGGACCGTCGCCTGCCAGGCGCTCGTCGCCCGCCCCGGCAACGAGGAGCTGCTGGAGCGGATCCGCCACGTCCGTGAGGACCTCTACCTGGACGCGGCCCGCGGCGACGAGTTCATCGGCGTGCAGTCCTACTCCAGCCAGGACGTCGACGAGAACGGCGTCGTCCCCCATCCCCGGGGGCCCGACACCACCCTCACCGGCAACGCCTACCGCCCCGACGCCCTCGGCATCGCCGTCCGCCACGCCTGGGAGCGCACCGGCCGCACCCCCGTCCTGGTCACCGAGAACGGCATCGCCACCGACGACGACACCCGCCGCGTCGCCTACACCGCCGAAGCCCTGGAGCACCTGTTCGCCGCCGTCGACGACGGGGTGGACGTGCGCGGCTACCTGCACTGGAGCGCCCTGGACAACTTCGAGTGGGGCCACTGGAAGCCCACCTTCGGCCTCATCGCCGTGGACCGCCGGACCTTCGAACGCCGCCCCAAGCCGAGCCTGGCCTGGCTCGGCCGCACCGCCCGCCGCGGACGCCCGTGACCCCGGCCCGGCCGCGAACGAGGAGGCACCCATGATCCGCACACCGCTGAGCACCGCCCTCGACGGGATCCTGGTGGCCACCGGGATCCGCGACTGCGCGGGAAACACCGTCCGGACCGTGCGGGCCGGGCGATGAGCGTCGCCGAGGCCGTCGGCACGGCGGCGGAGCCGCCGAAGGTCGGCGCGTCCTACATGCGGCTGGTCGTCCTGGCCGCGCTCGGCGTCCAGATGGCGCTGGTCACCCCGATCGCGATCTCGCTGGCGATCCGGCTCGAGCAGATCGCGCCCGGCCGCGAGGAGTACCTCGGCTACATCACCGGGGCGGGTTCGGCCGCCGCCGTGCTCTCGGGGCCGGTGTTCGGGGTGCTCAGCGACCGCGCCCGGACGAGGTGGGGCCGCCGCCGCCCGTTCCTGGTCTGGGGCGCGGCGGGCGGTACGGCCGCGCTGCTGGTGCTGGCCGCGGCGCCCGGCGTCCTGCTGCTCGGCTGCGGCTGGGTGCTGATGTACCTGACCTGGGGAGTGGCGGGCACCCTCCTGGTCGCCTCGCAGGCCGACCGGGTGCCGGTCTCCCAGCGGGGGCGGATCTCCGGGTTCGGCGGGTTCGTGGCGATGCTCGCGCCGATCCTCGGCGCCGTCGTCGCCGGGAACCTGTCCGGTGACCCCTATCTGCTGTTCCTGGTGCCCGGCGCGCTCGGCATGGCCGGCCTCCTGCTGTTCGTCTGGCGGGTGGGCGAGCCGGACGCCCGGGACCTGCCCGCCCCGGGGCCCCTCACGGTGCGGGAGCTGGCCGGGAAGTACCTCTTCGACGTCCGCCGCCATCCGGACTTCGCGTGGAACCTGCTGGGCCGGTTCCTGTTCGTGTGCGGCCTGACCCTGAGCACGGCGTTCACCGCCTACTTCCTGGCCTGGCGGCTGGAGGTGCCGGTCGACGAGGCCGCGGGGCCGGTGGCGGTGCTCGGCGGCGTCGGCGTCCTCGCCGCGATGGCGGGCGCCCTCGGCAGCGGGTACGCCTCCGACCTGCTCGGCAGGCGCCTGCCCCTGGCGGCCGCCTCCGCCGTCCTGTTCGCGGCGGGCGCGACCGTCATGGCGGCCGCGCCGGACCTGCCGGCCATCGTCGCCGGGTCCGCCCTGTGCAATCTCGGCATCGGCGCGTTCTCGGCCATCGACCAGGCCATCGCCCTGGACCTCGTCCCGGACCGGGAGACCGACGCCGGGCGCTACATGGCCATCTACACGCTGTCCAACAGCGCCGCCCACGCCGTCGCGCCCTTCGCCGCGACGGTGGTCCTGACGGCCGGCGCGAGCGCCGGGGAGAAGAACTACCCCCTCCTCTACCTGGCGGCGGGCGTCTTCACCGTCGCGGGCGGCGCCGTCCTGTTCCGCATCAAGAGCATCCGTTGAGGTATTTCATGTCCGACATCGACCGGCTGGTCGCCCGGCTCACGCTCGACCAGAAGGTCGCCCAGCTCGGCGGCCTCGGCCTGCCGAGCCTGCTGGCCTTCGACCCGCGGACCGGGCCGCGGCTGGACACAGGGCGGCTCGCCGAGCTGTGCCCGCACGGCGTCGGGCACCTGTCGCTGGCGTGGTTCCTCGGCCAGGACGCCGACGGCCTGCGCGACGCGCTCGCCCGGGTCCAGGAGGCGGTGCGGGAGGTCTCGCCGTTCGGGATCGGCGGGCTGGTGCACTTCGAGGGGATCAGCGGGTTCCTGCACGCGGCCGGGGAGCAGTTCCCCACGGCGTGGGCGCAGGCCGCGACCTGGGACCCGGACCTGGTCCGGCGCGCGTCGTCGGTCACCGCCGCGCACATGGGCGACCTGGGGGTCCAGCTCGTCTTCTCCCCCGTCATGGACCTCGGCCGCGACCCCCGCTGGGGGCGGGTGCACGAGACCTACGGTGAGGACCCGGAACTGGTCGCGCGGTGCTCCGTCGCGTTCGTCCGCGGGATCCAGGAGGGGACGGGGCTGCTGGCCACCGGCAAGCACTTCCTGGGCTTCGGCGCCTCCGAGGGCGGCTTGAACATGGCCACCACCCAGCTGGGGCGGCGCGCGCTCGTCGACGAGTACGCCGAGCCGTTCCGCCGCTCGATCGCCGAGGCCGGACTGTCGGTCGTCATGAACTCCTACAATGACGTCGACGGGGTGCCCGCGGCGGCCGACCACTGGCTGCTGACCGGGCTGCTGCGCGGCGAGCTCGGCTTCACCGGCCTGGTCGTCAGCGACTACGAGTCGGTCGACATGCTGCGGACCCGCTACCGCATCGCCTCCGAGCCGGGCGAGGCGGCGGCGAAGGCGCTCACGGCCGGGCTGGACGCCGAGCTGCCCCAGGCACGGAACTTCCCCCACCTGGTGGAGGAGGTCACGAGCGGCCGTCTGGACGAGCGGGTGGTCGACCGGGCGGTGGCCCGGGTGCTGGAGATCAAGGCGAGGGCCGGACTGGTCCCCGGTTCCGGCGTGCCCGCCGCGCCCCGCCGGCGCCCGGACCGGGCGGAGGCCGCCGAGGTGCGGCGCGCGATCGCCGCCCGCGGCACGGTCCTGCTCGGCAACGACGGCGTCCTGCCGCTGGCCCCGGGCCGGCGCCGGATCGTGGTCACCGGGCCCGCCGCCGACGAGCTGCGCGTCCACTTCGGCGCCTACACCTCGGTGGCCGCCGCCGAGATGCCCGCCGCGATCAAGGCGGTCCGGTCGGGGCGGATCCCCGGAGCCGACCCGGCGACGTTCGACGCGACCGACATCGTCACCACCCCCCTGCCCACCCTCCAGCCGGTCTTCGAGGAGATGGCACGCGCCCTGCACCCCGAGGCCCGCACCGTCCTTCAGGCGCTGCGCGAGCACGACCCGGAGCTCGCATACGCGCCCCTGGGGAGCTTCGCCTCCGGGAGCCGCCGACGGCCGCGGCGGTCGAGGCCGCCGTCGCCGGAGCCGACCTGGTCATCGCCGTCGTCGGCGAGCGGACCGGGCGGGTCGGCGCCAACACCGCCGGTGAGGGCCGCTCCAGCGCCTCCCCCTCGCTGCGGGGCGATCAGGAGGAGCTCATCGGCCTGCTGGCCGCGACCGGCAGGCCGCTCGTCACCGTCGTGGTGTCCGGACGGCCGCTGCTGCTGGAGCGGGTCGCGCGGACGTCCAACGCGCTGCTGCTCGCGCCGCTGCTCGGCGAGGCCGCCGGGGACGCGGTCGCCGCGGCGCTGTTCGGCACGGCCGACCCGGGCGGCAGGCTGCCCGCCTCCTTCCCCCGGCACCTCGGCCAGGTCCCGATCTACCACGGGCACCGCCACGGCAGCGGCTACGACCACCCGACCGGCGACACCTACGCCTACGTCGACCTGGACGACCAGAGCCCCCTGTTCGCCTTCGGCCACGGCCTGTCCTACACCGCCTTCGAACTCCGGCACGCGGGTGAGGCCGAGGCGCGCGACGGGATGCTGCGGGCGCCCGTCCGGGTCTCCAACACCGGGCGGCGGGACGGCGAGACCGTCGTGCAGCTGTACGCCCGCGACGAGTACGCGGGCGTCGTCCGCCCGGTCCGCCAGCTCCTGCAGTTCCAGCGCGTCGCCCTGGCCGCCGGGGAGTCGGCCGACCTCGTGCTCGAAGCGCCGGTCGAGCGGCTGTGCCACACGCTGCCCGACGGGCGGCGCGGACTCGAAGCGGGCGACGTCACGCTCCTGGCCGGATTCAGCAGCGCCGACATCCGATGCACCGCGACCGTCCCGGTCGACGCGATCAACGTTTGAGAGAGGGTCATGGACGAGAAGTACCGTGCCGGTTTCGTCGCGGCGTCGTTCCCCCGGGAGCCCGAGGGGAGCGCGCCGTACTTCCGCCGCGAGTTCACCGTCGACCGGCGGCCCGAACGCGCGCTGCTGCACGTCACCGCGCTGGGGATCGTGGAGCCGTACCTGAACGGAACCCGTGTGGGCGATGAGGTGCTCTCACCCGGCTGGACGTCCTACAGGCACCGGCTGCCCGTCAGCGCTCACGACGTCACCGGGCTGATCGAACCGGGTGCGAACGCGCTGGGGGCGATCGTCGGCGAGGGCTGGGCGGCGGGCCGGATCGGCTTCGAGTCGCTGATGCGCTCCGGTGAGAACGCCGACCGCTTCCACTACACGGACCGGCCGGCGCTCTTCCTCCAACTGGAGCTGGACTACGGCGACCGCACCGAGACCATCGGCACCGACGGCTCCTTCACCTGCGCCCCCGGAGCCGTCGTCGGCCACAGCCTGTACGACGGGGAGACCCATGACGCGCGGCTGGAGCCGCACGGCTGGTGCACGGCCGGGTTCGACGACTCCCGATGGTCTCCGGCCGACCCGTTCGACTGGGATCCGGCCGCCCTGTTCCCGCGCGCCGCCGAGCCCATCCGCCGCGTCGAGGAGCTCGCCCCCGTCGCCGTCACCACGAGCCCGTCCGGCAGGACGATCGTGGACTTCGGGCAGAACATCTCCGGCCGGGTGCGGCTCACCACCACCGGGCGGGCCGGGCAGACCGTGACGATCCGCCACGCGGAGATCCTCACCGACGGGGAGCTGAACGTCCGGTCGCTCCGCCGCGCCGCGGCCGTCGACCGCTACGTCCTGCGCGGCGGCGGCACGGAGACCTGGGAGCCGCGCTTCACCTTCCACGGTTTCCGCTACGCCGAGATCGACGGCCCCTTCGACGAGGTGTCCGCCGTCGTCGTGCACAGCGACATGAGGCGCACCGGCTGGTTCGACTGCTCCGACCCGCTGGTCGACCGGCTGCACGCCAACACCGTCTGGTCGATGCGCGGCAACTTCGTCGGCCTGCCCACCGACTGCCCGCAGCGCGACGAACGCATGGGCTGGACCGGCGACATCAACGCCTTCGGCCCCACCGCCGCCTTCCTCTACGACGTGCGCGGCGTCCTGGACTCCTGGTTGGCCGACCTCGCCGCCGAGCAGCGCGAGCTGGGATACGTCCCGTTCGTCGTCCCCGACGCGTTGCACAACCCCTGCGAGCCCACCGCCCTGTGGGCGGACGTCGCCGTCAGCCTGCCCTGGACCCTCTACCGGGAGTACGGCGACACCGGGATCCTGCGGCGCGCCTACCCGTCCATGACCCGCTTCGTCCGCGACGTCGAGGCGCGGCTGGACGCCGACGGCCTGTGGAGCGGCGGCTTCCAGTTCGGCGACTGGCTCGACCCCGACGCCCCGGCCGACAACGCCGCCGCGGCCAAGACCGACAGGTACCTCGTGGCCGGCGCCTACCTGGCCAGGACCACCCGCGAGATGGCGGAGACCGCGCGGATCCTGGGCGAGGACGCCGACGCCGTCCACTTCGCCGCGCTCGCCGACCGGGTACGCGAGGCGTTCCGGCGCGAGTACGCCACTCCCGGCGGACGCCTGGCCGGCGAGACGGTCACCGCCTACGCGCTGGCGATCGCCTTCGGCCTCCTCGATCCCGGCCAGGAGCGCAAGGCCGGTGACCGCCTCGCCGCCCTGGTCACCGACGCCGGATACCGGATATCCACCGGTTTCGCGGGGACCCCGCACGTCCTGCCCGCCCTCACCCGCACCGGCCACCTGGAGGAGGCGTACCGGATGCTGCTGCAGACCGGCGCCCCGTCCCTCCTCCATCCCGTCACGATGGGCGCCACCACCGTCTGGGAACGCTGGGACGCCCTCCTCCCCGACGGCACCGTGCACCCGGCCGAGATGACCTCCTTCAACCACTACGCCCTCGGCGCGTCCGTGCACTGGCTGCACACCACCGTCGGCGGCCTCACCCCGATCGAGCCCGGCTACCGCCGCATGCGCATCGCGCCCCTGCCCGGCATCGGGCTCACCCACGCCGCCCTGCGCCACCTGACCGTCCACGGCGAGGCCGCCGTCTCCTGGCGCGTCGCCGGCGGCCGGATGACGGTCGAGGTCACCGTCCCGCCCGGCACCGAGGCGGAGGTCGCCCTGCCCCTGCATCCGGACATGCTGGAGACCGTGGTCCCCCCCGGCTCCCACGCCTGGACCTACGACCTGCCGGAGGGCTACGACCCGCTGCGCCGCCACACCCTGACCACCCCCATCAGGACCCTGATGTCCGACGCCGAGGTCTGGGCGGCGGTGGAGCGGGTGTTCGCCGAGCACCTCCCGCACCTGCCGGTCGCGCACGCCGCCAAGGCCTCCCCCGACACGAGCCTGCGGACCGTCCTGGACCGGTTCCCCGACCGTCCCGACGCCCTGGAATCCGCCTTCGCCGCCGCCCTCGCGACCGGTGACCGGTCGCGGAAGTAAGGAAGCTCAGCCATGTTGAAACCCCGCTCCACCCCGACCCGCGAGCTGGTCGGCCTGGACGGCCTCTGGCGGTTCGCCGTCGCCGGGACCGTGCCGGACGACCCCTGGGAGGGTCGGCTCGACACCCCTTTGGAAGCCGCCGTCCCGGCCAGCTACAACGACCTGTTCACCGACCCCGCGATCCGCGACCACGTGGGCTGGGTCTGGTACCAGCGGCAGGCACGGGTGCCGCGCGGCTGGGCCGGTGAGCGGATCTTCCTGCGGGTGGACGCCGCCACCCACGAGGGCCGGGTCTACGTCGACGACGTCCTGGTCGCCGAGCACATCGGCGGCTACACGCCGTTCGAGGCCGACATCACCGGCCATGTGCGGGCGGGCGAGGAGTTCCGGCTGACGATCGGGGTCGGCAACGAGCTGACGAACACCACGATCCCGCCGGGCACCATCACCGTCGCCCAAGACGGCCGACGGCAGCAGAAGTACCTGCACGACTTCTACAACTACGCGGGCCTGGCGCGATCGGTGTGGCTGTACAGCGCGCCGCAGGTGCACGTCACGGACGTCACGATCACCACCGGGGTCGACGGGCCGGCCGGAACGGTCGGCTACACGGTGGAGACGAGCGCTCCCGCGCCGGTGCGGGTGCGGGTGCTCGACGCCGCGGGAGCCGAGGTCGCCTCGGGCGAGGGCGCGAGCGGGACCGTGCGGATCGAGGACGTGACCCTGTGGCGTCCGGGCGCCGCCTACCTCTACGGCCTGGTCGTCGAGGTGCTCGACGGCCGGGAGGTCGCCGACTCCTACACCGAGCCGTTCGGGGTGCGCACGGTCGAGGTGCGCGGCACGCGGTTCCTCATCAACGGCGAGCCGTTCTACTTCACCGGGTTCGGCAAGCACGAGGACACGCCGGTACGGGGCAAGGGCCACGACGACGCCTACCTCGTGCACGACTTCCAGCTGATGGAGTGGACGGGCGCCAACTCCTTCCGCACCTCGCACTACCCGTACGCCGAGGAGGTCATGGAGTTCGCCGACCGGCACGGCATCGTCGTCATCGACGAGACCGCCGCGGTGGGCCTCAACCTGGCCGTCCAGGGCGGCCTGGCGGGCAGGGCGCACGACCCCACCTGGTCCCCGGAGACGTTCGGCGCGGCCACCCGGGAGGCGCACGCCCGGCACCTGCGGGAGCTGGTCGCCCGCGACAAGAACCACCCCAGCGTCGTGATGTGGTGCCTGGCCAACGAGCCGTCCTCCAGCGAGGAGGGCGCGCGCGAGTACTTCGAGCCGCTGGTCGCGCTGGCCCGCGAGCTCGACCCGACCCGGCCGCTGTCCTACACGGCGGTGATGTTCGCCAGCTCGCGGAACGACCTGATCGCCGACCTCTTCGACGTCGTCTGCCTCAACCGCTACTACGGCTGGTACGTCGCGACCGGTGACCTCGCCGCGGCCGAGACCTACCTGGAGACGGACCTGCGCGCCTGGGCCGAGAGGTTCGGCAAGCCGATCATCATGGGCGAGTACGGCGCGGACACCCAGCCGGGCCTGCACTCGGTGTGGGACGTCCCGTGGACCGAGGAGTACCAGCAGGCCTACCTGGAGATGCACCACCGCGTCTTCGACCGCGTCGAGGCGTTCGTCGGCGAGCACGTGTGGAACTTCGCGGACTTCGCCACCTCCAACGGCATCCACCGGGTGGACGGCAACAAGAAGGGCGTCTTCACCCGCGACCGGCGGCCCAAGAGCGCCGCGCACGCCCTGCGGAGACGCTGGAAGGAGCTCGGCGGCCGCAAGCCGTCGAGCGTCGGCTGAATGTTCCCGGAGTTGAAAGGCGCCGACGCCGCGGCCGCCGAGCGGGTCGCCGTGCTCCTGGACACGCCCGGCAGGCTGGGCGTCGCCTTCTCGGGAGGCGTGGACTCCTCCGTGCTGCTGGCCCTGGCCGTGCGGGCGCTGGGCGCCGGCCGGGTCGTCGCCGTGCTCGGCGTCTCGCCCGGCCTTCCGGGCGACGAACGGTCGGCGGCCCATCTGGTCGCCGAGGGAATCGGGGTGCGGGTCGTGGAGGTCGGCACCCTTGAGGGCGACCTTCCCGCCTACCGCGCCAACGGCCCCGACCGCTGCTTCCACTGCAAGGACGAGCTGTTCACCCGGATCTCGGCGCAGGTGGCGGCCAAACACGGCATCACCGCGCTGGCCTACGGGGAGAACGCCGACGACGTCCTGCGGCCCGACCGGCCCGGCGGCAGGGCCGCGGCGCTGCACGGAGTGCGGCGTCCGCTCGCCGACGCCGGACTGGACAAGGCGGCGGTGCGGCGGATCGCCGCCGCGCTGGGCCTGGCGTGCGCGGACAAGCCCGCCGCGCCCTGCCTGGCCTCCCGGATCCCGCACTTCACCGAGGTGACGCCCGGCAGGCTCGGGCAGGTCGAACGGGCCGAGCGGGCGCTGCGGGGATTGGGCTTCACCGACTGCCGGGTCCGCCACCACGGGGAGACCGCCCGCATCGAGGTGCCGGTCGGCGAGCTGCCGATGCTGGTGGGCGACCTGCGCGAACGGGTGCTGGCGGCCGTCCGGGAGGCGGGGTTCAGCACGGTCTCAGTCGACCTGGAAGGCATCAAGTCGGGTGCCTTCACCCTGCCTCTGGTGGGGGTCCGGCATGGATGACGGCTGGATCCCCCCGGCTTCCTTCGCCCGGCTCGACCACGATCGGACCGCCCGCCGGGGCTACCCCGAGGCCGTCTACTGCGCCGGCAAGTCCCCCGAGCAGGTCGGGGCGATCGCGGCCGAGCTGCGCGAGCACGGAACGGCGGTGGCGCTGTTCACCCGTGCCGACCCCGCACACGCCCACGCCGTCCTCGCCGAACTCCCCGACGCCCGCCATGACGCGCAGGCGCAGCTCGTGGCCTGGCCTCCGTACCCGCCTGAGCCCTCCGGCGGGCTCGTCGTGGTGCTCGCCGCCGGCACCTCCGACCTACCGGTCGCCCGCGAGGCCGAGCTGACCGCCCGCTACCTGGGCCGTCCGTGCACTCTCGTGGTGGACGTCGGAGTGGCCGGGCTGCACCGCGTCCTAGCTCACCTAGACCTGCTGCGCTCGGCTCGGGCGGTGGTGGTCGCGGCGGGCATGGACGGCGCCCTGCCGAGCGTGGTGGCCGGGCTGGTGGCCGCTCCGGTCGTCGCGGTGCCGACCTCGGTGGGCTACGGAGCCGCCTTCGGCGGCCTGGCGCCGCTGCTGTCCATGCTCAACGCCTGCTCCCCCGGCGTGGCCGTCGTCAACATCGACAACGGTTACGGAGCCGGGCACCTCGCCGCCCAGATCGCCGCTCCCCGGCCGGACTGACCGTACGTCAGGCGGGAGGGTCAGGGGCGAGGCGGGGCACGGGCGCACCGGGGAGCAGGCCCGCGGCGTGGGCCGCGGCGGCCGCCGCGGCCAGGACGGCGCGCAGGGGCAGCCCCCCCGCGGCGGCGAGCCGGGCGGCGTGCCCGTACTCCGGGGTCGCCTGCACGATCACACCGCCGCGGTGGCCGATCTTGATGGGAAGGCGGGTTCCCAGGACGTCCGCGTCGGTCCAGCCGCGGTCCAGCACCGTGCGGCCGACGCGCCGCTCGCGGATGCCCAGGGTGCTGGTCGAGCGGAAGACCTCTGCCCGCAGCGCTTCGGCGCGGGCGGGCGGGGCCAGCACGCACAGCGTGTGCGCGGGGCGGCCCTTCTTCATGAGGATCGGGACCAGCCACGCGTCGAGCGCGCCCTCCCGCAGGAGGGAGGCCAGCACGTCCGGCCAGGCCCGGGGGTCGAGGTCGTCGACGTTGGTCTCGAGCACGAGCGCCTCCGCCTCCTCGGCCGGGCCGCCCAGGAAGACGCGCACGGTGTTGGGGCGGCCGGGCGTGTCCCGGCTTCCCGCGCCGACCCCGGTCCGCTCCAGCCGCATCGGGGGCAGCCGGGGGCGTTCGCGGGCCAGGGCGGTCAGGAGCGCCATGCCGGTCGGGGTGGCCAGTTCGCCTTCACCTCCCGCCAGGACCCGCCGCCCGGCGGCCAGCTCGGCGACGGCGGGGACCGGGACGGGCAGCAGGCCGTGGGCCGTGGAGACGCGGCCCGAGCCGAGGGCGACGGGACCGGCCGCCAGGTCGGTGACGGCCAGGTCGTGAAGGGCGGAGCATACGCCGACGACGTCGGCGATGGAGTCCCACGAACCCACCTCGTGGAAGTGGACCTCCTCGATCGGGACACCGTGGACGCGGGCCTCGGCCTCGGCGAGCCGGGTGAAGACCGACAGCACCCGGTCGCGGACCTGGCCGGGAAGTCCGGCACCGGTGAGGAGGGCGCGCAGACCGGGCCAGGCGCGGTGCGGATGGTCGTCGGCGGCGGAGAGCACCCGGACGCGCAGCGCGCGAAGCCCGGCACGGGTGACCTGCTCCGGCACGATCCGCACCTCGCCGGGAATGACCTCCTCGACGGCGGCCCGCACCGCCTCCAGTGAGGCGCCGGCGTCCAGGAGCGCGGCCAGGAGCATGTCCCCGGCGACACCGCCCGAGGCGTCGACCCACGCGCTTCTGCTCATCGCAGCCGGTAGAGGACCTCGCCCGCCTGCGGCACGACGAGCGTGCCGGGATCGGCGGAGAGGGCACCGATGTCGACGGCGGCGGGGTCGAGGTGGCCGAGGTTCGCCCGGCGGACGACGTCCTCGGGGATGCCGGTGGCCAGGGTGACCCGCACCCGGCAGCGCTCACCGTGCTCGGGATCGTAGGTGCCCGCGCCGCGCAGATGGGTGGAATGGGCCAGGACGCCCCAATGCAGGTGCTTGAAGCGGTCCCACTGGGCGGTGAAGTAGTCGCGGCAGTGATAGCCGATCTCCTCGATCTCCGGGTGCATCGCGGAGACCGTCCGCACGTGCGGCGCGTAGAGGACGACCTCGCCGCCGTCGGCGACGACCGGTTCCAGCTTGTAGAAGCCCTTGGCCGCCGTCCACATGTCGTCGTACTTGGCGGGGATCAGCGAGACCACGCGGTCGACCGGCGCATCCAGGTAGCGCACGTGGGCGCGGGAGGAGACCTCGGCCGCCGCCTCCCACGCCTCCTCCGGCGTCCCGTAGGACACCGCGTGCAGATCGTGGGAGCCGGACTTCACCACGACGCACAGCGCAAGCCTCCGGCTCGGGATGAGGGAGGCCGCCTCGTCGATCAGCGCCCGCACCGGGGTGACGCCCCGGGTTCCGATGATCTCCACGCTGCTGATGAGCGCGCCGAGCCAGTGCGACAGGTCGATGATCTCGGCCCCGGCCACCCCGGGGAAGAAGTACTTGTTGCCGCCGGAGAACCCGACGACCTCGTGCGGGAACACCGGGCCGATCACCAGCGCCACGTCGTGCTCGGCGACGGCCCGGTTGAGCCGCACGTCCACCTCCTCGCGCAGCAGCCCTCCGGACAGCTCGGCCACCCGGCCGGCGCCGATCGCGCCGAGCGAGACGAACGTCGAGGGCTCCCACCACACGTGGTTCAGCACCGTCATGCCGGGCAGCGCCGGAACGTGCGCGGCGAGCTCGGCCTCGCCCATGGGGGCGTGGGTGCCCAGCGCGACGAGCACGGTCATCCGGCTCACCCGGCCGTGCAGCGCACCGTGCACCGCCCGGAGCAGCAGCGGCAGCGGACAGGAGCGGGTGGCGTCGGGGACGACCAGGCACACGCTGCGCCCGTCGAGGTCCTCGGCCGCCAACTGGTCGGCGACGAACTCCCGTACCCGGTCCTCGGCCAGGACCGTTCCGGCTTCTCCGATGTGCTGGGCCATGCCCGGCAGCCGACCACGGCCGTGCGGCCCCGGGCAATTCCACGCGGCAACACATGGCAACCGTTTGCCGCCGCCATCCCGCAGCGCCGACGATGCGGGGCATGCCGCCCTACCTCCACCCCGACAGGCTCCTCCCGGCCGATCCGAACGTGCGCCCGGTCGCCCGGCGGCTCTACGAGGCCGTGCGCGACCTGCCGATCCTGTCCCCCCACGGCCATGTCGACGCGCGGCTGCTGGCGGACGACGCGCCGTTCGGCGATCCGGCGAGCCTGCTGGTCTCCCCCGACCACTACGTCACCCGGCTGCTGCACGCCGCCGGGGTCGCGCTGGAGGAGCTGGGCGTCGGGCAGGAGCCCCTGACCGAGCCCGAGGCCCGGCGGGTGTGGCGGCGGCTGTGCGAGCACTGGACGGTCTTCCGCGGGACGCCGGTGCGCTTCTGGCTGGAGGCGGAGCTCAGCGAGATCTTCGGCGTCACCGGGCCGCTCACCGCGGAGACCGCCGACTGCGGCTACGACCGGATCGCCGAGCGCCTGGCCGACCCCGCCTACCGGCCCAGAGCCCTGTTCCGCAGGTTCGGGATCGAGGTGCTGGCCACCACCGACGACCCCTGCGACGATCTGGCCGCCCACCGGGCGCTGGCGGAAGACCCGGCCTGGACGGCGCGCGTGATCCCGACCTTCCGGCCCGACCGCTACCTGGAGCCCGGCCCGTCCGGCTGGACCGGGCTGGTCGCCCGCCTCGGCGAGACGGCCGGCGTCGACACCTCCGGCTACGACGGCTACATCCGCGCCCTGGAGGAGCGCCGCCGGTACTTCGCCGCGCACGGAGCCACCTCCGCCGACCACAGCCACGCCGACCCGCGCACCGATCCGCTGACCCGTTCCGAGGCCGCCCGCATCTACCGCTCCGCCCTCGCCGGGGAGGCCACCGCCGCCGAGGCCACCGCGTTCCGGCGCCACATGCTGCTGGAGATGGCGCGCATGTCGTGCGAGGACGGCCTGGTGATGACCCTGCATCCGGCGGTGCGCCGCGACCACCACACCCCGACCCTGCGGCGCTTCGGCCACGACACCGGGCACGACATCCCGCTGCGCGCCGAGTTCACCGACGCCCTGCGCCCCCTCCTGGAACGATACGGAACGGCGCGGGGCTTCCAGCTCGTCCTGTTCACCCTGGACGAGACCGCCTTCTCCCGCGAGATCGCGCCGCTGGCCGGGTTCTACCCGTCGGTGTACGCGGGTGCGCCCTGGTGGTTCCTGGACGCGCCCGACGCGATCCGCCGCTACCGGCGGGCCGTCACCGAGACCGCCGGGTTCTCCCGGACCTCCGGGTTCGTCGACGACACGCGGGCGTTCTGCTCCATCCCCGCCAGGCACGACATGTCCCGGCGGCTGGACTGCGGCTTCCTCGCCGAGCTGGTCGCCGAGCACCGGCTGGCGGAGGACGAGGCGCTGGAGGTCGCCGTGGAACTGGTCACCGCCAACCCCAGGAAGGCGTTCAAGCTGTGACCCGGCCGCTGGACCGGGCCGCGGACGGACGCCCGGCGGCCCCCGTCCGGATCCTGCACCTGGGCCTCGGCGGGTTCTTCCGCGCCCACCAGGCCTGGTACACCGAGCACTCCCCCGACGCCGCGGCCTGGGGCGTCGCCGCCTTCACCGGCCGCCGCCGGGAGCCGGCCGACCGGCTGGCCGCGCAGGACTGCCTCTACACCCTGGTCACCCGGACCCCGGACGGTGACCGCCACGAGGTGATCAGCGCGCTCAGCGCCGTGCACGCGGGCACCGACCACGCCGCGTGGTCGACCTACTGGCGTCGCCCTGAGCTGGCGGCGGTCACGCTCACCGTCACCGAGGCGGCCTACGCCACCTGGCCCAGCGGCGGCCTGGACCTCGGCCGGGAGGACGTGCGGGCCGACGCCGCGGCACTGGAGGCCGACCCGTCCGCCCCGGTCACCACGGTGGCGGGACGGCTGCTGGCCGGGCTCGCCGCGCGGCGGAGAGCCGGGTGCGGGCCCGTGGCGATCGTGCCCTGCGACAACCTGCCCGGCAACGGGGAGCTGACCGCCCGGATCGTGCGCGAGCTCGCCGAAGCGACGGGGACGCGGCGACTGCGCGCCGCGGCGGAGCACGCCTCCTACGTCACCACGGTGGTCGACCGGATCACTCCCTCGCCCACGGAACGGGACGCCGAGGCCGTGGCGGCGGCGACAGGACGAGCCGACGCCGCGCCGGTCGTCACCGAGCCGTTCACCGAGTGGGTGCTCAGCGGTGATTTCCCGGCGGGCAGGCCCCGTTGGGAGGAGGCCGGCGCCCGCTTCGTCACCGACACCGGCCCGTACGCGCGGCGCAAGCTGTGGCTGCTCAACGGAGGGCACTCGCTACTCGCCTACGCCGGGCCGCTGCGCGGGCACACGACCGTCGCCGAGGCCGCAGCCGACCCGGTGTGCCATGCCTGGCTGGAGCAGTGGTGGGACGAGGCCGCCCGCCATCTCGACTCCCCCGAGGCCGAGACGGCCGCCTACCGGGCATCTCTGCTGACGCGGTTCGCCGACCCGGGGATCCGCCACACCCTCGCCAAGATCGCCGAGGACGGGACGCAGAAGCTGCCCGTCCGACTGCTGCCGGTGCTGCGCGCCGAACGCGCACGAGGCGCACTGCCGCCCGGCGCGATCCGCGTTCTGGCCTCCTGGCTGCTGCACCTGCGCGGGCACGGCGCGCCCGTGCGCGACGCCGCCGCGCCGCCCTCGACCGGACCGCTGCGCGAGGCCACCCGTACCGTGCTCGCCGCGCTCGATCCGCGGCTGGGCGAGGACGCCGCACTGGTCGACGCGGTCGCCGCGCGGGCCGCGGAGCCGGCATGAGCGGCGTGGTCATCGGTCTCGACGTCGGCACGACCTCCGTCAAGGCCGTCGCCTTCGCCGTGGGCTCGACGTGGCGGTACCCGGCCGCGCGGGACTGCCCGCCCGGCCCCGCCCAGGACACCGAGCTCCTACGTACGGCCGTGCTCGGCGCGCTGGCCGAGTGCGCGGCGGCGTGCGCGGGCCGCGAGGTGCTGGCGGTGTCCGTGAGCACGGCCATGCACGGGTTGCTCGCGCTGGACTCCGGCCGTCTCCCCTTGACTCCCCTGCTGACCTGGGCGGACGGACGGGCTGCCGCGCAGGCGCAGCGACTGCTGGAATCCGGCGAGGCCGAAGCGGTGCGGCGCGTGTCGGGCGCGCCGATGCATCCGATGACCCCGCTGGCCAAACTGCTGTGGTTCCGGGAGAACGAGCCGGGGCTCTGGGCGCGCGCCCGATGGTGGGCCGGGCTGAAGGAACTGGTCCTGCTGCACCTGACCGGCACACTCGCGACCGAGTTGTCGTCCGCCTCCGGCACCGGACTGCTCGACGTGAACCGGCGCGACTGGAATCCCGCGGCTCTACGGCTGGCCGGTGTGCGCTCCGAGCAGCTTCCGGCCGTCCTGCCCACCACCGCGACGCTGCAGTTGTCCGCCGACGCGGCTCGCGCCACCGGCCTGCCGCAGGGCACTCCCGTCGTGGCGGGCGCCGCCGACGGCCCCCTGGGCAACCTCGGGACGAGCGCGACGGCCCCCGGCGTGGCGAGCCTTTCGCTGGGCACCAGCGGCGCCGTCCGCCTCCTGCGTCCCGGTCCCTTCGCCGACCCTGAAGGCAGGCTGTTCAGCTACGCCCTGACGGACGCGGCCTGGGTGGTCGGCGGCGCGTTGAGCAACGGCGGCGGCCTGGCTCGCTGGGCGGGCGAGGTGTTCGCCGCCGACCGCGCACCGGACCCGCGCCGCGAGGCCGACCTGCTCGAACTCGCGGCCCGGGTGCCTCCGGGCTGCGACGGCCTCGTCATGCTCCCCTACCTGCTGCCCGAACGGGCGCCCCTGTGGCGTCCGGACCTCACCGGCGCCTTCCTGGGCATCACCGCGCGCCACACCCGCGCCCACTTCGTCCGCGCCGCGCTGGAGGCCGCCGCCACCCGCCTCGCCGAGATCGTCACCGACCTCGACCGCGTCCACCCGGTGCAGACCGTCCTCCTCACCGGCGGCGCCTTCCGCTCCCCCCTCTGGCAGGAGGTCGTCACCACCGCGATCGACCGTCCGGCCGTCCTGGCGTCGGCGACCGACGGCACGGCCTTGGGCGCCGCTGCGCTTGCTCTGCACGCCCTGGGCCTTGCTCCGGATCTCGCCGCTGCTCCCACCGCATTTCCACCCGACGCCTTTACATTGTAGATCACTAGCTGGTCCGACCCGGGGGACCGTTTTCCTTTTTTCTCACATTTGCAGCAGTTGACTCTGCCGTACCCGGCGTGGAAGATCGCAGGTACAGGCGGAGAACAGACTTACCCAACCGGCTGAAGCTGTCTCATTTAAATGAGAGGGAGTTCGGTGGCGGGCGGAGCGGGGAGTGTCGTCGTGCGGGCCAGGCGGAGGGTGACGCCGCAGTCGCCGGCCGCGGCGTCGGGGCCGACCTCGACGGTGTACTGCGCGGCGAGGGCCGGAGAGCAGCGCTCCAGAACGCGTTCGATCATGCCCTGCTGGACGCCGGTGACGATCTCCGGGGCGTCGCGGGCGATCCGGCGCAGCGGGCAGTCGCACATCCGGATCTCGTGGACCCCGAAGGCCGAGACGGTCGAGGACACCTGGAAGCCCAGACGGGTCAGGGCCGCGGTGACCACGGTCACCGGATCCGGCAGGCCGGCGCCGTCCGGTGCCGCCACCGCCATGCCGTCGGCCCAGGCGCGGCCCGCCGCGGCGGCCTTCGCGCGCCGTGCCTCTGCGGTGTCGCCGAGCTGGGCCAGCAGCGCCCGCAGCACCGGCGCCGCGGGGTCGGTACCGACGGCCGCGTACCCCTTGCGCGGCCGGCCCACGGTCTCCGAGGGCAGCGCGACGCCCTCGACCAGGCCCGCGTCGATCAGCGCGTTGAGGTGGAAGCGCGCCGTGGTGACGTGGACGTCCAGCGCCTGTGCGATGACCGGCGCGTCCAGCGGCTCGAGGGAGTCGCGGACCAGTGCCAGCACCTTGTCACGCTGCCTGGATGCCATCGCGCTCCTCCCGCGTCCGTCCCCCCGATTGTAGGAGCGCCCGCCCCACGGCCGAGCGCCGTCCGAACGACCGACGAACAGGAAGCCGTCCGCATGAGCATCTTCGTCACCGACACGACCGCCTGGGAACCCCGCGACGGGGACGTCCCGCACATCCAGCGGCTGCTGCGCGGCGAGGGACTGACCCTCATCCGCCTCAGCTTCCGCGAGGGCCAGGTCCTCGACGAGCACCGCGCCCCCGGACCCATCCTGATCAGCGGCGTCTCCGGCGCCATCGACCTCGACGTCATCACCGGCTCGCAGACCACGCGGCACCTCCTGGAGCCGGGCACCACCCTCCACCTGGACACCGGCGTCCTGCACCGCCTGACCGCCCGTGCCGACTCCGTCGTCCACCTCACCCTCCACCGCGCGGCGGCCCCGAAACCCGCCGACCCGACGTGACCCGCGGGCCGCGGCAGGCGGAGGTCGCCTCCCGCGGGCTCACCCGGTGGTCAGGACGGGGATCCGCGCGTTGGGTGAGGGCCGGTAGGCGGGCCGAGGCGGCAGCGTGGAGGCCGGGTCGAAGCCCGTGTCGAGCAGCGCGCCGACCGTCCCCGCGGTGATCGCGACCGCCAGGTCCCGGCCGGGGCATCGGTGGGCGGCCTCGCCGAAGGTGAACACGGCGGCCTCCGTCCGTTCCGGGGCGAACCGGTGCGGCTCGGGATTGGCGGCCGGGTCGCGGTTGGCCGCGGCGAGCACCACCAGGACGGACTGCCCCGGCTCGATCACCGCCCCGCCGCAGCGGACGGCCTCGGCGGCGAACCGCCGGGTGTTCTGGACGGGGGCATCGTGCCGGGCGACCTCCAGCACGAAGGGCGTCAGTGCACCGGGGCTCCCCTCCTGCCGGGCCGCGGCCAGGAGCGTGTTGCCGATCAGCCCCGCGGTCGCCTCGTAGGTCTGCGACAGCAGGCCCACCGCGTTGCCGGCCACCTGGTCGAGCGAGGGCAGCGCGGCGTGCGCCGAGGCGCTCACGAGGGCGGCCAGCAGATCGTCCCCGGTTCGGGTGCCGGGCTTCAACATCGCCAGCAGCCTCTCCGCCGCGGCGTCGGCCTCGCGGAGGCGAGCGGAGTCCGCGTCCGGCCTCAGGCACTTGACGAAGTCCCCGACGAGCCGGGCCGCGTCGTCCGCTTCCTTCTCCGGCAGCCCGCACAGTCCGGCGACGACCCGCGCGGGGACGGCGAACATCAGCTCGTCGAGGTCCGGCCCGGCCGCTCCGAAGGTCTGCCGTGCGGCCGCGTCGGCGAGTCCGCGGACCGACCCGGCGTCGGCCCTCGCCAGCGCGGCACCGACCGCGGACTTCAGCCGGGTGTGCGTCTCCCCGTCGTTCATCCGCACGAGAGAGCCGAAGACCTCGCCCGCCGGGGTGCCCCGGATGCCCGGAGGAACCGGCTGGGCGGGCGGGCGTACCCGCAGCCCCGGAGCCCGCAGGACCGCGGCGACCTCGGCCGCCCCGGCCGCGACCCACGAGCCCAGCTCCTCATCGAAGGCCAGCGGCCGCTCGGCGACGAGCCCGGCGTAGTAGGGGTAGGGGTCAGGGCTGGTCACCGCGTCGACCGGGTTCGTCATGGACGGCTCTCCAGGGGAGCGGCGAGGTCGTTCACTTCCGCGTATCCGGGGATCTTCTCGGTGATCTCCTCTCCGGTCCGGACCGCGTTCGCCGTTCGGAGGACGGCGGCCAGGGCCGCGCGGAACAGCAGGGATCCCATGCTGATCCGGCGGACGCCCAGGGACGCGAGGCCGGAGACCGTGTGGTGGTCCGGCAGGAAGAGGACGTTCACCGGCACGTCCACGGCGCCGACCACCGCGGCGATGTGCTCGTCGGAGACGATCGCCGGGACGAACACGCCGTCCGCGCCCGCCTCCGCGTAGGCCCGTATCCGGGTGATCGCGGCCTCCAGGGGGTGCGGTGCCGACAGCCAGAACGCGTCGGTTCTGGCGTTCACGAACAGGTCCGGGACACGTTCCTTGACCGCGCGGACCGTGGCGCGGAGCCGTTCGGGGTCGGAGAGGGAGCCGTCGGGCCGTCCGTCCTCGATGTTGACTCCGGCGATCCCCAGCGCGGCCAGCCTCGCCGCCAGGTCCGCCGTCTCCGCCGGGTCGCCGAACCCGGCCTCCAGGTCGACCGTCACCGGGCACGGCAGCCGGGCCAGCACCCCGGCCAGGGCGATCGTCTCCTCGAGGGCGGCGGCTTGGGCGTCCGGTTTGCCCGCCGCGACCGCCACACCGAGGCTCGTCGTGCCCACCGCCGCGAACCCCGCGGCCTCGAGCGCCGCCGCGGAGGCGTAATCCCAGGCGTTGGGGAGCAGCAGCGGCTCGGCCGCGTGGTGCAACGCCTTGAACCTGGCGAACCGATTCTCGCCGGTCTTCTTCTGCCGCATCGTGCCGGGGACGTCTCTCATGCGGAGAACGCTAGCCACGGTTCCTTTCGGTCCCCGCCGAAGTGTCGTCGGGCGATGATGGAGGCATGACGATCCCCGTAGCCAAGCTCCTGGCGGATGACACGAGAGCCGCCTTCTGCCTGGCCCTCCTGGACGGCAGGGCGTGGACGGCCGGCGAACTGGCACGGCACGCCGGGGTCGCCCCCTCGACGGCCACCGCGCACCTGTCCGCGCTGGTGGAGGGCGGCCTCCTCACACAGGAGCGCCAGGGCAGGCACCGCTACGTCCGGCTCACCGACCCGTCCGCCGCCGCGCTGGTCGAGAGCCTGGTCGCCTTCTCCCCTCCCCCGAAGGCCAGGCCCGACTCGCTGCGCGCCCACCGGGCCGAACAGAACCTGGCCTTCGCCCGCACCTGCTACGACCACCTCGCCGGAACCCTCGGCGTCGCCCTCACCACCCGCCTGGTGGCCCTGGGCGCCCTGGACGGGGACGACCTGTCCGTCAGCGACCAGGGCCGCGCCTGGTTCGCCCGCCTCCTCGGCGAGGACCTGCCCTCCCGCCCCCGCAGGCCGCTGACCCGCCCCTGCCTCGACTGGACCGAACGCCGCACCCACCTCGCGGGGCTCGCCGGCCGCCTCCTGCTGGACCACCTCACCCGGGAGGAGTGGCTCGTCCCCCTGCGCTCCAGCCGCGCCCTGCGCCTCACCCCCGCGGGAGGCGAGGCCCTGCACGACCTGTTCGGCCTCGACCCCGAGGAACCGGCGAAGACCGCCGGCCGACCCCGGGATCTGAGCGTCATCACCGCCATGGAGTGACGGCACGCACGGCGCCCGCCCTCACACGCCCTGGTCCAGGGCTTTCAATCCGGCGGCGGTGAGGGGGGCGACGGCCTGGCCGACGGTCTCGAAGCCGGTGCCGCGGGTCATGCCCTGGCGGTGGCGGGCGTGGATGCCCTCGGCGATGACGGCGATCTTGAAGTAGCCGAGGGCGAGGTGGAACTGCAGGTCGCCGAGGTCGCGGCCGCTGGTGCGGGCGTAGCGTTCGGCGAGGTCGGCGGTGGCGGGCAGGCGGGGGCTGGTCGAGGCGGCCGCGCCCGCCAGCACGGGGGCGAAGGCGGGGTCGGCGTAGACCAGGTGCAGGGCCAGGTCGGCGAGCGGGTCGCCGAGGGTGGCCATCTCCCAGTCCACGACCGCCCGCACCGTGCCGGGATCGGCGGGGTCGAGGATCGCGTTGTCGATGCGGTAGTCGCCGTGCACGATCGAGGCGCCGCTCTCGGCGGGGCAGGCGGCGGCGAGGCGCTCGTGCAACCGGTCGATGTCGGCGAGGTCGCGGGTGCGCACGCGCTGCCACTGGTCGTGCCAGCGCCCGACCTGGCGGGCCAGGTAGCCCTCGGGGCGCCCGAACTCCGCCAGGCCGACCTCGGCGGGGTCGATGGCGTGCAGGCGGGCCAGCACGTCGACCAGGCCGTGGGCGCAGCGGGTGATCTGCTCCTGCGGGAGGGCGTGCAGCTCGTCGATCGTGCGGATCACCGTGCCGTCGACGTACTCGACCACCGCGAACTGCACGCCGAGCACGTCCTCCTCGGCCAGGGCCACCGCGCGGGCCACCGGGACGCCGGTGTCCGACAGGGCGGCGACGACCCGGTACTCGCGCCGCATGTCGTGGGCCGAGGGGGTGAGGCCGCCCAGCGGGGGGCGGCGCAGCACCCAGGTGCTGCGCCCGTCGGAGAGCCGGTAGGTCAGGTTGGACCGGCCGCCCTGGACGAGCTCGGCGGTGAGCCGCCCGCCGAATCCGGGGACCCGCTCGGCGAAGAACCGTTCGAGCGCGGGCAGGTCGAGCCCGTCCAGGGTCGCCGCCTCGGCGCTCATCGGCCGGCCTCCTTGTCGTGCCGGCGCAGGACGCGGCGGGCGATGGCCCAGCGGTGCGTCTCGGACGGGCCGTCGTAGATGCGGAACGGCCGCACCTCGCGCAGGAAGCGGCTGAGGAGGATGTCGCCGGAGACGCCGAGGGAGCCGCAGATCTGCAGGGAGCGGTCGACGACCCGCCAGACGGCCTCGGCGCTGAAGGTCTTGGCGATCGAGACGGACTGGGAGGCGTGGCCGCCCTGGTCGAGCTCCCAGCAGGCCTGGGTGATGAGGCCGCGGGCCGCGGCGATGTCGATCTCGTTGTCGGCGATCATCTGCTGGACCATGCCCAGCTCGCCCAGCCGGGAGCCGAAGAGGCGCCGTTCGGCGGCGCGGGCCACGGCGATGTCCTGCGCGCGGCGGGCGATGCCGAGCCAGCGCATGCAGTGCGTCATCCGGGCCGGGCCCAGCCTGACCTGCGCGTAGCGGAACCCCTCGTCGACCTCGCCGAGCACCGCCTCGTCCGGCACGACGCAGCCGTCGAAGACGATCTCGATGTGGCCGCCGTACAGGCTCTCGTCGAGGGTCTCGATGTGGCGGACCATCTTCATGCCGGGGTTGTCGGCGTCGACGAGGAACATGGTGGCGCCGCCCGCCTCGCCGGGCTCGCCCGAGGTCCGGGCCATGCAGATCGCGAAGCCCGCGCCGTCGGCGCCGGTGATGAACCACTTGTGGCCGTCGATGCGCCAGCCGCCGGGCACCCGCTCCGCGCGCGTGCTCAGCGCGGCGGGGTCGGAGCCCGCGCCGGGGGCCGGTTCGGTCATCGCGAAGCAGGACCGGACCTCCCCCGCCGCCAGCGGCCGCAGGTAGCGCTCCTTCTGCTCCTCGGTGGCGATGAGCTCCAGCATGTGCATGTTGCCCTCGTCGGGCGCGGCGATGTTCAGCGCCAGCGGGCCCAGCAGCGAGTAGCCCGCCTCCTCGAACACCGCGGCCCGGCTCCGCATGTCGAGCCCGTGCCCGCCGTACTCGGCGCTCACGTGCGGGGCGAACACCCCCGCCTCCCTGGCGGCCCGCTGCAGCTCGAGCCGCACCTCCTCCGAGCGCGCCACCCCGCGCTCGCGCTCCTCGACGGGCACGACCACCTGGCGGACGAACTCCGCGGTGCGCCGCACCAGCTCCGCCACGGGCTGGTCCTGGGTGAGGTCGACTGCCATGACACCTCGCAAAAAGGCTAATGAGTATTAGCCTGGATCCTAATGGCCCTCCCTCGCCGAGCCAAGACCGGGGATCCCCCGCCTCCTCATCGGCTATCTTGTGTTAGCCACAAGGGGAGGGAAGTTGAGCCGGTCCGACGACATCCGCGCCGCGGCCCTGGAGCTGTTCACCCGCCGCGGATACGAGGCCACCACCATGGCCGACATCGGCGCCGCGGTCGGCATCCGCGGCCCGAGCCTCTACAAGCACGTCGCGTCCAAGCAGGAACTGCTGGCCCAGATCATGACCACCACGATGGAGGAGCTGCTCGCCCTCCACCGGACCGCCGTGGTCGGAGTCGACGACCCCACCGAGCGCCTGCGCCGCGCCACCGAGGCGCACGTGCGCTACCACGCCCGGCACCGCCTCGAGGCCTTCGTCGGCAACCGCGAGATCCGCAGCCTCACCGAACCCCACCGCGACCGGGTCCTGGCCCTGCGCGCCGAGTACGAGAGGCGCTTCCGCGAGCTCGTCAACGACGGCGTCGCCGCCGGCCGCTTCCACGTGACCTCCGCCCGCCTGGCCTCCTTCGCCATCCTCGACCTCGGCATGGGCCTCTCGGCCTGGTACCGCGAAGGCGGCGAGCTCAGCGAGGACGCCGTCGTCTGGCAGTACAGCGACTTCGCCCTCCGCCTCGTCGGCGCCCTCCCCCACCCCTGACCGACGGGTTCCCGCCGGGAGCGGCCCTCACCAGCCCGCCGCGGCCAGGGCGGCGGTCAGACGCGGGACGATCACGTCGGTGGCGGCCAGGCCGGCGATGTGGTCCAGGCCTTCGAGCTCGATGACCTCGAAGCCCGCGTGGCGCAGCTTTCCGGTGTGCTCGGTGATGCGGCGGGCGATGGCGCTCCCGCCGGTGTAGTCGTACATGCGGCATTCGGGTTCGCTGTCGCGGGAGCCGTACCAGAGGATCTTCGGTCCCTTGAGGGCGCGGAGCGCCGGGACGTCGTCGCGGGCCGCCCACTGCCGGTAGAGCAGGACGCCCAGGTGCTGCTCGTCTGCCTTGTCCCGCCGTCCGGCCTGCAGGAAGGCGGTGCGGGCGCCTTCGACGTAGCCGAGCCAGTAGCCGTAGTCGCTCAGCAGGGGGAAGCCGCCGATCATGAGGCCCGCCGCCCGCCCGGTGGCGGGGGCCAGGAAACCCGCCAGGGCGGCCATGCCCGAGTAGCCGGCCAGGACGAAGTCCCCCACGCCCGCGGCGTCGGCCACGGTGTGCAGGTCGGCGACCTCCTGCTCCAGGGGATAGGTGCGCCAGGCGGTCGGGTCCCAGGGGCCGCCGGACTCCTCCTCGGCCTCCATCGCGCCGACGACCTGCCGGGGCTTGTAGCGCACCACCCGGTATCCGTGCGCGGCCAGGGCGGCGGCCAGCGCGGAGTGCTCGACGCGCATCCGCGAGGGGAGGACGATGCCGGGTCCTTCGCCCTGTGCCTCGTACCACAGCGTGTATCCGTCGTCGGTCGCGGTCGTGGCCATTGTGCTCCCGTTCGTTCGTCCCGGTATCTCGGTGATGATCTCGAAGATCCGGCTCGGGTGGAACCGGGTGCGACGAGTACCACCCCGTCGGTCGGCCGCCCGCCGGTTTGGCTTTCGGGCGAATCTCCGGCCCGAAGATGATCTTTCAGATCATGATGGACGACACGCGCATACGAGGAGGTCGTGACCATGGGTGGGGCCGCATACGGAAGGTGGCCGTCCGGGCCCCGCCGCGCCGGGGCGGCGAGTGCCGGACGTGCCGTGACGCGGCCGCGCCCCCGCCGGCCCCGGCGCCGTCCCCCGATACGGCTGACCAACCCGATGAAGCGGCTCAACGCGGGCCTGCTGGCCGTCGCGTTCGTCCTGTCGCTGTTCGCCGGACGCCTGACGCGGATCCAGATCATCACGTCGGGGCAATACACCGAGCAGGCGCTCGCCCAGCGCATGAACAAGATCGACCTCATCGCCGAGCGCGGGACCATCACCGACGTCAACGGCGCTCCGCTGGCCATGACCCAGGCCGCCTTCGGCGTCTTCGCCGACCCCACCCAGATCGACCGGTCCCGCCGCCGGGAGATCGCCGACCGGCTGGCCGACGCCCTCGGCCTCGACCCCGGCAGGGTCCTGACCGGCCTGACGAAACCGGACACGCAGTACGTCGAGCTGGCCCACCGGGTGACCCCGGAGCAGGCGGAGCTGATCACCTCCTTCGGTTTCCGCGGCATCGGCACCCTCCCCGAGTCGCGCCGGGCCTACCCCGCCGACACGGTCGCCTCCAACCTCATCGGGTTCGTCAACGCCGACGGCGACGGCGGCGAGGGCCTGGAGTACCAGTACAACGAGCTGCTCAAGGGCACCGACGGCTGGCAGGCCGTCGAGCTCGGCGGGAGCGGGCAGCGCATCCCGATGTCCGGCGGCCGGACCAAGAAGCCCGTCGCCGGGCAGGGCCTCCGGCTCACGATCGACCAGGACGTCCAGTGGAAGGCCGAGGAGCTGATCGCCCAAGCCGTCGAGGACCACGAGGCCGAGTGGGGCACCGCGGTGGTCATGACCCCCGAACAGCGGCTGCTGGCCATGGCCTCCGCCCCGACCTACGACCCGAACGAGTACGCCAAGGCCGAGCCGTCCGCGCTGGCCAACCCGGTCGTGCAGGTCTCGTTCGAGCCCGGCTCGACCGGCAAGATCGTCACGGCGGCGGCGCTGCTGGACAAGGGCCTGGTCACGCCCGAGCAGCGGTTCACCGTGCCCTACCGGATCCAGCGCGCGGACCGCGAGTTCCGCGACTCGGAGTTCCACGGGACCGAGCGGCTCACCTTCGCGGACATCATCGCCAAGTCCAGCAACGTCGGCACGATCCTCGCCGGCGAGCCGCTGGCGAAGCAGGACCTCTACGACTACCTGCGGGCGTTCGGGTTCGCCGAGAAGACCGGCGTGAACCTGCCGGGCGAGTCCGCGGGCCTGCTCAAGGACCCCAAGGAGTGGAGCGGCACCGACCGCTACCCGATCTCCTTCGGCCAGAGCATCTCCGTCACCTCCCTCCAGATGGCGAGCGTCTACGCGACGATCGCCAACGGCGGCGTCCGGGTGACGCCCACGGTGATCGCGGGCACCTACGACGACCGAGACGGTTTCGTGCCCGCCCCTCCCCCGGCGAGCCGCCGCGTCATCACCGAGAAGACCGCCCGCCGCCTCACCACGATGCTGGAAGCCGCCGTCGACCACGGCACCGCCGAGAAGGCCCGGCTCGGTCCCTACCGCGTGGCGGGCAAGACCGGCACCGCCAACCGCTACGACCCCGCCAAGAAGAACAAGGACGGCTCCCTCGGCGGCTACGACGGCTACACCGGCATGTTCTCCGGTTTCGCCCCCGCCGACGACCCCCAGGTCATCGTCCAGATCGTCCTGCAGAACCCCCGAAAGGGCTACTACGGCGGCACCGTGGCCGCACCGGTCTTCAAGGACCTACTGAGCTTCTCCCTCAAAACCCTGCAGGTCCCCCCAACGGGAACACCCCCGCCCTCCGTGAAACTGACGGCCGACTGAACCCCGAAACCCGGAGAAATGACATCCTTGGTCGGTGCGTTCCTCCGGTCACGCGGGTGCCGTGTTCTTCGACGTCGACGGCACCCTCGTCCCGGGCACCAGTTCGTCGGCCTTCCTGGCCGGCTTCCTCGGCCATCGGGACGAGCTGGTCAAAGCCGAGGACGCCTACGCCGCCGGAGCCCTGGACAACCGGCAGGTCTCCGAGCTGGACGCCGCGGGCTGGGCGGGGGTTTCCGAGAAACGGGTGGCCGCCTGGCTCGACGGGCTTCCGCTGGTCGGCGGAATCGCCGAGACCTTGGCCTGGTGCCGGGGGAACGGGCTGGTGCCCGTGCTGGCGACCCTCGCCTGGTCGCCGGTCGGCGGCCATCTGGCCGGCCGCTTCGGGTTCCACGGGTTCTGCGGGCCCGGGCTCGAGACCGCCGGCGGCCGGTTCACGGGCCGTGTCGCCCGGCACTTCGACGAGTACGACAAACGGGATTTCGCTCTGGACCGGGCACGGGAGCTGGGGTTGGACCCGCGCTCGTGCGGGGCCGTCGGAGACAGCCGCTCCGATCTGCCGTTGTTCGCGTCCGTCGGGCTGAGCGTGGCGTTCAACGCCTCGCCGGGAGCACGGGCGGCCGCGGCCGTCGCGGTGGACGATGGCGATCTGCGCGGCGTGCTTCCCGTCCTGGAGCGCTGGGTCAGGGCCATCCGCTGACGTCATCTCGTTCATGGGCATCGGCCTGGACGCCACGCCCAGCCAGGTCTCGCTGCTGTTCACCGGCTGCCTGCCCGTCACCGCGGTCGCGATGCTCGTCGTCGGCCGGGTCTCCAGCGTTCTGGGCGCCAAGCGCACCCTGGTCGCCGGACTCGCGATCATCGTCCTGTTCGCCGCTTCGGCGGGCCTGTCCGGCTCGATCGACGGCATCGTCGGCTTCCGCGCCGGATGGGACCTGGGCAACGCGCTGTTCATCGCCACCGGCAACGCCGCCGAGATCGCCGACGCCGCGCGCGCCACGGTCCAGGCCCACCTCGACCGGCTCGCCGCCCGCGGCATGGCCGCCGACGGCAGGATCCTCACCAGCGTCGGCGACCACGCCGCGGCGGGCCGTGCCCTGGCCCGCCACGCCGCGGCCATGGACGCTCAGCTCGTCGCGGTCGGCAGATCCCTCCGCGGCTCCTTCGTGCAGTTCGCCGACGGCAGCCTCACCACCGCGCTCACCCGGGACGCTGCCTGCACCGTCGTCCTGCTCGAACCGGGCCGTGCTCCCCGTCCCCTGACCGAGGACGCCTTCGCCGAACTGCGCGCCGGGTGAGCCCTCCCGTCATCCGATGACGATCGGGAGGGTCTCCCAGCCGCGGACGGTGGAGGTCGAGGCGAGCTTGGCGTTGTCCCAGTCCACGTCCCAGCGGGGGAAGCGCTTGAGGATCTCCTCGGAGGCGACGCGCCCCTCCAGCCGTGCCAGGTTGGCGCCCAGGCAGTAGTGAACGCCGTAGCCGAAGGTCATCTGGTGGCCGACTGAGCGGCGGATGTCGAAGCGGTCGGGGTCGGGGTAGCGGCGCTCGTCGCGGTTGGCGGCGCCGACCAGGAACATGAGGGCGCTGCCCTCCGGCACGGTCCGCCCGTGGAACTCCACGTCGCGGGTGACGTACCGGCCGATGGCCGGGCCGGGCGGCTCGTAGCGCAGGACCTCGTCGAGCATGCCGGGGATCAGGGACGGATCGTCGACGAGCTCCTGCCGCTGCTCGGGGTGGCGGGCCAGCACGGACCCGACCCAGCCGATGAGCCGTCCGGTCGTCTCGTTGCCCGCGCCCGCCACGACCGTGACGTAGGTGAGCACCTCGTCGCGGGTGAGGGTGCGCGTCACGCCGTTCTCGTCCTCGAACTCGGCGTTCAGCAGGTCGGTCATCAGGTCGTCGGAGGGGTGCGACCTGCGCCAGTCGATGTAGTCGCCGAAGATCTCGTTGCTGAGGACGGCGCCGCCCTTGAAGTCCATCTGCCCGCCCTCCTCGGTGCGCAGGCTCTCGTCGGCCGACTCGCGCACGGCGGCCTGGTCGGACTCCGGGATGCCCAGCAGCATGCCGATGACGCGCATCGGCATCTCGGCGCCGACGGCGGCGACGAGGTCGAAGCGCTCCTCGCCGACCAGCGGGTCCAGGCAGCCGCGGCAGTACTCGCGGATGAGCGGTTCGAGCTCGGCGACACGGCGGGGCGTGAAGACGCGGGCGAGCAGGCGCCGGTGGATGTCGTGGGCCTCGGGGTCCTCGAAGATGAGCGTGCCGGGCGGGATCTCGATGCCCGACTTGATCAGTTCGAGGATGCCGCCGCGGGCGGAGGAGAAGGTGCGCCAGTCCGGCAGTCCGCCGGCGAGGTCGTCGTAGCGGCTCACCGCGTAGAAGTCGTACTTCTCGTTGTAGTACAGCGGCGCCTCTTCGCGGAGCCGCCGGAACGTGGGGTAGGGGTCGTCCGTGAACGCCGGGTCGTAGGGGTCCCAGTAGACGGCGTTGCTGCTCATGTCTCCTCCGGCTCCGGTGGGGGGTGCCGCGGGCCCGGCCCGCGTGAGCCTTCCACCGCGTTCCGGCCGGTCTCGCCGTATCGGCTACAATAGCTTCCAGTTTGGAAAGTTTTCAATATTGGAAATATTTTCGGTGCGGGACATGACCTCTGAACTTCCCCTGCGGGAGCGCAAGAAAGTCGCGACGCGGGCGGCGCTGAGCCACGCCGCGTGGTCGTCGATGCTGAGCGACGGGCTGGACTCGGTGTCCCCGGAGTCGGTCGCCGCGGCGGTGGGAGTCTCCTCGCGGACGTTCCGCAACTACTTCGCCGGCGTCGAGGAGGCCATCGTCGACGAACTCGCCCAGCGCTACCTGACCCTCGCCGACCAGGTCGGCGACCGCCCCCCGGGCGAACCGGTCTGGGAGAGCCTGATGCAGGTCCTGCCCGCCGCGCTCCCGGCCATCATGGGCGACCGCGACGACTTCGCCGTCCTCCTCCAGGCCGTCAACGACCGCCCGACCATGCTCGCCCAGAACCTCATCATGTTCGAACGCGGCCGCCAGCGCCTCACCGAGGTCATCGCCGCCCGCACCGGCGCCAACCCCGCCCGCGACCTCACCCCCCGCCTCTACGCCGGCGCCGCCACCACGGCCCTGGCCACCTCCGCCGAGCTCTGGGCCCGCCGCGCCACCGACCTCCCCCTCCCCGACCTCATCCGCACCTGCCTCCGCCGCCTGAGCGAGGGCATCGGTCCTTGACCGCCCCGCCTACGCCTTGCGCGGGCAGTGCCTGTCCGGGCGTCCTCATCCGCTCTCCGGTCGGTCGGCTGTGGGGAGGGAGAGTTCGAAGCGGCAGCCTGCGGGGGTGTTGCGGACCGAGACGTGGCCGGAGTGGGCTTCGGTGATGCCGCGGACGATCGCGAGTCCCAGGCCTGCGCCGGTGTCTCCGTGTCGGCGCTGGTGCGCGGCGGGGACGGCCGCGGTGGCCGGGTCGGGGGTGGGGGTGCGGGCCTGGCCGCCTCGCCAGCCGGTGTCGAACACGCGGGGCAGGTCCTGTTCGGGGATGCCGCCGCAGGTGTCTTCGACCGCGAGCACGACCAGGTCGCCTTCGCGGCGTGCGCTCACCGCGACGGTGCCGTCGGCCGGTGTCGCCCGGATGGCGTTGACCAGCAGGTTTCCCAGCACGCGCGTGATGCCGTGCGCGTCGACCCGGACCGGCAGGGGCGTGACGCCGCCGTCGCGCAGCCGTACCCGGTGCTGTTCGGCCAGCGGCCGGGCGGTGGTGATGGCGTCGTCGACCAGGTCGTAGACCGAGACGCGGGCCAAGGTCAGCTCCAGTGACCCGGCCTGGATGCGGGACAGCTCGAAGAGGTCGTCGACCATGCCGGACAGCCGTTCGACCTCGGTGCGGATGCGGGTGTGGTAGCGGTCGGGCTCGGTGGCGACACCGTCCTCCAGGGCCTCGGCCATCGCGCGCAGCCCGGCCAGCGGGGTGCGCAGGTCGTGGGAGATCCACGCGATCAGATCCCGCCGGGAGGCGTCCAGCGCCCGTTCGCGTTCCTGTGCCGCCTTCAGCCGGGAACCGGTCTCCTCCAGCGCGGCGGCGAGCGCGGCGAGTTCGGCGATGGGCGGGTCCGCGGGCGCCACGAAGCCCGCCCGGCTGCCGAAGGCGCGCGCCGCCTCCGCCAGCTCCCGGCTGCCCGCGGCGATACGGCGCCCGAACAGCAGCGCCGCTCCGAGGGAGAACACCCCCGACACGGCGACCACGATCAGCACCACCTTGAAGTCGTGACCGGACAGGAACATCTCCAGCGCCACCGCGATCGTGCCCGCAGCCATCGCGGCCACGGCCAGCGCGGCCACCGCGAACATCGACAGCACGACCGAGCGGCGGCGCAGCAGGGCAATGGCGGGAACGGCGAGCAGCCCGGTGAGCAGGGCGCCCGACGCCGCCAGACCCACGATGACCAGGAACTCGGTCATGACTGCGGCGTCCTGTCCGCGGGCGGGTCGAAACGGTAGCCCGCGCTCCACACGGTGCTGATCAGCTTCGGCGCGGCCGGGTCGTCCTCGACCTTCTCCCGCAGCCGTCGCACATGCACGGTGACGGTCGAAGCGTCGCCGAAGTCCCACCCCCACACCTGCCGCAGCAGTTCCTCGCGCGAGAACACCCGGCCCGGATGGCGCAGCAGGAAGACCAGCAGGTCGAACTCACGCGCCGTCAGAGCCAGCCGCCGGCCGCCGCGCTCGGCTCGCCGCGCCGCCGGTTCGACGACCAGCTCGCCGACCCGCAGCACCTCCGAAGCGGGGGCGGGCGGCGGGGCCTCCGCGCGGCGCAGCACCGAGGCCACCCGCAGCACCAGTTCGCGGGGGCTGAACGGCTTGGACAGGTAGTCGTCCGCGCCCAGTTCGAGACCCAGGATGCGATCCGCCTCCTCGTTGCGCGCGGTCAGCATCACCACCGGCACCGGCGGCCCGTGGCCCGTCCGCAGCCGACGACACACCTCCAGGCCGTCCAGGCCGGGCAGCATCAGATCCAGCACGATCAGCCTGGGCCGCAGCGCCGCGGCCATCTCCAGGGCGGCGAGGCCGTCGGCGGCGTGCGCGACCTGGTATCCGGCGCGGGCGAGATAGCCGGTGACGACCTCGGCGACGGTCGGATCGTCCTCCACGACCAGAACAGGGCCGGCGGCGACAGGGCGGAGGGTCAAAAGATCAGCTCTTCACGGTGGAGAGGTCGGCGGCCCCGAAGGAGACCGAGAAGCGTTCGCACCAGATCACGACGCTGCGGAACCTGGACACATCAGTATCGGCCGGGACAGTGTAGTTCTGATCGCCCAGGTTGCCTTTGAGCCCGCCGAGTTCGACCGCTCCGCTTCCCAGTCCCTCCCGCGCCGCCCGGGCCGACCGGGTGGACAGGTAGACCCGCACATCCGGCCCTTCGGAGGTGCGCAGATCTTCCAACCGCAGGATCTGGCCGCCGTCCGCGAGCCGGATCGTGCGGGCCGTGCCGCTGGTGTCGTGGTCGTGGGTGACGAAACTCCCTTCCGTGAGTTCCATCGGTCCCGAGTCCTTCTCCGGCGCGGTCGCCGGCGCGGAGACGACCGGCAGCGCCTCGTTCACCGTGGTATCGGTGAACGCCTTCCATGGCTGGAAAAGATAGAGCCCGGCTCCGGCGGCGACCACCAGGACCAGCAGAACGGCAACGACAGCACGACGGGGCATCGGATCTCCAGACAAGGGTGAGCGCGGTCGTGTCCCAGCCAACACGCGCTCTCCCCTGCCGGACCACCGCTGAAGGCGGTTCGTAAGACACCGGTAAGCAGCCGGTCCGCGGGCCGGCGCCTCGTAGGACACTTGTCCTCGTATCCGTTGAGAACGAGTGATGACACGAGGACCGTGATGGGAAGTCCCCCGCAGATGACCGGCTCCGCGCCACCGCGGTGTGCGTGGAGCACTTCCGCACCCGAACTGCTGGCCTACCACGACGCCGAGTGGGGCTTTCCCGTCGGGGACGACCGCACCTTGTTCGAGAAGTTGTGCCTGGAGGGCTTCCAGGCCGGGCTCAGCTGGCGCACCATCCTGGGCAAGCGTGAGAACTTCCGCGCCGCCTTCCAAGGCTTCGACATCTCCGCCGTCGCCCGCTTCACCGAGCGCGACGTCGAGCGGCTGCTCCAGGACAGCGGCATCGTGCGGCATCGCGGCAAGATCGAAGCGGCCGTCAACAATGCCCGCCGCGCTGAGGAACTCCTGCATCGGGAAGGGTCGCTGGCCGCTTTCGTCTGGCGCTACGAGCCCGCCCCCGCCGATCTCCCCCCGCCCCAGACCGCCTCCGTCTGCCCAGCGTCGGTCGCCTTGTCCAAAGACCTCAAGCGCAAGGGCTGGAGGTTCGTCGGCCCCACCACCATGTTCGCGTTCATGCAGGCCATGGGGCTGATCAACGACCACGCCGAGGACTGCGTCATCCGCCCCGAGGCCGAACGGCGGCGCGCGGCCTTCGTCCGGCCCGCGGGGCCCCGGAGAGCGAACGCCCACTGAACCCCGTTCAGGTCCCCGAGGTTGCCGAGGCCGGTTCCGGGATAGAGGTGGAAGGAAATGATGTCCGGTTCCGGGCGGGGGTCCGGGGATGCTCGGGGGGACGGGAATGGCCAGTGCCACAGGTAGAAGCGGAGTCACCGATGAGCCGGTGAGCCTGCGGCTGCCGGGGATCGTCCTGGGAGTGGGGCTCGGCGGATTCGTCGACGGGATCCTGCTGCACCAGGTGCTGCAGTGGCACCACATGCTCAGCAGCACCAACACCGACAACATCGGTGTGCGGTATTACAACCCGCACACCGTTTCCGGGCTGGAGATGAACACCGTGTGGGACGGCCTGTTCCACACGGTGTGCTGGCTGGCGGTGCTGATCGGCCTGGCGACGCTGTACGCGCGGGTGACCCACCGGCGGCTCCGGGTGTGGACCTCACGGGTGCTGTGGGGATGGATTCTGGTGGGGTGGGGACTGTTCAACCTCGTCGAGGGCATCGTCGACCACCACCTGCTGGGCGTCCACCACGTGCTCGCAGGCCCCCACCAGCTGTGGTGGGACCTGGGCTTCCTGGTCCTGGGCGCCGTGCTGATCGCCGCTGGTTACCTGCTGCAGCGGTCGGGCAGGCCGTTCGACCCCGTCACCGATCCCGGAGGTGTCTCCGCCCGGCACGGGAACACCTGATGCACGACCACTCGGCGCCCGCGCACGACGTTTCCTGGGCTGCGCTGCTGCCGGCGGCCGGTGCGCTGCTGCTGGCGGCCTTCTACCTGCTTCTGGTACATCGGGCTGCCCGCGCGGGACGCCGTCCATGGCCCCGGCGGCGCACGGCGTCCTTCCTGACCGGATGCGCCCTGCTCGCCGCGGCCCTGCTCCCGCCCCTGGCTCCCCTGGCCCACGAGGACTTCCGCGGCCACATGCTCCAGCACCTGCTGATCGGCATGTACGCACCGCTGGCCCTGGTGCTGGGCGCCCCCGTCACCGTGCTGCTGCGCGCGCTGCCCGCCCGCGACGCCCGCACGCTGACCCGACTACTGCGCGGCAGGCCGATGGGGCTGCTCGCCCACCCCCTCACCGCGCTGGCGTTGAGCAACGGCAGCCTCGCCGTGCTGTACTTCACGCCCCTGTACGAGACCCTCACCGCCCACCCGGCCGGACACTGGCTGCTGCACGCCCACTTCCTGGCCGCGGGATGCCTGTTCGCCTGGGTCATCGCCGGCCCCGACCCCGCGCCCGCCCGACCCGGCGTGCGGACCCGCCTGGTCGTCCTCGGCGCCGCCATCGCGGCTCACTCCGTCATCTCCCAGCTGATGTACGGCGGCTACTTCCTCCACGTGCACGCCCCCATCGCCCAGATCCGCGGCGGCGCCGAGATCATGTACTACGGCGGCGACATCGCCGAACTCCTCCTCGCCGCCGCCCTCGTCGCCACCTGGCGACCCGCCCCCCGCAGGACCACCGCTCCGACACCGCCCATGTCCGCTTTGTCCCTGGTGCGGCGATCTTCGGCAACGGCTGCGAGATCATCTGCGAGCCGATGAAAGCCGCCCGGTGTGCTCCGGCCGTTTTCCTCCCGGGGAGAGGGGTAGTGCCCGGAGGTGGTGACTCTTCGGGGGGAGGGCCGTGCAGCCGTATGCGGTGGTCGTGGCGTATCTGGGGCTGCTCGGTGTCCTCGTGGTGGCCGGTTACGCCTTCTCGGCCGCGGCGGGACTGCCGGGAGCCGACCGTTCTCTGCCGTTTCTGTCGGGAGGGGTGCCGCGGGAGCACGCCGTGTCCCGCTACCACGCGCGCTGGTACGCGCTGACGATGGTCTTTCTGGCCTTCGACATGGAGATGGTCTTCATGTACCCGTGGGCGGTGGTGGTCTCGGCCGTCGGCGTCACGGCCGTCGTGGAGATGTTCATCTTTCTGGGGTTGATCCTGGTCGGGGTGCTTTACGCCTGGCGGGAGGGTGCGCTGCGGTGGGCGTGATCTCCCGGCTGGCGCGCTTCGCCGCCGTGCGGCCTCCCGTCTTCGTCGTCACCGCGCCGGGGGGAACGGCCGTCCGCCTCGCGGTCGAGGCGGTGCTGCGCGAGCGGGGCTGGCGGAGCGTCGCGTCTCCGGCGGCGTGCTCGGTCCTGGTGGTCTGCGGGCGGCCGGGCCCGGACCTGGAGCAGGCGATCGACCGGGTGTGGAACGAGGTCCCCCCGCCGCGTGCCCGGATCCGAGCGGTCGCTCCCGAACGGGAGCATCTTCTTCCGCTCCTCGAACAGGCGGAACACGAACTGGCCGACCTCCGCCGTCACCGCGTTCTCCGGGCCGAGGAGAACCTGGCGGAGGAGCAAGGCGGCCACCAGGAATTCGGACACGAACATCACGACGGTCACGGGAAGTCCGGGCATGGGCATCACGGCGGGAAGGTCGCCGGGTTGGACATGGCGGGGCAGGGCGCGGACCGTGACGGGCTGAAGTTGGATGTGCTCCATGTGCAGCTCGGCCCGGTGCTGGCGGACTGGCCGACGGGTCTGGTCGTCCGGACGGAGATGCAGGGGGACGTCGTGCAGCGGGCCGAGGTGGAGACCTGCGCGGGGGTGGGCGGCGGTTCCTTCTGGACGGAGCCCTGGGCGGCGGCCCGGGACGGAGAGCCGGTGGCGCGCGGTGCGGCGGAGCGGCGCAGAGCCGCACGCTGCCTGGACACCCTGGGGCGGCTGCTGTCCGTGGCGGGCTGGCCGCGGGCGGCGGGCCAGGCCCGATGGCTCCGGGACGACCTGCTCGCCGACCACCCGCCGGAACGGCTCGCGCCGCGGTTCGCACAGCTGTCGGACAGCGTCCTGCGCTCCCGAACACTGCGCTGGATGTTGCGCGACCTGGGACCGATCGATGCCGCCTCCGCGCTACTCGTCGGCGACGCGGCGGACCGGCTGTACGCGCTGCTCGTCGAAGCGCGGACCGCCATGGACCTGCTCGGCGATCCCACTCCACTGGATCCGGCGGACGAAGCCCGCGGTGTGCCCGGTGCCGTGCCGGTGTCGTTGCTGCCGGGTCTGCTGGCGGGTGCCGATCTGGGTGCGGCGCGGCTGATCGTGGCGAGCCTGGATCCGGATCTCGACCGTCCCGCGGCGGTGGCCGTCCATGCGTGAGCCGGGGGCGGTGTGGGCGGTCGTCGTGCTGCCGCCGGTGATGGCGGGGCTGGCGCTGGGGGCCGCCGGGTGGGATTCGGTCCTGGCGGCGCGGGACACGGGCCGCCCCCGTGCCCTGCGGGCCGCCGCCGATCCGCTGCGGGAGGCGGCGCGGCTGCTGCTGCGTCCCCCGCGGACCGTGGTGGCGGCCGACCGGCTGCTGCTGCGGGCGGGCGTGGTGCTGCTTCCGGCCGTCGCGCTGCTGGCCGCCATGGTGGTGCCGCTCGGGGACGTGATGGTGATGGACCCCGCGGTCGGGGTGGTGTGGTTCAACGCCATGGAGGTCGCGGTCTGGGCGGCCGTGTGGCTGGTCGGCTGGGGCTCGAACTCGGCGTTCGGGCTGGTCGGCGGCTACCGGTTCCTGGCGCAGGGGCTGGCGTACGAGCTGCCGCACATGTTCGCACTCATCACCGCGGCGCTGGGCGCGCAGTCGTTGCGGGTCGGCGAGATCGCGCAGGCCCAGCAGGGGTTGTGGTTCGCGGTGTGGATGCCGGTGGCCTTCGCCGTCTACCTGCTGTCGGTGCTGGCCATGGCGTTCTGGGGTCCGCTGGCCCACCCCGTGGCCGACGACGCCGCGGGGGGCGCGGTGGTGGAGCCGTCCGGCCCGGACCGCCTGTTCTTCCTGGCGGGCCGGTACGCGCTGCTGGCGGTGGCGTCGGCGTTCTCCGTGCCGCTCTTCCTGGGAGGCGGGGCCGGGCCGCTGCTGCCCGCCTGGGCGTGGTCGCTGGTCAAGACGGCCGTGGTGCTGGGCGGTCTGGTCTGGGCGGCCCGCCGGTTCCCGGTGGTGCGGATGGACAGGTTCGCCGAGGCGGCGTGGACGGTGCTGATCCCCGCCGTGCTGCTGCAGATGCTCGTGGTGGGCATCGTCGTCCTGTGAGGAGCCGTCCGTGGACGTGGTGGCGTTCTGGGTGCTCGCGGCGGGAGCCGTGGCGGGCGGGATCGCGGTGTTCGCCGTGGATTCCATGGCCCGCGCCACGTTCGCGCTGCTGGTGTCGTTCCTGTGCGTCGGCGCCGAGCTGCTGCTGGTCGACCTGCCCTATCTGGGCCTGCTGGTCGTGCTGATGATGATCATGGAGATGCTGGTCATGGCGGTGTTCATGGTCATGTACATGATGAACCCGGCCGGGCTGATGCCGATGGCGATGGTGCACAACCGCCGCGGCGCGGCGGCCGTCTCCGCCGCGGTCTTCGCCGCGCTGGCGGCCGGGGTGTTCCTGACGCCCTGGCCGCCGCGCCGCGGGGCGCCCGCCGGCGACACGACCTTCGCCCTCGGCGAGGCGGTCATGGGTCCGAAGATGGCGGTGATGATGCTGGTCGGCGTCGCCATCCTCGCCACCATGATCTCCTCGGTGGTGCTCGCGACCCGTCGCGGCCGCTACGACCGCTACGGCGACCGGCTGGACGCGCGCCGCCCCGCCGACCCGGGCAGGGGTGCGCCGTGACCCTGCAGGCGTTCCTCCTGACGGCCTCCGCGCTGTTCGCCGTCGGCCTGTACGGGGCGCTGTCCCAGCAGTCGATCGTGATGGTGATGATGGGACTGGAGCTCATGGTCAACGCGATCGTGCTGGCGGGCGCGGCGTTCTGGTACCACGTGACCCCGGACGCCGCCGACGGGCAGGTGCTCGTCCTGGTGGCGATCACCGTGATGGCGCTGGAGATGGCGATGGGCTTCGCCGTCGTCACCGCGTCGTTCCGCGCCGGAGAGGTCGACATGACCGAGGGCGCGGAAGACCTGAAGGGATGAGCGCGCTGGGATGGGTGCTGCCCGCGCTGCCGATGGCGGCGGGCGGGCTGCTGGCGCTGGGCGGCCGGCGCGCCGACCGTCCGGCTCCGGCGGTGGCGGTGGCGGTGGCCGCCGTCACCACCGCGCTGGCCGTCGCGGCGGCGGTGCTGCGGCCTTCGGTCCGTGCCCCGATGCTCGCCGGCCTCCCGGTCGGCATGGCCGTGGACGGGTTGTCGGCGGTGCTGGTGGTGACGGTGGCGGCGGTGGCCCTGGCCGTCCTGGTCTTCGCCGCCGGGGAGATGCCGCCGAGCGGCCGCTTCTTCGGCCTGATGCTGGTGTTCGCGGCCGCGATGCTGGTCACCGTCACCGCGACCGACCTGCTGCTGCTCCTCATGGCCTGGGAGGTCATGGGCGCGATGTCGTACGCGCTGATCGGCTTCTGGTGGCACGAGTCCGCCCGGGTGCGCGCGGCGGACACCGCGTTCCTCACCACCCGGACCGGGGATCTCGGCCTGTACCTGGCCGCGGGAGCGGCTTTCGCCGGAGCCGGAACGCTCTCCCTCGACGGGCTGGAAGGGGCCGCCGGGGCTTGGCCGCACGTGGTGGCGGTGGGGCTTCTCGCCGCGGCGCTCGGCAAGTCGGCGCAGCTGCCCTTCTCGTTCTGGTTGTCGCGTGCGATGGCGGGTCCCAGCCCGGTCTCCGCGCTGCTGCACTCGGCCACCATGGTCGCCGCCGGCGCCTACCTCCTGCTGCGGACGCAGCCTCTGCTCGCCGCCACGGGCTGGGCGGCACCGGTGGCCGCCTGGACGGGGGCGGTCACGGCGCTGCTGCTGGGGGCCGTGGCCCTGGCCCAGACCGACCTCAAGCAGCTGCTGGCGGCCTCGACCTCGGCGCAGCTGGGCTTCATGGTGCTGGCGGCGGGGACCGGCGCGGTGGCCGGGGGCACGGCGCACCTCGTCGCACACGCCGCGGTCAAGAGCCTGCTGTTCCTGGTGGCCGGTGCGTGGCTGGCCGCGCTCGGCACCAAGGACCTGAACGGATTGCACGGCGCCGCCCGCCGGTATCCCTTCGTCGGCGCCATGTTCACGGCGGGCGCCCTGTCCCTGGCCGGAATGCCGCCGCTGGCCCTGTGGGTCACCAAGGACACCGTGCTCGCCGCCGCGCTCCGGACGTCCTGGCCCCTTTACGCGGTCGGCCTCGCGGCCGCGGTCCTGGCGGCGGTGTACGCGGCCAAGGCGATGCTCATCGTCTGGCTGCCCGCCACCGGCGACGCCCCCGCGCGCTCCGTCTCACCGCTGGAGAAGGTCCCGCTGCCCCCGCTCGCCCTGGCAGCCGCGGGCCTCGGCCTGGTCGGGGTGTTCTGGACGCCGTGGCACCGGCTGGTCGGCGGCCCGTCCGAACCTCCGCCGGAGCTGAGAGGGCTCGCAGCCTCCGCCGTCCTGGTGCTCATGACGTTCTCCTGGGCGGTGCGCCGCTATGTGCGCGGCTCCCTCCGGCCGGCCGTCATGACCGGCCCGCGGTGGGCGTCGTCGGCGGCCGCGGACTGGCTGCACCTGGAACGGGCGGTGTCGGCCGTGCTCGTCCGCCCTGTCCTGGCGCTGGCCGCGGCCCTCGCCCGTTTCGACGACCGGGTCGTCGACGGCGCCGTCAGAGCGGTCGCCGCGACCACGCTGCGGGCCGTCTCCCCCGCCGCACGGCGGGTCGAGGCCGGGTTGGACGGCGCGGTGCACGCGGTCTCCGCCGCGGGGCTCCGGACCGCCGCGTTCAGCGTGCGACGGGCGGAGGACCCGCTCGCCTCGGTGGTGCGGGGAGTCGGCGCGGCCGCCCGGCGGCTCGGCCGGCTGGCGCGCCGTCCGCAGACCGGACAGGTCCACATCTACTACTTCCAGGCCGTCGTCCTGCTGTTCGCGCTGGCCGTCGTCCTCGTCCTGCTGAGGTGACCGTGCTGAACCTCGTGATCTTCCTGCCGCTGGCCGCGTCGCTGCTCCTGCTCGCCCTGCCCCGGCTGGGCGCGCGCGCCGCCGGTGTGCTCTGGATCGCGACCACCGCCCTCGACCTGCTCCTCGTCCTGGGCCTGTGGGCCACCCACGACGGCGGCATGGACCACCAGACGCGCCTGCGCTGGATCCCCTCGGTGAACGCCTCGTACCACGTCGGCGTCGACGGGCTGTCGCTGCCGCTGCTGGCGCTCACCGCCCTGCTGTTCCTGGTCTGCGCCGTCTACTCCCCCGGCCGCGGACGGGGGTTCGCCGCGCTGTTCCTGTTCCTGCAGAGCGTCTGCCTGGGCCTGTTCTCCGCGCTCGACCTGCTGCTGTTCTTCGTCTTCTTCGACCTGTCGATCGTCGGCATGTACTTCGTCATCGCGGGCTGGGGGCACGGCGACCGGCTGCGGTCGGCCCTGAAGTTCTTCCTCTACACCTTCCTCGGCTCGCTGGCCCTGCTGCTGGGCTTCATCGGCCTGTACCTGGGGGCCGAGCCGCACACCTTCGACATCGTCGAGCTGACCGCCGAGCCGCCGCTGGCGGACTCGCCCGGCGCGGCCGCGCTGGTGCTGCTGGCGGTCGGTATCGGGCTGGCCGTCAAGACGCCCACCGTGCCGGTGCACACCTGGCTGCCGCCCGCGCACACCGACGCGCCCGCGGCGGGCTCGGCGATCCTGGCGGGGATCCTGCTGAAGATGGGCGTCTACGGCATGCTCCGCATCGCGATGCCGATGCTCCCGGACGCCTGGCGCCGCTACGCCGGGGTGATCCTCGTGATCGGCCTGGTCAGCGCCGTCTACGGGGCGCTGGTGGCGCTCGCCCAGGAGAACGTCAAGCGGATGATCGCCTACACCTCGGTCAGCCACATGGGCTACATCGTGCTCGGCCTGGGCGCGGCCGGGATGGCGGGGAACGCCGCCGCCCACCGGCTGGCGGTGTCGGGCGGCATCACCCAGATGGTCAGCCACGGGCTGCTCACCGGGGCGCTGTTCCTGCTGGCGGGGGTGTTCCACGACCGTGCCGGCACCTACGACATGGGCCGCTACGGAGGGATCGCGCGGGGCGCCCCGGTGTTCGCGGCCCTCACCGCGATCGCCGCGTTCGGCTCCTTCGGGCTGCCCGGCCTGTCGGGCTTCATCGCCGAGTTCCAGATCTTCACCGGCACGATCGGCGCCGACGGCGCGGCGACCGCGGTCGCCGGGGCGCTGGCGCTGCCGGGCGTCCTGCTCACCGCCGCCCTGTTCCTGCGGATGCTGCACCGCACGATGCTCGGCGGACCCGGCCCGGACACCGGCGGGATCACCGACCTGCGCGCCGCCGAGACCACCGCGATCGTCCCGCTGCTGGCCCTCTCCCTGCTCATCGGCGTCGCTCCCCGGTTCCTGCTGGACGTGATCGAGCCCGCCTCCGCCGCCATCGTGTCCCTGGTGTCGCGATGATGCGGGAGAACCCCGCCGACCTGCTGCCGGAACTCCTCATCCTGGGCTCGGCGGTGTGCGGGCTGGTGGCGGGGCTCTGGCTGCCGCGCCACCGGCAGCGGATCGTCGCCGCCGTCTGCGCGGCCGGGCTGGCGGGGGCGCTCGCCGCCACGGCGCTGGCGGCGCGCGGACCGCGGATGACGACGTTCGACTCCTTCGAGCTCGATACGACCACCCATGCGGTCCGCGCCGTCGTGGTGGTCTCGGCGCTGCTGGTCCTCGGCCTGGCCGGGCCCCTGCGCGGGCACCCCCGGGAGAGCGAGCTGTACGTGCTGGTGCTGCTGGCCTCGCTGGGCGCCGTCGTGATGGCCGCCGCGTCGGACCTGCTGGTCCTGATGACTGCCTACCTGCTGGCGAGCATCCCCGGATACGCCCTCGCCGGATTCGCCAAGGACGCCCGCGGCACCGAGGCCGCCCTGAAGTACTTCCTGATGGGCGCGCTGCTGGGCATCGTGATGCTGACCGGGATGACGATGCTCTACGGCGCCGGGCGCGGCACCGCCTACCCCGTCCTGGCCGGCGGCCTGGCGGCCGCGCCGCAGGGCGTCGTGGCCGCCGGGACCGTGGCGCTGCTCGCCGGCCTGCTGTTCAAGGCCGGAGCGGTGCCCGCCCAGTACTGGGTGCCCGACGTGACCGAGGGCGCGCCGCCCGTCGTCGCGGCGTTCGTCACCACCGTCCCCAAACTCGGCGGGCTGGCCGCCGCGTTCCGGCTGGCCTCGGAGGTGCTCGTCCACACGTCGGTCGGCTGGCGCGCCCTCGTCGCGGTGCTGGCCGCCGCCACCATGACGCTCGGCAACCTCGCCGCCTTCGGGCAGGACAACGTACGGCGGCTGCTGGCGTACTCGACGATCAGCCAGGCCGGCTACCTCCTGGTGCCGGTCGCGGTGGCGGGCCGCAGCGACCTGGCCGAGCCCGCCCTGCTCTTCTACCTGGCCGCCTACGCCGTCACCCAGCTCGGCGCCTTCGCCGTCGTCATCGCCCGGGGCTCCGACGACCTGGCCGACTACACCGGCCTGGCCCGCCGCTCCCCCTGGCTGGCCCTCTCCCTGGTCGTCTGCCTGCTCGGCCTGATCGGCACTCCGCCCACCGCCGTCTTCGTCGGCAAGCTCCTGGTCTTCGGATCGGCGCTCGACGGGGGCCACGCCTGGCTCGCGGTGGTCATGGCCGTCAACACCGTCGCCAGCGTCTTCTACTACCTGCGCTGGATCGTCCCGCTCTACCGAACGGGACACGCCGTCCCTTGGACCCCACGTCACGCCGCCTCGGCATTGGCCGTCACGGCCGCCGTGCTCTCCCTCGTCCTGGGGATCGCCGGCGGGGCGGTGTTCGCCCTGTGACGACGGAGAACGGCTGTGGGTCCGCTACCGAGGGGCGCGAACCGTTTCTCAGCGCCCGCCGGTGAAGTACCGGGCCGGAACGAAGATCTCGTGCCCGGACGTGAACCGCACGCGGACCCCCTCCCTCGTCCACCGGACGTCCTCGAACTCGGCCCGGACACCGGTCAAGTCCAGCCGCACGAAATGGCCGTACTCCATTCCGGGATCACTGCCGGTGTACAGCCAGTGGCGCCGCTCCCTGCCCAGGACGAGGCTTCGTTCCCTGACAAGCCCCGCGTAGTGCGTGTTCCCGTCCGTATAGCGGACGGCCGCCGGCTGTTCCCGCCGCTCCAGGTTCTCGTTCCGCGTGGCCTTCGCCTCGGTGAGGAGCAGTGCGAGGAGCACCAGCAGCAGGAATCCCGCCCCCGCCCTCAGAAGGACTCTGGCCGGTGGCACGCGTCGCGCCGGTGGAGCTTGCGGGGCGGGGAGTCGGGGATCGATGTCGGCCTCCGGGGCATGCGGCGGGCGGGTGTCCTCTGCTTTGACGGTGTATTCGGGGCAAACGATCAGGACGACCCTTCGAAGTTCCCGAAACCGGTCCTGACCTCAGATCCCGCACGACTTCCCCTCGCGACGTCAAAAAAGTTGAGCCTCGACTTGTCAACTAATCGGCGTCTGGTGTACATAAGAACTGTCAGGGCAACGCGGATGAACAACTGACAAGAAGGAGGACCCCGCGATGCTGATGCGCACCGATCCCTTCCGTGAGCTGGACCACTTCTCCCAGCAGCTGCTCGGTACGGGGGCGCGCCCCCCGGCGATGCCGATGGACGCCTACCGCAGCGGCGAGGAGTTCGTCGTCCACTTCGATCTGCCGGGAGTCGACCCCGAGAGCATCGACCTCGACGTGGAGCGCAACGTGCTGACCGTGCGAGCCGAACGGCGCCGGCCGTCCGGGGACGCCCGGGAAGGCGTCGAGCCCATCGCGACCGAGCGGCCCACCGGGACCTTCTCCCGCCGGCTGTTCCTCGGCGACGCCCTCGACACCGAGCGCATCGACGCCTCCTACGACCTCGGCGTCCTCACCCTGCGCATCCCGGTCTCCGAGCACGCCAAGCCCCGCAAGATCAAGATCTCCGGCGGCCCCGAGCGCCGGGCGATCCCCGTCTGACGGCGCCACCGCACCGGACCCGCCGGCAGGCCCCTCGCGGGAGGGGGGCCTGCCGGCCCCTACCGGTCCGGCAGTGACCATATTTCCAAGTTCGGTCATATGGACATACACTGGTGGCGTGCCCAGAGCGTTCACGGCCGAGGAGGCCGCAAGGATCCGGGAGCGGCTCATGGCCGCCGGAAGAGAGTCGTTCGCGCGGCGAGGCCTGCGCGGGACGTCCGTCGAGGAGCTGGCCCGTGCCGCCGCCATCTCCAAGGGGGCCTTCTACCGCTTCTTCGACGGCAAGGAGGCCCTGCTCCTGGCCCTGCTGTCCGAGCACGAGCAACAGGTCCACGCACGGCTGGAGGCCGCGGTCCGTGCCGATCCGGCGCGCGGGGTGGCGCTGCTGGTGGAGGAGTCCGTGCACGCCGCCGAGCGCGATCCGCTCTTCGCGGTCCTGATGTCCGAGGAGGGGATGCGCGTCCTGGCCTCCCTCTCGCCCGCCGAGCAGCAGGAGCTGATGGAGCGGGACGTGCGGCTCGTCCGCCGGGTCACCGGCGCGCTGCGGCGGGCCGGAGCGGCGCCGGACGTTCCGGAGCGGGTGCTCCTCGGACTGCTGCGCTCCCTGGTCTTCGCCGGGATGCACCGCGCCGAGATCGGTGAGGACCTCCTCTCGGAGACCACCGCATGGCTCACCGACGTCCTGCGCGAGGAGAAGCCGTGAGCGCTCCGGCCGTCCGGATCACGGGCCTGACCCACCGCTTCGGCACGACCAAGGCGCTGGACGGTGTCGACCTGGCGGTGGAGGCCGGCCGGATCCACGGGTTCCTCGGCCGCAACGGCGCCGGGAAGACCACGCTGATCCGGGCTCTTCTGGGACTGCTCGTCCCCGACTCCGGCCGGGTCGAGGTGCTCGGCACGCCCGTGCGCGGCGGCCGCACCCCCGCCGCGCTCTGGTCGCGGGTCGGCTGCCTGGTCGAAGGGCCCGGCCTGTATCCCGCGCTGTCCGTGGCCGACCACCTGGGCATGGCCGCCCGGCTGCGCGGCCTGCCGCGCTCGGCGGCCCCCGCCGTCACCGAGCTGCTGGATCTGGGCCGCTATCTGGACGTGCCCGCCCGCGCCCTGTCGCTGGGCAACCGGCAGCGGCTCGGCCTGGCCCTCGCCCTGATCCACCGGCCCGCCCTGGTGGTGCTCGACGAACCCGGCAACGGCCTGGACCCGGCCGGCGTGGTCGATGTGCGCGACCTGCTGCGCCGCCTGGCCGAGGAGGGAACCACCGTGTTCATGTCCTCCCACCTGATCGGCGAGGTCGCCCGCACCGCCGACCACGTCTCCATCATCCACGCCGGACGCCTGGTGGCCGAGCTGTCCGGCGCGGAACTGCGCGCGCCCGGACGTGCACGCCTCGCCGTGGACTTCCGCGACGGCGAACACGCCCGCCTGGCCGTGGCCGCACTGGCCGCCGCGGGCATCGACGCGCACGCCGACGGCGACGGCCTGACATCGGCGGCGCCCGAGGCCGTCGAACACCCCGACAGGATGGCCGTCCGGCTTGTGGAGGCCGGCCTGCCGCCGGTCCGCCTGGCCGTCGAGCGCGACGACCTCGAACGGCACTTCCTGCGCCTGACCGAAGGAGCACGGAGATGAACGCCTACCGCGCGGCCCTGCACGCCGAGTTCCTCAAGGCCCGCCGGGCCGGGGTCCCCGCACTGACCTTCGCGGTGATGGCGCTGCCCGCGGGCCTGGCCGCCCTGTTCTTGTTCATCCTCGCCGACCCCGCCCGCGCGCAGCGCTTCGGCCTGCTCGGCCAGAAAGCCGAACTGTCGGGCATCACCGCCGACTGGAGCGGCCTGCTCGGCTTCCTCGCCCAGCTCGTGGCGGTGGGCGACCTGCTGCTCCTCGCCTTCATCACCGCCTGGGTCTTCGGGCAGGAGCACACCGCCGGCACCCACCGCTACCTGCTCGTCCTGCCCGTACCGCGCGCGGTGACCGTCCTGGCCAAGTTCACCCTCACCACCGTGTGGGCGATCGCCGCCAACCTGTGGCTGGCGGCCCTCGTCCTCGCCGCCGGATGGGCGCTGGACCTCCCCGGCGGCCGTCCCGGCGTCCTGATCGAAGGGCTCTCCGGCGTGGCGGCGGGCACCGCGCTGATGATCCTGGTGACCACGCCGACGGCGTTCCTCGCCAGCGCCGCCCGCTCGTACCTGCCGCCGCTCGCCGCCGCCGTCGGAGCCCTCGTCCTGGCCCAGGCCGCCGCCGTCCTCGGCTACGCCCACCTCTTCCCCTGGTCCATCCCCGCCGCCGCGTCCGGCCTGACCCCCACCCCCGCAGGCCCCACGAGCATCACGATCGCCGCCGCCACGGCCCTCGCCGGCGTGCTGGGCACCCTGTCCTGGTGGCGCGGCAGATACGCCGACCGCTGACCGCGCCACCGCCCTACCGGGAGCGTCCGGGAAGGACCCTGCCGACCCCCGGCCAAAAGTCGGCTTCGCCCGGGACTTCCAATTCTGGGCATCCTTCAGGGTGATGTGCAGCTGGCACATCGACGAACGCGGCTACTTCACGGGGCACCTGTCCCAGCCGGTCGACGGGCCGCGGCACACCGCCTACCGCGAGCTCAACGAACGGGAGTTCGCCGCCGGCCAGGGCCCGGGCCGGCGGCTTCTACCTCTCCGGCCACTACCAGGAGTACCCGGTCCCCGACAAAGTGCTCACCCGAGAACAGCTCAACGCCGATGTCACCTACGCCTTCGACACCCTCGACGAACTGTTCTGGTTGGCGAGGATCCGCCTGTCCACCCGGCAGGACCAGAACGGGGATCCCCCGACCACTACTACGCCACCCGCCACGGCGCGAACATCGGCTACAGCGGACGACTCACCGACACCAGCGCACGCGGAATCCTCGCGACGCTGCACCGGCGGTCCCGGAACGGAGCCCTTCGACCCGGCCACCCTGGACGACGGAGCCGTCGATGAGTTCGCCCGCGCCTACCTCGCCGAGACCACCCGCTGGCGGGAGGAGCACATCTACGACCTCCTGGCGATCAAGAGCGGCCCCAGGGACGCATGCTGACCGGTGACAACGGAACGCCCCCGACCTCGACACCTTCCCAGTCCCTTCCAGAACCAGAACAACACCGCGTATCGGCCTCTAAGTGGCGATCCAGCGGTCGCTGCTCCAAAGGTCGAGGAGAAGGTCCTCGGCGGGGAGATGGGAGTGGGCGGCGACGGTCGGCCAGGTGGCGGGTGGGAGACCGTAGCCGGTGATGAGGCGGTGGGCGGCCGCGTCGCCGCCAAGGGTGAGCAGGGCGGTGAGGATATGGACGTCCTGGGGTGCCGCCTGGGCTTCGACGGCGAGGGCCAGCAGTGCGGGACCGAAGGCTGCGAAGGCCCGCAGGCCGTCCTCGCCGGCGGCCAGGAGCCAGTGGCTCGACTCCGGGGAAGGGGCGGAACGGCCGGCGAGCAGCCGGGCGATGTGCGCGCCTTCGGACGAGGCCAGGACCGGGATCCAGTGCGGACCCCAGGCCCGGACGGCCGCCGGGGCGTCGGGACGTGTCTGGGCGAGGACGGCGGTGTCGCGGGCCGCGGCGAGGCCGTACTCCCGGGAGATCGCCAGCAGGTCATCGGTGATCGGCAGCGGGCCGAGCAGCCGGGCCAGGGCGCGGTCCTCGGGGCCGAGTCCGCGCGCGAACGCGTCGACGGCCTGGGCCGCGGTCAGGCCCTCGTCGAGGATCAGGGTGACGATCGCGTCGGCCGAGGGATGGTCGAGCAGCCCCGGCAGAGCGTCGGCGACCGGCTGGACGGCCAGCGACCGGCCGGTGTCGGCGAGTGCCAGCCGCAGCAGGGCCAGCCGCTGGCCGGGGAAGACCAGCGATCTGGCCAGGGCCAGCAGCCCCGGCTGCGCCTCCAGGAGTTCGACCAGGGCCCGCCCCTCCTCGGGCGGGATCGACAGCGACTCCGTCTCCGCCCCCAGGACGTCCGTCAGCACCCGGCGCGGCAGCCGGTCCCCGGTGACCAGCCAGGCGCGCAGCAGCCCCGGGCTCTCGATCAGATCGGCCATCGTGTCGGCGAGGGAGGCCCCGCCTGCCAGCCGGGCGGCGGTCCACGCGCCGGCGGCCGGGGTCCGGAAGGCATCGATGTCGTCGGCGGACGCCCCGAGGTCGAGGAAGGTCATCACGACGCCGGCCGGATCGATTCCGGCCCCGTCCGCGTACGCCGACAGGTGGGCGAGCAGGTCCTCGGTGAGGTCGACGGAGGCCGCCGCCCGCAATGCCGCGGGTGAGAACGTGCGCAGCAGGGACGCGGCGTGCGGGAACGAGGCCAGCACCGGCGCGAGATCGAGCCGCCCGAACGCCGACAGCCACGCCGCCGATGCCTCCGGCGCGCCGAGCACCACCGGCCACTGCGCCGGATGCACCTCCAGCAGAGCACGGACGGCGTAGCGCGCCTCCTTTCCCGACAGCCGGGCGATCTCCAGCAGCGACCTGGCGTCGACCTTCCCCTCGGCGTCGCGGTCCACGACCAGCGCCCAGCCCAGTCCCAGCGCGCTGAGGTGCTCGGGCTGGCGCAGCCCGTCCAGGAGCAGGCTCCAGGCGCGCGGGGGGAACTGGCCGAGCAGGTCGAGGTCCGGCCCGTCGATGAACGGCTCCAGCACCTCCAGGAGCCGGGCGGAGCCGAGCTTGCCGACCAGGAACTGCAGGCTGGGCGCGGGAACGTCCAGCAGGGCGTCGACCTGGGCCTGGCTCAGCGCGGCGACCGAGTCGAGCAGCGAGCCGACGCCGTGGGAGGGCAGCGCGGTCGCGAGCCGGCCCAGCAGTCCGAGCCTGCGGATGCCCTCGATGGTGTAAAGAAGGTCGTTCAGCGGGGTCCCGCCGAGCCGCAGCTCCGGGTCGTACACCTCCGACAGCCGGGGCACGACCGGCAGAAGCCGCCGCGTGACGTCCTTGTACAGCGTGTCGGTGGTGCGGCTGAGCAGGGCGTGCATCAGGTCGTTACGCAGAGCGCCGGTCGCGGGCATTCCAGACAGCACGGGCGCGGCCAGCCGCAGCCGCTCCCGCATCCGGTTCCAGCGCTCGGCGCGCAGGGCAGGCCTGCCGCAGAAGTCCATGACACGCAGCAGGAGCTCGGTGTGCGTCCCGTACAGGGCGCTCAGCTCGACGAGCTCGTTGCGCAGCTGCCGGCCCTTGTCGCGGGCGGCGCCGGCCTGCTTCTGCCGAAAGGCCTCTGCGCTCAGCTTCAGCGCCCAGCCCGCCGAGAACGTCCGGCGGCGCAGCGAGGCGCCGCCCTCGCCGTGCAGCACCTCGTTGGAGAAGGAGTTGAGGTCGGGATCGGCGATGAACGGCAACGCGGACGCGCTCCGTCCGCCGATCGAGGGGCCCGCCGCCGCGTTCGGCAGGATCTCCTCGTATCCAGAGGAAAGCGCATTCGCCAGAATCCGACCTGCCCGTCCGGCGACGACGATCCGCGCCGACGGAGCCCGCCGAACGATGGTTCGCGCGATCGCCGTGAACTCCTCCTCGGCGACCAGCACCCAGCCCGCGCCCGACAGCAGCGCCGCCCCCGGCGAGGCCTGCCGATGCGCGGCGACCGCCGCGACGGCCACGACCTCGGGTCCGTGCTCCTCCAGCAGCCCGAGCCGCACCGACTCGGCGTTGACGGTCACCCCCGAGGCCTTCGCACGAGCGCGGGGCTGATCCCCGTACCCGTAGACGATCTCTGCGACCGGTGGCCTGATCTGCGAGATGACCGCTGTGACATGCCGCCCGACGTCGTACAGCTGAGTGAGGTCGACGTACCCCTTCTTGTCCTTGCCCTCCGGGGTCTGCCGCCAGTGGACGTTCATCGGCCAGCGTTCGCCGCCGCCGTCGAACTGGATGCGCACCTTGTGCTGCTCGACCTCGATGACCCTGGCGTCCAGCGGCTTGCCCAGCAGGCTCTTCTGCCATTCCTCGCGGGTCTCCACCGAGCCCTTGCCGGCCGCCTCGTCGAAGAAGAGCACGCACTCCGCCCGCTCGACCCGCAGCCGCGCCTCGGCCGCCCGCTCCGCGACGGCCGCGTCGGCGAGCGTCTCGGCCAGCCGTCCCGGCTGCAGGACCGGATGGCTGGCGAACCCCGACGCCCGAAGGTAGGCGGCCTGTCCGTCCGCCCTGCCGACCTGCCCCCAGGAGCCTGGCGGCAACCCGCCGCACATCCAGCCGGCCAGCCGCAGCAGCAGAGCGACCTGGAAGTCGCGCCACTCCGCCACCTTCGCCGACGGACCGGGCAGCTCACCGCAGAGCAGCTGGCTGGTCGGCAGCGACATCCCGTAGGGGTTGGGCAGTCGGCCCTGCGAGGGCAGGTAGAGATGGCGGCCGAGCCCGACGAGCCTGATCCCTCCGCCGTTCTCGATCAGATGGTCGGGCGACAACTCGACCGGCACGAAGCCGCGCGCGGCCAGCCGGTCCAGCGCGTGGCCCAGCGGGATCAGCAGCCGCAGCGCCTCAGCGGGCTTCCAGCGGTGCCCCTCCTCGATCCTGGCCAGCAGGTCGTCGGTCTCGATCAGCTCCGACAGCGGAACCTTGGACCGGCCGGGGGCCCAGGCGGTGACGATCGAGTACGGCGACTCCGCGGCGTCGACGATGTCGAGCAGCACGGGTGCGATGTGCCCGGCGATCCCCAGGAAGGTGAGGGCGTGCGCCCGCTCGTCGCGGTCGGCGAAGCGGCGCAGCGCCCCGTAGGTGCTGCCGCCCGCCACCAGGTCGACCTGGTGCGGCCTGGCGCCGTCGTGCGGGCGCAGGTGCCCGGTGCGGACCTGTGAACGCTGGACGGTCCATTCGCGCAGCGACCGGCCGATCATCGGGCGTCCATCAGTGCCGCGTAGAGCGCCGCGCCGTCCCTGGCCCTGGCCAGGTCGGAGAGGATCGACTGCACGTTCCTGGTCCTGACCTTCGGCTCGGCGAGACAGCTGCTGATCAGCGTGGTCAGGATCGGGCCGCCCCCGTGGCCGGCGAGTTTCTGCTTGGCCAGGCCGTGTTCGCGCAGCGTCCCGTAGAAGCCGCGTTTGGTGTCCTCGTCGAGCTTCTCCAAAGTCAGCGCCTCGGCCAAAGTCGCGCCCAGCATGTAGATGTCGAACCCCTCGGTCGCGCGCTGGCATTCCTCGCTGCGGCGGGCTCCGGGCGGGGCGGGCGGCGCGTAGGCGTCGGTGGTCGTCGAGATCGGCTCCCCGTCGACCACCGCCGCGTCATAGTCGATCAGGACGTACTGCGCCGGCGGGCCGAGGACGAGCACGTTCTCCGGCTTCAGGTCGGCATGGATCCAGTACTCCTCCTTCTTCCCCATGGCCCCGGATGCCTTGCGGCGGGTGTGCAGGGCGCCGAGGGCGCCGCACAGCTGCTCGGCGAGGTCGATCAGCTCGTCCTCGGTGAACGGCCTGCCCTCACGCTTGCGCTCCTTGATCTCATCCAGCAGGGTCAGCACCGGGCGGCCCTCGACGCCGACGAACTCCATCACCACGAAGTACTCGTCCGCGACGGGCTCGATCCCCTCCTCGATCAGCGTCGGCGACGGGTCAGCGATCACGTCTATGACGGCCGGAGCCTGCTGGGTGAGCTGCATCGCCTGATAGACGGCCTTCAGCCCCTCCTGCTGGCGGGCCTTGTTCAGATCGAGCCCGCTCTCCCACAGTCCGCTGTTGAGCTCGCCGCGCTTGAACCACAGGCCCTTGAGCACGGCCTTGCCCTTGCACCACGAGTCCTCGACCAGCAGCGCGTACCCCTGGCCCGCGACCGCCAGACACCTGATGACCTTGTACCGCTCGCCGTACCGCTCGGCCTGGTAGGCGACCGAGGTCGCGTCCTTGGCCTGGATCTGCTCCATCAGTCGTCCCCTTCGAAGGAGACCCGCAGCCTGACCCGGCCGGCGCCGAGCACCAGCTCATCGTCATCGTCCAGGGCGTAGCGGGTGCCGGGCTCCAGCCGGTGGTCGGCGGGCAGGCCGTCCGCGCCGAAGCGCGGATTGAGGAAGCTGCTGCCGGCCTCGCTCTGGTGCACGACGACCGGACGGCCCTCGTCGTCCAGGTCGATCCGCAGGTGCCGGCGGCCGATGTCGTTCGCGGCGCCGCCGTCGAGGAACCCGGTGACGTCCGTGACGTCGGGCCTGGTCGGTCCGCCCCTTCCCAGCACGACGCCGCCCGGGGGGAGGTCCAGGCGAGCGCGGTTCGCGCCGTCGACGACGAGCGTCAGGGTGGGCGGGGCGGGAAGGACGGTCGCATAGACCTGCTCCTCCGCCGGGTAGCTGCACCGCGCGCAGTAGTACTTGTTCAGGGTCTTCTTGGGCGTGGTCGACCGGCCCGCCTGCGTGCAGCGGCCCACCGGCGCCCGGCAGATCCAGACCTGCCCGTCGACCAGGCCGATGACGCCCGCCTTCAGCGCCTTCTTGCGGCGGGCGGCCGCGACCTCTTCGTCCGTCACCGGTCGCAGGCGGCGGGGCGCCAGGGTGACCTCGCCTTTCTCCCAGGTCCAGTTCCACACCCGGTGGGGCTCTTCCAGCCACGGATAGGTACGGCGGGCGTCCTTGAACTTGTCGCGGCTGACGACCGCGGCCCGGTGGTCGTCGGCGAACTCCAGGATCAAATCGTCGGCGTCGCCCGGCGCGATCTCCAACCAGCCCGCCTGACGGGCCGAGCGCAGACGGTCGCGGTCGGCGAGCCTGCTCTCGGCCGACGCGTCCATCCACGCCCGCACGAGCACACCGTCCCACCGCCGTTCGCAGGCCGCCTTCACCTGATCGACGAAGACGAAGCGCCAGTCCGCCTTCTTCCCGTTCGGGTTGCGGGCGGCGAGGTTGGCGGCGTCGAGAACGACCGTCTCCACTCGAGCGGTCACCACCCCTCCGTCCGCTCCTCCACGCCGGAAGGCAGGCGGTCCGACCGGGTCCTGCCGACGACGCGGGGACCCTCGCCTCGGAGGGGGCCGATGCGGGGGTCGAGGGTCGACCGCTTGCGCAGTGTCTCGTTGACGCCGCTCGTGTTGGTGCTGGACCGCGATCTCTGCTCGTTGCGGACGTCATTGGCGTCCAGACCCGACTCCAGGCCGCGCAGCGCGCGCTGGTAGTCCTCGGCGAGGGCGTCCAGCCCCTCCGACAGCGCGCGCTCGAGGGCGGCTCGGTAGATACCGGCGTGGGCGGCGGACGCGTTCTCCTTCAACTGCCGGGCGACCACGGCTTCGAGGTCGGTCGTCTTGATCCGGACCATGACCCGGTCGAGCCGCATCTCGGGCTTCTCCGCGATACCCCTGATCGCCGCCGACGACGGGTCGAGGGCGACCACGCCCGCCACGGTCCGCAGCGATCCCGACGCTTTGACGATCTCCAGGCTCTTGTTCACGATCTTGTTCGGCGCCCTGAGCCGCAGCGCGTACAACGGCTCCTGGTCGCCGGTGCCGACCGCGCCCAACGGGATCCGGACCGTCTGCGCCCCGTCGGGCCCGGTGCCGGCGCTGATCTCAAGGCGCCGCTGCACCGGTTCCAGCTGGTAGACGGCCTCCACCGGGAAGAGCGGATGGATCTCCAGATCGACCTCGCCGCCGGAAGCCGCCAGGTTCTGTCCCTGGAGCGCCAGCCGCCCGACGGTCTCGGCGATGACCTGCCGAGCCCCCTCCGCCGAGGGCACGTGCCCGTTCGAGCCTCGAGCGCTGATGCCCATCAGCAGGTCGATGTCCGCGCCCGCGCCCAAGCCGATCGTGTCGGTGTAGATGTCGCGGTCGGCGGCCCGTTCGGCCAGTGCCGCCAGTGCCTGGGGCGAGGTCGCGCCGTCGTTGGGCTCACCGTCGCTCATCAAGATCGCGCGCTTGGCCGGCGCGGTCGAGCGGGCCAGCAGCTCATAGGCGAGCGAGAGTCCCGCCTCGATGTTGGTGATGCCGTACTCGGGGGCGGGTTCCTTGGCCACCCTGCCCGAAGCCCGCAGCTCTGCGACGGTGGTGTCCTGCGCGATCACCCTCGCCACGTTGTTGAACGCGACCACGTGGAGTTCGTCACCGTCGGGCAGGAGTCTCAGCAGTTCATCGACGGCCTGGAGCGCGAGCGCCCACCGGCTGGTGCCGCCGCTCGGCTCGGCCGCCCAGCTCATCGACTGGCTGGCGTCCAGCACGATCGCGTAGGAGGCACGGTTGGTCCTGCGGACCGCACCGCCGCCGGATGAGACGGCCCGGACGGCCACGGCGAACTCCCCTCCGATGCCCAAGGGGTCGCGGTCGAGCGAGATCTCGGCTGCAGGCATGACTGCTCCCGTCTGTCAGGGGGTCGGGTGGATCTCTGCGATGACCGCCGTGGCGTTGTCGTGGCCCCCGAGCCGTTCGGCCCTGGCCGTCAGCGCGGCGGCCAGGGCGGGGGCCTTGGGGAAGGCGTCGGCCAGCGCGGCCAGCTCGAAGCCGAACCAGCCGTGGTCGGCCACGGCGGCGCCGTCGCTCATCAGGACCAGCAGATCGCCGGGCAGGACCCGGATCGTGCTGCGGTAGGGCTGGTCGGCGCTGCCGCCGAGGTTGTGGAGCAGATGCGAGCCGCCCGCCACCGCGTCGGGGTCGACCCGTCTGGCCTCGGCCAGCAGGGTCTGGTCGGGGGTGAGGCGGAAGGCGACCCTGCCGCCGCGCCTGCGCTGCCTCACCAGCCAGGCGGGACTGTCGCCGATGGAGTACAGGTCGGCGACGCCGTCCGGGGTGACGGTCGCGACCAGCGCGGTGCTCGCACCGGTGGTCTCCTTCTGAACGGCCCGGTCGGCGGTGGTCAGCGCCAACCGGACGTCACCGTCGCCGGCCAGGACCGTGCGCAGCTCACGGACCGCCGCGCGGGAGGCCAGGGCGCCGGAGCCGTCGCCCTCGCCGGTCACGCCGTCGCAGACCGCGAGCGCGAGCGCGCCGTCCGGCAGCCGGAGGACCAGATGGGAGTCCTCGTTGTCGAAGTCGGGATCGTAGCCGGCCTTGCCGGAGCCGACCGCCGTCTCGGCCGCCGCCAGCACCCGCACCCCGCCGGAGTGGCGGGCTCGGAGCAGGCCGTGGACCTGGGCGGGGTTGCCGCCCTCGAACAGGGTGTGGACGATCGCGTCGAGCCCGTGCACGACACCGGCGTGCAGATCGAGCAGGTCGAAGGCGTCGGCCTGGTCGCGGGGGGCACGGCCGATGGCGATCTCGACCAGGGCCGAGGCCACCACCCAGGCATCGTGTTCGCGGGCACCGGGCGTCGCGGGCACGGGCAGCTCGGCCCCGTAAGGCGGGACGATCAGCAGCTGCCAGTGCTCGTCCTCGTCCCAGCGCAACCCCCACAGGCAGCCGGGCCCGTGCGCGGCCTCGGAGTCGGCGAGCAGCGGCCACAGCGTGCCGAGCTGCTCGAGGAGATCGGCCGCCGGCAGGGCGAGCTCGGGCAGCGGCTCCGACGGCCAGGAGACCCTGACCTCCGCGCGCAGCAGCGGCCCCTCCGGCAGCGCGGGTTCTGGCGCGAGGACGGCGATTCCCGACGGGTCGGTGACCGCTTCCGCGGGTTCTTCGGATTGGGGCAAGGGGTTCAGCCTCCGAGGACGAGCACGATGACGACGCCGAGCCAGCCCAGGGCGGCCGCGGCCAGCAGCAGGTCGCGGGCGCGCCGGGCGGCGTCCCGGTCGCGCTTGGCGCGCTCGTGCTCCTCAGCGGCGGACTGGAGCTGCTGGTACCGCGCGTTGGCGAAGTCCCGCGCCTCCTTGATCTTGACGTCGGCGTCGGCGCGCATCCGGGCGATGGCGCCCTCGGCCTCGGCCTTGAGCCGGGCCGACTCCTGCTGGACGCGCAGCTCCGCGCGCTCCGCGGCCAGCCGGGCGTCGAGCGCGGCCTGGCGCTCGGCCCGGTCGGCACGCGACTGGGCGTCCTGTTCCGCGATGGCGGCGCGGCGCTCGTAGTCCTCGCGCGCGCGGACGGTGCGCGACTCGAAGGCCGCGCCCAGATCACCGCCCTCCCCCACGGGGAAACCCGGTGGGCGGCGCGGGGGCGGTTGGCCCGGCAGGGCGGGGAACAGCAGCGTGGGCTCGTGCGCGACCTTCTGCGCCGGCCGGGCGACGGGCACCTCGATGACCTCGGCGCGGAGCGTGGCGGCATCGATGATCCGGGCCCTTCGCCAGCCGCCGATCCCGTCGGGAACGCCCGTGGGAACGTACAGGTGCTGTCCCGAGCCGAGGGTGACCGAGCCGCCCGCGACGTTCGCCCACACCACCTCGCCGTCGGTGAGCTGGGCCGCGGTCAGCTCGGCGGGCGGGAGCCCCGCCGCCGGCCTGGCCGGCTCGAAGGCCGGGGCGGGCGCGGCGCCCGGGGCGTCGTCGAGGTCGTCGAGCGATTCCCAGCCGGACGCGGCGGGCGCGGGCTCGTCGTCGAGCGACGACCACTGCGAGGAACTCGGGGGGCGGGCGGCGGAGCGTACCGGCGGGTCATCGTCGTCGAGGAGGTCCCATCCAGGCATGCAGAAAACCCCCGTGATTCATGGCCGATGCCCGTTTTTGGAGCAATACATACTGGACTAAATACGGAACTACCGTCAACATAGTGCACCCTGCCGATCTGAGGGGACCGGATCCTTGAATGAGTGATTTCCTCACCGCCGATATCGACCGCGCCGACGCGCTGATCGACCTTTCGAACGTCGTTCTGGAACGGAGCCTGGGCGGTTCGGGCGCCGCCGACCTGCTGAGGCTGGAGCGAGTCGGCCGTGCACTTTCCGCGCTTTATGGATCGTCCGAAACAAGGATGTACGGTGTCGCCGACGAAAGCCTCATCCGGCGGAATCTCTACGCCGACGTGCGGCAGTTCCGCGCCCTGAGGCGATGGCGGGCCGAACGGGTCATCCATGTCGCGCCGGACGCGGACCCGGTCCTGCTCGAACTGGCCGACCAGACCGGCCTTCCCATCATCACCGGGGACAGGTTCCGCAACCACCGCGACGACTTCCCCTGGCTGGACGGCAGCGACGACGCCGTCCTCGAACCGCGCGCCGGCGCCGGGGGCGGGGTCTCTCTCTCCCACGTGGTGGTCCACCCGGTCCTCGACTGGGAGGTCTCGCGGGCGGAGGAGAGCGATCTGCTCAAGCAGAAGGGCGTGCGCGCCCGGCAGGGCCTCCTGACCCGGATATGGGGCTGTCCCGAACCCCGGTGCCCCTGGCACGATCCGCTGCGGACGGGCCTGATGTTCGTCCCGCGCTGGTACCGCGACCGGCTCTACTGCGACCTGCACGATCTCGACGTCGTCGACCTCGGGCCGCGCCCCCGGGCCGCCCAGGTCAAGGTGATCTCGAACGGCGCGGAGGTCGCGCGGTTCCCCGTCCGCGCCGGGGAACGGGTCAAGGTCGGCCGCTCCCCCGGCGGGTTCGTGCTGACGCCCTGGCTGAGCGCGGCGACCAGGCTGAAGGTCAGCCGCGAGCACCTGGCCCTGGAACTGGCCGGCGACCGGCTGGTCTTCACCGACTCGAGCCGGAACGGCACCACCGTCGTCAACGCCGAGGGAATCCGCCGCAAGGTCCACCGGACTTCGGCGCCGTTCGGTTACAAGAGCCGGCTCGAGGTCGTGCCGGGGCTCGAACTGATCCGCAGCGGACGGCGCTATCCCTCCGAACTCCAGATCGACCGCGCCGTCGCCACCGCCGCCGAACCGCCGCCCGAGGCGACGGTCTCCTACTGAACTCCGATGGACGACTTCGCCTGAATTCCCATTAAGGGCTTCATGCGGAGTCGCAGGTCATCGTGCCGCGAATTCCGTTGGAACAATATCTGTGTTCCGGCGGAATCCGCGGCACGGATGAGGAAGTGCCGATGCGGGAAGACGACGCGACCGGCGGGTTCCCGTTACTCCGTGGCGACGACCTGCACGGTGCCGTTCAAGGTCGCCTGCTGGATCGTCGCGCGCAGATCAGGGCAGGTCTCGTAGCGGTCGGTGCGGAGATTGGGGCAATCGGCCATGGCCTGTTCGCTCCATTGGATGCTGGTCTGCTCCCAGCTGGATTTGCGCACCAGGACAGGGCCGTTGCAGCGGGCGCACCGCAGGGGGCGCATGGGGAGGTCGGTGAGGCGGTCGTCGGGGCGGACGCTCATGACGGACGGCCCTCGGTGCGGCGGGCGAGGTTGTCCTCGCACTCCTTGGCCCAGGACTCGACGGGGCGGGTGGTGTCGATCTCGAACTCGAAGCGGTCGGTCATCTCGGGGGCGACGTCGGCGGTGTCGCGGTAGAACTGCTCGTACCAGCGGCGGAGCTGGTAGACGGGACCGTCCTCCTCGCACAGCAGGGGGTTGTCGATGCGGCCCTTGCTGCGCCAGATGGCGACGTCCTGCTCGAAGCCGTAGAGGACGAAGTTCGACATCTTGCGGGCCATGAGCTCGATGGCGTCCGAGGGGATGTCGGGGTTGAACTTGGTGAGGACGCCCGAGTGCAGGACGAAGGAGTTCTCGTCGATCGGGTAGTGGCAGTTGATGAGCACCGACTCCAGGTCGAAGCCCTCGTAGTGGTACGTCAGCTCGTCGATCATGAAGGACGGGCCGTGGTAGGTCGCCACGGAGGTGTTGCCGAGCAGGACGTTGCCTTCGGAGTCGGGGCGGGCGACGTCGGGGCGGGTCTTGCCCTTCATGATCTGCGAGGCGGTGTGGCCCTCGAAGATGTTCTTGAAGTACGTCGGGAACGAGTTGTGGATGTAGAAGAAGTGGGCCATGTCGACGACGTTGTCGATGATCTCGCGGCAGTTGACGGGGACGATCTGCTCGGTCCAGCGCCAGTCGGTCCACTGGTCGCTGGTGGCGCCCTCGATGCGCGGGATCGTCACGTCCGCCGGGGGCTGCTTGCCCTCGGGGTCGTTCCAGACGAACAGCAGATGGTCCTGCTCCAGCGTCGGCCAGGAGGCCGTGCGGGCGCGCAGCGGCACCCGTCGCGCGTAGGGGATCTGCTTGCAGCGGCCGTCGCCGCCCCAGCGCCAGTCGTGGAACGGACAGGCGATCGTGTCGCCCTTGATGGTGCCTTGGGAGAGGTCGCCTCCCATGTGGCGGCAGTAGGCGTCCAGGACGTTGATCTTGCCGCCCTCGCCCTGGAAGACCACCAGCTTCTGGCCGAAGGCGTTGATGGTGTGCGGCTTGCCGTCCTTGAAGGTCTCGGCCAGGCCCAGGCAGTGCCAGCCCCGGGCGAACCGGTTGGGAATCGCCTCCGCTTCGATGGCGCGAATCGCATCGGTCTCGGCTGCGGCCATGGTGATCATCCCTTTCAAGGCGAAATAGATGCACGATGCCCGATCCAGGTTATGCCGCGGACCGCGGGTTCATCGCACCGGTCCCGGTGGCCGGGATGCCTTTCGTCACAGGTGTTCTCGCCGCCCGGCCCGCCGTGAGCACGCGGCCGTCGAGGGCGGGGCTCAGGGGCCGTCCGGGTCGCCGCTTGGCCTCGGGAGAGCTCACGCGGCCGGGCCTCCGGGCTCGACCAGCCGCTCGTGGAGGCGGGCCTCGGTCTTCGGCGTCAGGCCCGCTCCGCGCAGCAGGCCGGCCAGTCCGGCCGTTCCGCCGAGGTCGGCGAGCATGGTCCGCATGGTCCCGGCCTCGGCGCCGTTGAGCGCGGGCGGAATCCTGTCGCGGTAGCGGTCCAGATCGCCGATGAAGGGCTGCATGATGCCGGCCAGACGCGCCATGAGGGCTTCGCGGACGTCTTCGGTGCGGACGTAGTCGGCGACGATCGCGTCGTCGGAGGCACCGAGCACGGACAGCAGCGCGGCGGCGAACTGGCCGGTGCGGTCCTTGCCCGCGGCGCAGTGGAACAGGGCGGCGCCGTCGGCCTCGGCGATCGCGGACAGCCCCTGGGCGAGCAGGTGCCCGGTGCCGCGCACGCTCGCCGCGTACCAGCGGCCGAACTCGGCGACCGGGTCGGCGGCGGTGGCCAGGCTCTTCATGAGGTCGGCGGTGCCGCCGGTCATCTCCGACATGAGCGGGAGGTGGAGGTGGCGCACGTCCGCGTGGGCCGCCAGGGGGCCGCGGCCGGTGCGGGCGAGCTCCTCGGGCGTGCGCAGGTCGATGATCAGCCGCAGGCCGTCGTCGACCAGCGCCCGGGCGGACGCCTCGTCGACGGTGCACACGTCGTCGGAGCGCAGCACGAGGCCGGGGCGGACCGCGCCGTCGGTGACGGGGATGCCGCCGAGGTCGCGCAGGTTGGCCAGCGGGGAGGGGGCGAAGGCGGGGATGGTCATGCGTGGTCTCTTTCTTCGGGGGGTGACGGCGGTGCCGTCAGGAGATCTTGCGGCGGACGATGGCCGAGCCCTGGTCGATGATGCAGACGACCACGGCACTCCGATGACCGTAGTCGTACATGCGCATGGCGGTCGTCAGCTCCAGGCCGATGCCGACGACCGCCATCGACCAGGCGACGAGGACGGCGGCCAGGGCCGCGCCGAGCGTGGTGCGGGCCCGCGGCACCCGGAACAGACGTGCGGCGCTGCGTCGTCGCCCATCCTTGGATCGCCCCCTTTTCGGCTCGCACGCCCGGCTCTCACCCGCGTGGGCGGCGGCGCTCGACCGGCTGCTCGCCGTGCTGGAGCGCGGACCGCTGGACGACACCGCGCGGGCGGACGCGTTCGTCTGGATCGTCCGGACGACCGTGGGGGTGGTGCTCATCGAGGCGCGTTCGCCGCTCGCGAGCGCGGGCCACGACGTGGGGCGGACGCTCGGGGACTCGGTGCCCGGCGCCGCGGAGCGGTGGGGGCGCATCGCCTCCCGCATGGCCGAGTACCACAACGACGACCTGTTCGAGGAGCTCGTCCGCCAGACGCGGGTCCGCCTGCACGCGGAACCGGTGTCCGAGTGTTTCATAAAACAAACTTCGCCTCCGGACGCGGCGGAGGACGAGCACGCCCTGACGGACGAGCAGTGGGCGTCCGTCGCCGGGATGCTGCCGGCCGACGGCGGCCCGAACTGGGTGGACCACCGCGCCGTGATCGACGGGATCCGGTTCCGCGAACGCACGCGGGTCCCCTGGCGGCGGCTCCCCGCCGCATACGGCAACTGGCGCACCGTCTACGGCCGGTACCGGCTGTGGACCCGCGACGGCACCTGGCAGCGCATCACCGAGGCGCTCACTCCGCCGACCGGCGGGGCCCCGCCCGTCCAGCGGTGACCGACACGTCCGCGGACCGAGCGACCGCGATCACGCACCCCGCCCCCCATGCGGACGTCGGTGGTCTCAGGCGGCGAAAGCCTGGACGAGGGTCTCGCCCAGGAGGCGGCCCGCCTCGTCCGTGGTGCGGTGGCCCTCCTGGGCCTGGGCGTTCGCCGCGACCGCGAGGGCGTGGATCATCGTGTACATCCAGTCGGGCGGAAGGCCGGGTTTGAGCTCTCCGCGCCGTTGGGCGTCCGTGAGCCAGACGAGCAGCGGCTCCTTGGCACCCGGGTTCTTCAAGGGGTCTTCGCGGGCGGGGTCGCCGTGGGCGTTGAGGAAGCGGAAGCGCTCGCCGGCCCGGATGATCCGGGGGCCGAGACCGCGCAGGATCTCGGCGGCGGTGCCGCCTTCGGCGAGCGCGTCGGTGACGACCGCGCGGTGCTCGTCGACCACCCGGTCGAACAGGGCGTGGACGAGGTCTTCGCGGGCGGGGAAGTGCCGGTAGACGGTCGTACGGCCGACGCCGGACGCGTCGGCGATCTCCTGCATGCTCGCCTCGGGGCGGCGGCCGAGCACGGCGATCGCGGCGGTGAGGACGGCGTCTCGGTTGCGCTGCGCGTCGGAGCGCAGCGGCTGGTGCGGCTTCGTCATGGCGGCTCGACTCACGGAAGGGAAACGGAACACCATCGTACCAAGTGGTACGTTGATGTTCCGTTTATCGGCCGCGCCGCCCGCCGTCCCGGTCTCGCCGGCCGGGCCCGGGAGGCTCAGGAAAGGAACCCATGCCCAAGCCCCGCTGGCTGGACTCGGAGATCTCCACCAGCTCCCTGGCCGGGACCCCCGTCTACGGCGCGGAGCTGAGCCGCGTGTCCTTCTTCGGCTGCAAACTCGTCTCCGTGAACTTCCGCGAGGCGCGCCTGCGCGACGTCACCTTCACCGACTGCGTCCTGGACGACGTCGACTTCACCGGCGCGACCCTCAACGGCGTCTCCTTCCCCGGATCCGCCCTGAAGGACGTCAGGCTCGACTGCACGACCATGAAGCGCGTCGACCTGCGCAAGGCCCGCGACCTGTCCCTCCAGGCGAACCGCGACTCCCTGGCCGGCCTCACCATGAGCCCGCTCCAGCTCCTCGACATGGCCCCCTTCTTCGCCCACGCCCTCGGCGTCACCATCGCCGACTGAGCCCCCGTAGACCACCCCGGCCTCCACGGGGTGGTCTACGCCCCGGCTCAGGCCCAGGGGTCGTCCGCGGCCCAGGGGTCGTCCGGGTCGAAAACGTCCAGAGGGCCGAGCGCGGCGTACTCCTCCCGGCGCCGCTTCTGTTCGGCCTCGGCGGCGGCTTCGCGGGCGGCCGCGGCCTCTTCGGCACGGGCCTGGTGGAGGTCGATCCGGGCGTGGTCCTCATCGGTGCGGGCGACGGCCCTCAGCGCGGGGAGCACCGCCAGGTAGTGGTTCGGCAGGACGTCGATCAGCTCGGGGGTGGCCTCGTGGGCGGCGGGGCCCCAGTGGGCGAGCAGGTCCAGGACGGTGTTCTTGGGGCCGCCGGGCTCGTCTCTCCAGTCCGGTTCGCGGGGCCATGTGCGCATCCAGGTCCGGAACGCGTCCAGCAGGGGGACGTCGAACGCGGGGCGCCGCTTCCGGAATGCCCAGAAGACCGACTCGTAGTCCCACTTCCAGCCTTTTTGGCGCCGGGGCGTGGCCAAGTCCGTGGCGTGGAGTGCCAGCAGGGCGGTGACGCGGGCGTCGTTCCTTTCGATCAGGACGGTCAGGGCCTGCGGGGAGCCCGGACGGCGCGGGGTCGCGGCGAGCGCGGCGAGGGCGTCAGAGGCTTCGGCGTCGTCGTGGCCGAATCGTTCGATGAAGCGCACCGCGTTCTCGGCGGATCGTTTCTTCGCGAGGAGGGGAAGCACCGCATGGAGCAGGACGGCTCGCGGCTTCCGGTTCTCGGCGAGATCCTCAGCGAGGTAGAGGGCGGTCTCTCTGGTCCAGCGGTCGCGCCTCGGGTTCAGGAAAGGGACGAGCAGACGTGCCGCAGCCTGCAGGCGGTCCTGGGAGACCAGCGCCGTGACGACCTTATGGAGCGGGTCTTCCAGGGCGGGGGCCTTGCTCCTGAGGTAGCCGTCGTAGGCGGCGGCGAAGGCACGGCCGTAGCGGGGCCTCCACTTCGCCCCTGACTCCGCCAGCGCCGCGACGGTGAGGACCTTCAGCGCAGCGGAACCCGTCTTGACCACCTGGGCCGCGATCGGCTGTGCCTCCTTCGACTCCAGGAACAACCAGGCGCGCAGCGCTTCGGCCCGGGTCCCGTCGTCGAGTCCCGGGTCGTCCCACAGCGAGCGCACCACCGGGAGGACCTCTTCCGCCGGTCCGCAGGAGGCGGTGCGGAGCGCGTGGCGGCGCACGTAGCCCTCCTGCGACGTCCGGGCGAGTTCCAGCAGGAAGGGAACCTGCTCGAGGACGGCCCGGTGCGCCGCCTTCGCCTTCGCACCCCGGCGGTCACGGGTGCCGTGGCCGATCTCGGCGACCAGCCCGAAGATCTCGGAGGAGTGCACGCCCGCCGCTGCGAGGCGGACCAGGAACGGGATCGCGGGGGCGGTCGACCGTGACGGCCTGCTCTCGGCCCACAGGCTGTAGGCGCCCTCGTCGAAGCAGGCGGAGCAGTCGTACTCGCCCTTCAGTGCCAGGGTACGGAGCCATTTCCAGATGCCCTTGCCGAGTACGCCGCGCGCCTGCGCGAGGTCGTCCGCCATGTCCTTGATCGCCATGGGGATGGATCATGGCAGGCAGGACGGACATTCCAGCCTACGATCCACCGCATGGGGACGTTGATCGAGTTCTGCGGAGATCTGGACACCGCGGAGGGGGAGGTGGTGGCGGGGGTGCTGAGCGCGTGGCTGGGAGTGGGACTGCGGCCGCGGATCCGGTTGCTGGGGTGGGAGATCTACCACGAGGGGAGGACGGTCGAGGTGTTCGCGCAGGAGGCGCTGGGCTTCTCTCAGCCGTGCACGCTGGTGTCGGGGACGGCGGCGGTCGAACCGGAAGAGGCACACGTCCTCTTCGGCGCGCTGCACGCGCGCTGCGTCGAACGGGGGCGGCTCCCGCCGGGGCGACAGAACAGAACGGTATTCTAGAATAATCCCGGCAAAGCGTATGTCGTCCCGAGTCACGGCGCGACCGTCACCAGGAGGTTCCGCTGGTCTCCGTCCGCGGCAACGCCGCCGAACCGGCCGCCGGCTCCGGTGGCGGGTCATGACGGCCGCGCGTCATGACGTGAAGGCGCCGTCCGGTGCGGCCTCGTGGCAGATCGTGGCGACGGTGAGCCTGGGGACGACGATGCTCGTGCTCAGCGGCACCGTCCTCAACATCGCCCTGCCGCTCATCGCCGGGCACTACAAGGCCGGTCCGCTGGCGGCGACCTGGGTCGTCCTGGGATTCATGCTGGTCCAGACGTCCCTGCTGGTCGTGTGCGGCAGGCTCGCCGACCGCTTCGACCGGCGCAAGGTGTACCTGTCGGGGCTCGCCCTGTTCACCCTGGCGAGCCTGGCGGCGGCCTCGGCGCCGACCATCGAGGTGCTGATCGTCCTGCGGACGCTGCAGGGGATCGCCGCGGCCATGGCCATGGCCAACGGGACGGCGCTCATCGCGGCCGCCGTGCCCGCGGAGCGCCTGAGCCAGAGCATGGGCGTGTACCTGGGGGCGCTGGGGGCCGCTCCCCTCCTCGGCCCCTCCCTGGGCGGCTACCTCGCCGACACGTTCGGCTGGCAGTGGGTGTTCCTCATGGACGTCCCGGTCGGCATCACGGCCCTGGCGTGGGGCGCGTACTGCCTGCCCCGGGCCGCCGCCTCCTCCCGCGACCCGGTCGACACGGCCGGCGCCGCGCTGCTGACCGGCTGGCTCGCCCTCCTCGTCCTGGTCGTCTCGCAGGCCGGCTCCGGGGACTGGCTCGCCGCGCCGCGGCTGGTGCCGCTGGTGCTCTGCCCGCTGCTGTTCGTCGTCTTCGTGCTGCACCAGCGGCGGTCGCGGTCCCCGCTGATCGACCCCGGCCTGTTCTCGACGCGCGCGTTCGTGCTCGGCAACCTCGCCGCGCCGCTGAGCTCCGTCGGCTCGGTCGGCATGGCGTTCCTCATCGCGCTGTACCTGCAGAACGTGCAGGGCATGTCCACCGTCGAAGCGGGACTCGCCGTCCTCGCCGGGCCTCTGGCCGGGATGATCGCCCCGCCCGTCAGCGGCCGGCTCGGATCGCGGTTCCCGCCCCAGCGCATCGCGGTGTGGGGCACCGTCGCGGCCGCTGCGGGCCTGGCCCTCCTGGCGGCCTCCCTGGCCGAGGACACGCCCTACTGGCTGATCGCCACCGCAATGGTGCTGGTGTCCGCCGGCGGCGGCGTCTTCTACACGGCCAACACCACCGTGCTCATCATGGGCGTCCCGGCCGAAAGGCTCGGCGTGGTCAACGGCGTGCGCCTCACCGTCCACTTCCTCGGCGTCTCGCTCAGCCCCGCCATCTGCCTCGCGGTCGCCTCCTCCTTCCTGGCCCCGCGGGACAGGCACGTCCTCTACGCGAGCGCGGACGCCCGGCCGTCGGCGGCGGTCCGCGAAGCCCTCCTCTCGGGCTACCGGCTCAGCTTCTGGATCTTCGCCCTCGCGGCCCTGGCCTGCGCGATCCTGGTGTCCCGCATCCCCCACCGGACGAACCGGCGCCCGTAGACGCCGGACAAGGAATGCGGTGTTGACCTCAACCTCACTCGAAGTTGCAGAATCGAGGCGACGAAGGAGGTTGATCAACGTGGCGGTACTGCTCGACCACATCATCATTCCCGCGCGGGACAAGAAGAGCTCCGCGGAGTTCCTCGCCCGCCTGCTCGGCGTGGAGGTCGGCGCCCAGACGGGACCGTTCGTCCCGGTCACCGTCGGCAACGGGGTCACGCTCGACTACATGGACTCTTCGGACTTCCGGTGGCACCACTGCGCGTTCCGGGTCACGGAGGAGGAGTTCGACGCCGTCTTCGCCCGGATCAGGCAGGAGGCGATTCCCTACCAGGCCAATCCCGACGGCAGCGGAGCCGGTGAGATCAACCGCCGTGACGGCGGCCGGGGCGTGTACTTCGACGATCCCAACGGCCACCGCATGGAGGTCCTCACCGTCCCCTACGGAGGATGGCGGTAGGCCTGCCGGGAGCGGACGCCGAAGAAATGTCGGCGGCGTTCGTTAGCTTGGGCACCCGGATCGGATCTTCGGTCGGCGGAGGCGGGATGAGCGGGAACGAGCCTTTCCAGGTGCCCGAGGGCTGGCTTCGGTCGTTCAAGCCGCGGCGCGGCGGGCGGCTGCGGGCGGGCACGGCGCCGGTGGCCGTGCCGGCGGGCGGCCTGCCGAGACCGGCGGACGAGGTCCTGGAGGCCCTGTCTCGTCCTTCCACGCCGGAGGCCGACGCGCTCCGGGCCCGGCTCGCGGGCAAGGACGATCCGCTGGGCGCGGCCGTGCTGGCCGTCGCGCTCGGCCACGCGATCGATCCCGCGGTGTGCGTCGAGGCGTGGATCCGCGGCCACGGGATCGCCTTCGCCGCGGAGGCCGTCGTGGCGGCCGCGCCGCTGTCGCTGCACGCGGAGCGGCAATGGATACCGGAACGCGGCCCTGGTCCCGACATGTCCTGGTCCATCCGGAACCAGCCGTCCGAACTCCCCCTGACCAGGACCGTCCATCGGCTCGCCCGCGAGGAGCGGATCGTCCAGGCGAGGATGGCGGACCACCTGCGGGCGGTCTTCGCCGGATGCGGCGAAGAGACGTACGCGCAGGGCGTCGAGGCGCTGCGGCCGCTGCGGGACCGTGACGCTTTCACCAGGTTCCTCGCGTCGTACCTCATGCCCGGCGAGAGCGCCTGGGTCGACGAGTGCTGCCGTGCGGACGAGATCCCGTGGTCGATGGAGCAGATCCTGTGGCTCTCGGTCGGCACGGCCGGGCAGATCGAGACGCTGCTCGACCGGCGCGTACCCCTCCTCCCGTCCGACGAGCTGTGGGGCACGCTGTACGACGCCGTCGGGCTCGAGATCGTCCGGGTCATCGCGCACGGCCTGAACCGCCGGAATCTCGGGATCCAGACCCACCTGCTCGAACTCCTCGCCCTGATCCCCGCCGACGCCGCGTTCGCCCGGCTCGTCGCCCACCTCGACCACGCGGCGGCGGTTCCGTTCGTCCAAGCGGCGGCCGGACGGTTCCCCGCGCGCGCGGCGCGGCTGCTCCACGAGGCCGCGTCCACGGAGGGGCGGGTGGCGCGGACCGCGCGCCAGATGCTGCGGACGCATCTGCGCGCCCATCCCGACGCGGCCGGGGAGATTCCCCTCGACTCCCCCGCCGCAGTGCCTGAGGCCCCTGTGGAATCGGTCCCGGAACCGCTGGTCACGCCCCCGTGGAAGCGCGAGCCGCGGCCGCAGCGGGTCGTGGAGATCTCGCCTCCGTCCGGCGCGCACGCCGTCTGGGTCGACGGCGAACGGGAGGTGTGGGCGTCCGCCGAGAAGTACCAGAGGTATCTGTACGGCGCGGACTGGCCGGAGAAGGTCAGCCGGATCCTGGACTACGTGCCCTCCGCACCCGGCGCCAAGCGGTCCGAGCACGACGTCTATACAGTGTTCGCCCATGCCCCGGAGGAACTCGTCCAGAACAGGTTGGAGACCTGGCGTCCGGACCGGATCGGCTCCCACGACGGCGGCGCTCTGATGAAGCCGATCGCCGCGCGGTTCGGCACGGCCGCGCTCACCCCCGTACTCAGGCTCGCCCAGAGGATGCCCGCGGCCGCCGGCGGTCTGCTCGTCCCGTTCCGCGACCTGCGAGTCGCCCGGCTCATGGCCACATGGGCGGTCCGCACCGCGTCGGCGCACGGTACCGTCGCCGCCTGGACCGCCCGGCACGGTCTCGTCGCGGCGCTGCTCATCCTGCCGGACGCGCTCGCCGCCCACGCGGACCGGCGCACCGCCGCCCAGGCCCTGCTCCGCATGATGCGGGAGGAGACCGTTCTGCTGGCGGCCCAGGAACACGGAGGCGAGGTCGAGGCGGAGATCCGCGCGCTCCTCGGCGAGCCGCCCGCCGATCGTGTTCCCGCTCGGCTCCCCGTCCTGCCTTCCTGGACCGACCCGGCGCTGCTGCCGCCCGTCCCGCTGCGCGACGGTGCCGGAGCGCTGCCCGCCACCGCCGTCCGGAACCTCCTTCTTCTCCTGGCGCTGTCCGAGCCGGACCGGCCGCATCCGGTGCTGCCGTCCGTCCTGGAGCCGCTCGACCGGACGGCGCTCGCCGAGTTCGGCTGGTGGCTGTTCGAGGCGTGGCGGGCCGCCGGTCAGCCCGCCGAACAGAAATGGATCCTCGCCGGCCTCGGCCACATCGGTGATGACGAGACCATCCGCAGGCTCACTCCCCTCATCCGGGCGTGGCCCGGCGAGGGCGGGCACACCCGTGCCGTCGCCGGTCTCGACGTGCTCGCCGGCATCGGCACCCAGGCCGCGTTCACCCACCTGAACGGCATCGCGCAGCGCGCCCGGTACAAAGCGCTCCGCCGGCAGGCGGCCGACCGCATCGAAGACCTCGCGGCGGGACTGAAACTGACCGCCGAGCAGCTCGCCGACCGGCTCGTCCCCGCCTTCGGCCTCGACGACCCCGCGGGCCGGACCTTCGACTACGGCCCGCGCCGCTTCACCTTGGCGCTCGACGCCGAGCTGCGGCCGCTCGTCACCGGACCAGACGGCAAGCCCCGCAAGGCCCTCCCCGCACCGGCGGCGAGCGACGACGCCGACCTCGCCGCGGCGGCCCGCAAGGAGTTCTCCGCCGTCAAGCGCGAACTGCGCTCCGTCGCCACGGACCTCGCGGTCCGCCTGGAGGCCGCGATGGTCTCCCAGCGCTCCTGGACGGGCGCGGAGTTCCGGCTGCTGTTCGCCGACCATCCCGTGACCGTCCAGGCCGCCCGCCGGCTCGTCTGGACGTGCCCCACCGGCCGTTTCCGGATCGCCGCCGACGGCTCGTTCACCGGCACCGACGGCAAGGACGCGGGCGTGCCCGACGACTCGGCCGTACGCCTCCTGCACCCGGCGCTCGCCGGGGACGCGCTGCCCGTGTGGCGGGCGCTGTTCGCCCGGGAGCGGATCGGGCAGCCGTTCCCGCAACTCGACCGGCCCGTGCACGTCCTCACCCCCGCCGAGCTGAACGCGCCGTCCCTCGCCGACCAGGAGCACAGGACGGTCCCCACCGTCGCGCTCATGGGCCTCGCCCGCCGCGGCTGGCAGCGCGGCGTCCCGCTGGAAGGCGGCGTCGAGCACGGGTTCTCCCGCCCCCTGCCGTCCGGCCGCCACCTCGTCATCACCCTGGAACCGGGCATCGCCGCCGGCGCACCGGAAGCACACTCCCGGCAGACGTTCGCCGAGATCCGCATCTACCCTCACCCCGACGGCGCCTGGCGCGGCACCGCTCCCGCCCCCCGCCTGTCCCCCGACCTGGACCCCGTCACGGTCTCCGAGATCCTCGCCGACCTCCGCTCCCTCCCCGACGAGTGAGAGCCCACCGCCCTCCGCGTCCCTGCGGCGGCCTGACATGTCCGAGCGAACGGCCCGAGCCTCCGGCTCCTGCGGCAGGTGGCCGGGCATGCCGCGCCCGAACCGGGTGCCGGACCCGGTTCACCGAAGGGTCCGTGGTGCCGCCGAGCGGTCATGGGCCCGTGGTCGCGGTGCCGTCGCCCGTCCGGTCGGAACGGCCGCGCAGCCACAGCGCGCGAAGCGCGGTCTCGGTGGCGAACCGGTTGTCGGGGTCGGTGAGCTCCTCCTGGAGGAGTTCTTCCAGGACGCGCATGCGGTAGCGGACGGTCTGCACGTGCACGCCCAGGTCCTCGCTCATCCGGCCGGCCGGGCCGCGAGTGCGCAGCCAGGCCCGGAGGGTGTCGGCGAGCCACTGCCGCCGCCGCTCGCCCGCCCGCGACAGGAAGGCGAGCCGCCGCCGCGCCATCTGGTCCATCAGCGCGCCGTCCGCCAGCAGCCACACGCTCACCAGGTGGTCCTCGCACAACGTCAGCGTGCCGTCGTCGAGGACGCCGTCGGCCACCAGCGCGAGCACCCTCCTGGCCCAGCGCAGGGAGTCCGCGGCGCGGGCGGCCGGCACCGTGAGGCCGACCGCGGCCCGGCCGCCGGCCAGCGCCGACTCGAGCATCTTCCTGCGCCGCCCGGTCAACGGGCCGGGTACCAGAAGGTACGGCTCGGGGGCGTGGAGGTCGAGCAGCAGGTCGGAGTCGAGCAGCGGGCGCACGGCGGGCGTGTCCGCCGGGAGGGCGACCAGGGTCACCTGGTCCGGGACCGCCCAGTCGGCGGCCGGGTGGAGCGCCGCCAGTGCGGCGCGGTCGGCGCCGGGGCGGCGCACCAGGTCGCGCAGCAGGAGCAGCCGCGCCGCGTCGCGTTTCTCGTGCTCCTCCCCCTTGGCCCGGTCATACCCCTCGCGGGACAGCTCGGCCGCCTCGTCCATGTACCCGAACAGGGCGTCGGCGAGCGCGGACACCGCCGCCGCCGACATCTCGCGCTCGGCCAGCAGGTCCCTGATACGGGACCAGCCGAGCTGCGCCCCGATCCGGTACGCGGACTGCAGCACCGCCAGGGGGCGGCCCTCCATCGCCTCGAACGCGCCCAGCCTGCGGCAGATTTCGTTGCGCCGCTCGAGCGGCCGTTCCGGATCGGCGAGCCATTCGACGAAGCCGAGGACGTTCTGCTCCACCCCGGAACGGATCACCTCGTGGTACGGACTGCCCTGCGGCCGGTCGTAGTCGGGAATGCTCACACGGATGCCGTCGATGATCTCGCCGACGATCTCTGGCGCGAACTCGATCAGGCCGGGGAGAAGGTCGGAAAACAGTTTCTGCGCGCCCATCGTCCCTCTGCGAAGAAAGTCTCCCGACAGACCTTCCAGAAAAAAGTCTCGCCATCATGATGACCCATACCGCATTGACGTTAGATCACGGATCCGGTCCCGGCAACACCCCGCCAATTCCCCCGGTCAGGAGACCAGTCGCCGACCTCCCGGACCGGACGCGGCACGGCCGCGTTCGCGCAGCCGCAGCGCGCGCAGCGCCGCCTCCAGCCCGAACCGCGCCTCGGGGTCGTCCATCTGGTCGCCGATCCGCTCCCTGATCTGGTGCAGCCGGTAGCGCACCGTCTGCGGATGGACGTGCAGCCGCCGCCCCACGTCCGCCGCGGTGCTCCAGCTCTCCAGCCACACCCGCAGCGTCTCGGTGAGCGCGTCCCGCTTGGCCGCGGGCAGGTCCATGAGGCCGCCCAGCCGCCGCTCGACGATCTCGTCCAGCAGGGCCGGGTCGGCGGTCAGCCAGAGGTCGAGCAGGTGCTCCTCGCTGAGCAGCACGGGCCTCCTGTCGATCATGCCCTTCTCCGCGAGCACCAGCACCCGGCGGGCCCACCGCAGCGAGTCGGGCATCTGCTCCAGCGGCACCGTCAGCCCGACCGACAGCCGGGTCCCGGCCACCGCGGACCGCAGCGCCGTCCGCCGGACGTCGTCGAAGGGGCCGGGGAACAGCAGCCACGGCCGGGCGCCGTCGAGATCGAAGAGCACGTCACCGGTCCCCGCGGCGCGCAGCCACCTGGCGCCGGGCCGTACGGCGACGGGCGTGGCCGTGGTCGGCAGCGGCCAGCCGGCCCGGTCGGCGAGTTCGGCGAGGGCGCCGCCGTCCTCCCCTCCTTCGGCCAGCCCGTGCAGCAGACGCCGCCGCAGCCGCGCCCGCTCCGCCTGGGGGCGGCGGTCCACCTCCAGGTAGCCCTGGACGGCCGGGCCGATGAGCTCGTCCATGTACGCCATGTGGCACTCGGCGAGTTCGGCGAGCACGTCGCCGGAGAAGCGGTGCCGGGCGCACACCTCGGCGATGCGGTGCCAGGACGTGCGGAAGGCGACGCGGAACGCGGTGTGCAGGGAGTCCAGGCTCCGGCCGCTCCTCAGCTCCTTGCGGCCGAGCGCGCGGAGCAGCGCGGCGAGCCCCTCCATGGAGACCGCCGGATCGGCGATGCGCGCCACGAAGACGGTGAAGATCTCGTTCACCACGACGGGTATCGCGGGCGGGCTGGGATCGGCGACCGCGTAGTCGGGAACGGACGCGTTGATCTCGGCATAGATCTCTTCCGCGAGTCCGGGCAGTCCGGTCCGCAGTGCCTCCGCAAGCTGCGGAGATGGCGGCCTTTCATGCTCTCGCCGCACACCCCGTCCTTTCTCTCCCGGCCGTTCGGCGGTCGTCCGGCGCGCCGCGAAAGGGCGGCCGGCCGCGCTGCCGATCATATTCAGCGCCCTCGTTCCGGAAAAGGGACTCGAGCCCGCATCATCACGGGCGGTATGAAGACAGCACGGTTCTTACTCATCCGTTGACAGACTTCCAAAGAAGCACAGCCGGCCCCCGCCTGTCTCTTGTCGCACTCACAACCCCCACCTAGTCTCAACCACAAGTAATCGATTGCTCCCCCGATGAGCTGCCTTTTGTTCACCCTGTCATGGGCCGCTCACCATCCCACCCCCAGTGAAAGGTCTCTCCCCCCATGCGCAAGTTCGCCGCGGCGGCCACGGTCGCCAGCGCGGGTGCCCTCGCCCTCGCCTTCAGCTCGCCCGCCCTCGCCCTGTCCTGGACCGTGACGAACGGCGGCGCGGTCACCGCCGTCAACTCCGGCGCCATCACCTTCCAGGACGTCACCGCCGGCATCACGGCCAACTGCACCACCGGCAGCGGCGCGGGCACCGTCGCGAACGGCACCAACAACTCCCCGGTCGGCACGCTCAGCTCCCTGTCGCTGAGCGGCTGCGCCAGCGCCTCGCCCGCCATCAGCTTCACCCTGACGGTGAACACCTCCGCCAGCGCCATCAACGTCACCGGACCCACCGTCGGCGGCGTCACGCCGGGCAACATCACCGGGATCACCGTCACCGGCAAGGCCTTCGGCGGTCTGTGCACCCTCACCGCCGGCGGCGGCTCCCTCAACGGCAGCTACACCAACAGCACCGGCGCGCTCACGACCACCGGCGCGACCGGTGTGAAGATCACCAGCGTGACCGCGGGCTGCCTGGGGATCGTGAAGAAGAACGACGTCGCCTCCCTCGCCGGCACCTTCATCGTCAAGAACTCCGGCGGCACCCACCCGCAGATCGTCGCGAGCTGACCCCACCGCGACAGGCTCGCCACCGAAGGCGGGGCCGCACGGCCGTCCACGGCCGTGCGGCCCTTTCCCATCGTGTCCCGCCGTGGCCGTACGGACCACCGACTCTTCGGTCCGTGGTGGTTTCCGTGGTCGGCACGGAGGCGGCCCGCACCCCCGCCGGGAGAGGCTGTGACCACGACGAACAGCCCGGTGGCACGCACCGGGCGGTCAAGCCCCAGGCACCAAGGAGCGATCATGGCCGGCACCGCCAGCAACACGTACGAGGGATTCACGGTCGAGGAGCGGGCCGCGATGAAGGAGCACGCACAGGAGCAGAAGAAGGCGGCACGCCGCGCCTCGCGCGCCGACAAGGCGGCCGCGGCGGAGCGGGACGTGGTCGCGAAGATCGCCGAGATGCAGGACTCGGACCGGGTCATGGCCGAGCGCGTCCACGCCGTCATCAAGGCCGGCGCCCCGGGCCTGGAGCCGAAGCTCTGGTACGGGATGCCCGCCTACGCGCTGGACGGCAAGATCGTCTGCTTCTTCCAGAGCGCCGCGAAGTTCAAGGCCCGCTACGCCACGCTCGGCTTCAACGACCCGGCGAAGCTGGACGAGGACGCGATGTGGGCGACCGCCTTCGCGCTGACCGAGGTGACGGCCGAGGTCGAGGCGAGGATCACCGCCCTGGTGAAGCAGGCGGTGAGCTGAGCCGCACCCCCGGCCGAACGGCCGCACCCGCCGATCCGGCGGGGCCGCAACGGCCCCGCCGCGGCCCGCACGGCTCACCATCCCGGTCCGCCCGGCCGCTGTCCCGGCCCGCACGGCTCGCCGTAGCGGGTGCCTGCGGTGCGGCTACCGGACGGCCATGGGGGCGAGGCCGAGGGCGGCGAGCGCGGCTGCGCCGGTGATGGCGTGCTCGCCTCCGGCGAGGACCAGGGTGCGCGCCGACTGGTAGCGGCAGCCTGCCGCGTCGAAGGCGGCAGCCGTGGCGAGCAGGCGCTCCCTGTCGTCGTCGAGCAGGGCTTCGGACCGCTCCACGATGGCACCGGCGACCGGGTTTCCGGACGTGATGGTCCGGGCTTCGGCCAGGCGGGCGCGGGCGTCGCGGCTCCCGGCGAGCACGGTGGCCTCCGCGCGGAGCGCCACGTACCAGTGGAGCCAGATCCAGGTGACCCATTTCCACACCTCGCCCGGCTCGGGAGCCGTCCGCTCCAGCGCCTCCGGCGCCCGTCCGCGGTGGAGCAGGAGCAGCGCGTCGAAGACCGCCCCGTAGCCGTAGGTGCGCTCCGGTGAGGCACCGAACCGGTCCAGGACCGTTTCCCATTCGCGCTGGGCGTCGTGGTCGTCGCGGAGGCCGTGGACCGTCGCCACCGCGGCCACCGCCGGGCCGAGGGCCGACCCCGCGGGGTTGCCGGCCCGGCGCCACGCGTCGAGGAACCGTACGCCTCCGGTGAGCACCTGGTCGACGTCGCCCCCCAGCGCGTCGGCGACCAGCAGCCAGTTCGTGGCGCGGTGGCCGACCTCCGCCAGCAGCGGATGGTCCGCGAGCCGCCGCGCCCACCGGCGGGCCCCCGGCAGGTCGCCGGTGCCCAGGCCCGCCTCGGCCGCCTCCCCGAGCGCCTCGATCAGCTCGTGGGTGGCGGCCGGTGTCCTCGGCGCGGACGACAGCAGCGTGATCCGGCGTCCGGCCGTGGCGGCGGCCTCGAAGGCGTCACCGGCCCAGCTCAGGGTGCCGGTCAGCACGTCGAGCGCGGCGGATGCGGCGAGGGGGTCGCCCGTGCGGCGGGTCAGTTCGACCGCCCGTTCGGCGCGCGCGATCGTCTCCTGTACGGAGTCCTCGGGCCGTCCCTGGGCGGAGCCGACCGCGTCGTTGAGCGCCCGCCCGGCCTCGGCCAGTGCCACCGCCGCCTGCGCCGCCGGGTCCTCTCCCGCCAGTTCCTGCGCCTGGGCGACGAGCGCGGCCGTCTCCTCCGAGGGCAGCTTCCGCGCGAACTTGCCCAGGAACCGGTACGTGTCGGTGGCGAGGGCCGCCAGGTCGCGGGCGGCGCCGGAGGCGTCCCCGGCACGGCGGGCGGCGTCGGCGGCCGCGCGGCGGAGGCGGTACATGTCGTCACCGCGCATCCGGCAGCCCGCCACGGCCGCGGCGTGCCGGAGCGCCGACGCGGCCGAGCCCGGGTCCCCGGCGAGCGCGGCCGCCTGCTCGTACCGCTGCTGGGACTCGCCGATCAGGGTGCGGACGAAGGTCAGTTCCGCCAGGTGCCGGGCGAGGTGGTATGCGTCCGTGCGCTGCTCCGGCTGTTCGGCCGACCACCTCAGTGCCGCGCGGAGGTCGTCCGCCACCAGGTCGAACCGGGCACGCCAGTCGTGGCCCTCCTCTGCCAGAGCGGCGGCTCGGGCCAGGCACCAGCGAAGGTGCCGGGCCCGGACGCCGTCCAGCTCGCCGGCCTCGGTGAGCCGCTCCGTCGCGTACTGGCGGATGGTCTCCAGCGCCCGGTACTCCGTGCCGTGCGGGGTCGCCGTCACCACCAGCAGGCTCTGTTCGGCGAGCCGGGCCAGCCCTTCGGCGACGACGCCTTCCTCGGCCCCGGCCACCTCCGCCGCCGCCGCGACGGTGAACGGCGCCGCGAACACCGACACCTGGCGCAGCAGCGCCCGGTCGGCCGGCTCCAGCAGGGCGTGGCTCCAGTCCAGCGCCGCACGCACCGAGCGGTGCCGGTCGTCGGCGCGGGAACCGCCGGTGAGCATGCGGAGCGGGTGGGACAGGGCGGCGGTGATGCCGTCGAGCCCGAGCGTGGGATACCGGGCGGCGGCCAGTTCGATCGCCAGCGCCATGCCGTCCAGCCTCGCGCAGATCTCGGCGATCTGGGCGGGCGGCGGGTCCAGCGGCCGGCCGAACGCCGCCGCCCGCTCCAGGAACAGCGCGACCGCGTCCGATCCCCCGTCGTCGGCCAGGGACAGCGGCGGGACCGGATGCACCCGTTCGAACGGCACCATCAGCCGGGCCCGGCTGGTCGCCAGCACCGTCACGCGGGGGCACGCCGCGAGCAGCCGCTCGAGGAACAGCGCCACCCCGTCCGCCACCTGCTCGCAGTTGTCCAGCACCAGCAGCGCGTGGCGGTCGGCCAGCGCGGCGGCCAGCGCCTCGGCCATGTCGCGGCCGGGCTGCTCGCCGAGGCCGAGCGCCCCGGCGACCGCGGCCGCGACCAGGCCCGCGTCGGTGACCGGGACGAGGTCGACGAACCACACGCCGTCGGGGAACTCGCCGGCCACGTCCGCGGCCACCGCCAGCGCGAGCCGTGTCTTGCCCACGCCCCCGGGGCCGACCGCGGTCACCTGCCGGTGCGACCCGAGCATCCCGGCCAGCTCGGCGCGCTCCCGCGCCCGGCCGACGAACGAGGTCAGCGGGGCGGGCAGGACCGGCGCCGGACGTGCCGGACCGGCGGCGACCGGCTCGGGCGCACGCCGGGCGAGCGCACGCCGGTCCGGCACCTCCAGCTTGCGCAGCAGCGAGGAGACATGGCTCTCCACGGTGCGCACCGAGATGAACAGCCGTGCCGCTATCTCGGCGTTGCTGAGATGGGCGCCGACCAGTTCCAGCACCTCGGCTTCCCGAGGTGAGATGTCAACTTCTGTCACCACCGCCCCAGTTTGCCGTATCCCCCGGCCCTGATCCGTAACTCCGGTCCGTGTCCGGCTCCGTGGTCACCACGGATGTGGTCCGGGCCCCTCCGGCGGAAAACTCAAGGACACACAGCGACCCACGACCCCGGGAGCGACCATGACCCCGCCGATGATCAAAACCGTGCTGCACCCCGTGTCCGACCTGGCCAAGGCCAAGGCGGTGTACGCGGCCCTGCTCGGCATCCCGCCGCAGACCGACTCCCCCTACTACGTCGGCTTCGAGGCCGGAGACCAGCACATCGGACTGGTCCCCGGCGGCGGCCCGCAGGGCATGACCTCGCCGGTGGCCTACTGGCACGTCACGGACATCGAGGCGAAGATCGCCGAGCTGACCGCCGCGGGCGCCACCGTGAAGGAAGCCGCGCACGAGGTCGGCGGCGGCCGCACGGTGGCCACCGTGACCGACCCCGACGGCAACGTCCTCGGCCTCCTGCAGGACCGATGACCACCGCCCACCCCCGCCCGACGACCACCTCACCCCAAGGAGCCGACATGACCACCTTCACCTCCATCACTCTGGAAGTCCCCGACACCGCCGCCGCCGAGGCCTTCTACAAGGCCTTCGGCCTGGGCTCCTACGTGAACGTCCGCGCCTCGGACGCGCCGACGACCGGCTTCCGCGGATTCGCCCTGTCCCTCGTGGCGTCCCAGCCGGGCGACGTCGACGCCCTCATCAGCGCCGCCCTCGACGCCGGCGCCACGACCCTGAAGCCCGCCACGAAGAGCTTCTGGGGCTACGGCGGCTTCGTACGCGCCCCCGACGGCACGATCTGCAAGGTCGCGTCCTCGAAGAAGAAGGACACCGCCCCCGCCGCCCCGCACATCGACCAGGTGGCCCTCCTGCTCGGAGTCGCCGACGTCAAGGCGAGCAAGCGCTTCTACGTCGACCGCGGCCTGTCCGTGGGCAAGAGCTTCGGCGGCAAGTACGCCGAGTTCGACACCCCGGCCTCCCCCGTCACCCTGGCGCTCTACCCGCGCCACGCCCTCGCCAAGGACACCGGCGTCCCCCCGGAGGGCACCGGTTCCCACCGCATCCTGCTCAGCGGCGCCACCACCCCCTTCACCGACCCCGACGGCTTCGCCTGGCAGCCCACCCCCGCCTGAGCACGCATACCCATGCGCCGCCCTGTCGGCTTTCGTACTCTTCCCTCATGCTCCTGAAGCCGGCCGCGGCCGCCATGGCCGCCGCCGGCCTCTGGCTCTGGGAAGCCGCCCCCTGGGACGACGGCAACGACCACTGGAAACTGCTGTCCGCCCAGGCATCACTCACCCACGGATCGGTCATCGCCACCGAACGAGCAGGGGAGCGGAACGTTGAGTCAGTACTTTGAGGCTGGCGAAGAAACCGTTTGGAATCCATCGAACGGTGTGGGTCTGTTGTTCATCCGCTCGTCCGAAGCGCTGGCGCTCGCTGTCGATGCCCCGACGGGCATAACCGCGTCGGGTGCGGACGAGTGGGTCATCGACATGCCAGTTTTCGAGAAGTTCGTAGGAGAATTGGTCAGCCGGTACCAGCAGTCGACCCACCTGATCCTCAGATCGCTGATGGAGGGGTTCATCGCGACGTCGCTGGTTCTGATAGAACGCGGCGGCGGCAGCGTCCCACTACCAAGCACAGAGCCCTGTCCCGATGCCTTCGATGTCCAGGTCTCCTCAGATGGCCTCGCTCCGCGCGCCGATCCCGGCAGGCTGGAGGAGCTGCGTATCGCGCATTCGAAGGCGATGCCCATCTGATCCCGTGAACACCCGCAGCCGAACATCTGACATTTGAGCATTCGATGCGGACAACGCACACCGGTCCTCCAGCCGCAACGAACCCGAACTACGGGATGAACTGGGAGAATACACCCATGTTCGATCTGGCCGACGAATTCCTTCAGCCCCGCACCGGAGCGATCCGGTGCTACCGAGCAAGCCTCGACCACCCTGCCGCCGGCAGTTGGAGCATCCAGATCCCTCTGCTGCCCTTCTCCGCAGAAGACGAATACGAGCCGTCGACCTTCCGCCCCGGCATCGAAGGGCCGATGATCGTCGAGGCCGAGATCAGCCTGGACTTCATCACGCTGCCAGCCGATCATCTCACCACCCTGAATCGGCGGACCTTCACATTCCCCACGGCCTTCCAAGAAGGCTTCATCGACGGCTCGATCTATCTCCTGGCCACCCACAACCGCGTGAACGTCACACGCATCGACTTCGGCCCGGCCGGCAAAGACCACATCACCGCCAGAGTCCACGCCGCTTTCGACTTCGAACACGCCCGCACCGGAATCCGCAACCGCGCCGCGGAACTGGACACCACACTCCTGTTCCAGGTCGTGGACGAACTCCCCGCACCTCCGCCAACGAGAACCGGGGCCACCGGCAATAGCTGAGCTCCTCGAACACGAACCGCTTCAACCGGGCAGGCTCTAAGTGAGTGTTTGAGAAGGGGCTGGAGTTCAGTCGAGGGTGTAGCGGGGCTGGCGTTGTGCAGGGTGTCCTCGGGTGATGCGGCGGGCCGTCTGGCCGATGGCCGCCCAGCGGATGAGGGCTTCGGAGACGCGGGGGTCGCGTTCGTAGTCGCGGGCCAGGCGGCGGTGGGACGTCAGCCATGCCAGGGTGCGCTCGACCACCCACCGGCGGGGATGGACGGCGAATCCCCGCTGGTCGGCGGGCTTGCGAACGATGTCGAGCGTGGTGCGCAGGGTCGTGCGGGTCCACTCGACCAGTCGGCCGGCGAAGCCCTGGTCGGCGTAGACGTAGCGGATCGGGGTGCTCAGGTACGCCGACAGCAGTGCGGTCTTGGCCCCGTCCCGGTCCTGCCAGGAGGCGGCCATCACCGCCACCGTGATGAGCAGGCCGGTGGTGTCGGTGACGATGAAGCGCTTACGCCCGTTGACCTTCTTGCCCGCGTCGTAGCCGCGGCTGTTCCTCCCGACGGTGTCGGCGCCCTTGACGCTCTGGGAGTCCAGGATCCCGGCCGACGGCTCGTCCTCGCGGCCCTGCTGACGGCGGGCCCTGATGCGCAGCTCGGCCAGCAGCCGGTCGGTCACCCCCGCCTCTTCCCACTGCTGGAAGTACCAGTACACCGTCTGCCACGGGGGCAGATCGGTGGGCAGATACCGCCACGGACAGCCCGAGCGCACCACGTACAGGATCGCGTTGACGACCTCCCGACGCGGATGCTTCTCCGGGCGGCCGCCGGTATTCGGGTCGGGCAGCAGCGGCTCGATCAGCTCCCACTGAGCCTCTTTCATCCTCGGCGAAGGGCTTTGATCACGGCATGATCGCGAGTTGAGGATTCGCCCCCGGACACA
>NZ_BAAAHH010000021.1:0-84461 GCF_039525175.1 Actinocorallia libanotica
GGCCGCCGCGCTGCTCGGCGCGGCGGCCGTCGCGGCGTCGACGTACCTCATCGAGCGGCTCGGCGCGGACCTGCTCGCCGAACTGCGCGAGGGCGCGGTCCGGGCGGTGCTGGGCATGCCGAGCGCGCGGATCGAGCAGGTCGGCCGGGGCGACGTGCTCTCCCGGGTCGGCGACGACGTGGCCGTGATCTCCAAGGGCATCCGGACCGCCGTGCCCACGGTCTTCTCGGCGGGGGTGCTGGTCGTCATCGCCACGGCCGGCATGTTCGGGCTGGACTGGCGGCTCGGCCTGGCGGGCGCCGGCGCGCTGCCCGCCTACGCCCTGGCCCTGCGCTGGTACCTCCCCCGGTCCGCCCCGCTCTACCGGAGGCAGCGGGAGGCGCAGGCCGACCGCGCGCAGGCGCTGATCAGCGGCCTGAACGGGATCGACACGGTCCGCGCCTACCGCCTGGAGGACGCCTTCCGCGAGAAGGTCACCGCCGAGTCGTGGCGGGTGCGCGATCTGGGCATCGAGGTCTTCCGGTTCTTCGGCCGGTTCGTCGGCAGGGAGAACCGCGCCGAGTTCATCGGGCTGGTCCTCATCATCGTGGTGGGTTACGCCCTGCTGGAGACCGGCGGCGCCACCCTGGGCGAGGTGGCGGCGGCCCCGCTGCTGTTCCACCGGCTGTTCACGCCGCTGGGCGCCATCATGTTCACCTTCGACGAGGCGCAGAAGTCGGGCGCGAGCCTGACCCGGCTGGTCGGCGTGCTGGACGAGGCCGCGGAGGACCGGCTGGTGGGCGGCGCGCCGGCGGACGCCGGACCGTACGCGGTGTCGGTGCGGGGGCTGACGTTCGGCTACCCCGGCTCCGAGGAGCCGGTCCTGCGGGACATCGACCTGGCGATCCCGGCGGGCGGTTCGCTCGCGCTGGTGGGGGCGACGGGCGCGGGCAAGACGACGCTGGCCGCGCTGATCGCGGGCATCGGCAGGCCGCAGGCCGGAACGGTGCGCATCGGGTCGACCGATCTCGCCGGCCTGGACGAGGCCGGGACGCGGTCCCTGGTGAGCATCCTGACGCAGGAGACGCACGTGTTCTCCGGCTCGCTCGCCGACGACCTGCGGCTGGCCGCGCCGGAGGCGAGCGACGCCGAGCTGCTGGAGGCGCTGCGCACCGTCGGCGCCGACCTGTGGGTCGCGGCGCTGCCCGACGGGCTGGACACCGCGGTCGGCGAGGGCGGCGAGCGCCTGGACGGCACCAAGGCCGCACAGGTCGCCCTGGCCCGGCTGGTGCTGCGCCGGTCGCCGGTGGTGGTGCTGGACGAGTCGACCGCGGAGGCCGGCAGCCAGGGCGCCGCCGAACTGGAACGGGCGGTGCTGGCTGCGTGCCGGGGCCGCACCACGCTGTTCGTGGCGCACCGGCTGACCCAGGCGATGGCGGCGGACCGCATCGCCGTGCTGGACGCGGGACGGATCGTGGAAGAGGGAACGCACGAGGAGCTGGTGGCGCTGGGCGGCCGGTACGCGCAATTGTGGCGCGCTTGGCGAGAGGGTAGTTAGGCGAGGCTAATTTAGGTTAGGCTAACCTTCGCCACCTGAAGGGACGGCTGAGTCCTCGATGACGGAATCACACGTTCGTCTCGTATCCCTCTCCCCCGCACGGCTGGCCGGCGTCCGCCGGCGCACCGGCGGCGCACACTCCGACCGGACCATCACCGAAGCCTGCGCCATCGGGCTGGCGTACTGGGCGGCGGGCCGCGGCCCCGACGGCCTCCGCCTCGCCCCCGACACCCTGTTCACCGACGTCCTCGCCTGGACCGCCCACGGCGGAGGCGGACCCGGCGGCTGGGAGGTCGGCGCGGACGGCCGGAGCATCGCCCTCCCCGAGGGCGTCGCGCGGGCCGAAGCACAGCTCGCATTGGACGACCTCGCCGACTTCCCGGACCGGCCCGTGGCCACCATCGGCCCGGCCGGCACGGCCGAGCGGCTCGCCGCCCTGGCCGCGTGGAACGACAACGCGGTCGAACGCGACCGCCCGAGCATCGTGGAGCTGTTCCGCGAGCAGGCGCGGGCCCGGCCGGACGCCGTCGCCATCGTCGACGAACGCCGGTCGCTGACCTACCGCGAGGCCGCCGCACTCTCCAACCAGCTGGCCCGCCACCTGATCGAACGCGGGCTCACCGCCGAGCAGGTCGTCGGCATCTCGCTGGGCCGCTCCGCCGAGATGGTGATCGGCCTGCTCGGCGTGCTCCAGGCGGGATGCGCGTTCGTGCCGCTCGAGCCGCAGTGGCCCGCCGCGCGCCGCGCGGTCGTCATCGACGACGCCCGCGTCGTGCTGCAGCTCAACGCCTCCGGAGACCACGACGCCGGCGAACCGGAGGCCGTGGCCGTCGACCTCGACGGCTGGCGGTTCGGCGCGTACTCCGCCGAGGAGACCGGCGTCGTCCTGCCCGGCGCCTCCCTGGCGTACGTCATCTTCACGTCGGGTTCGACCGGGCGGCCCAAGGGCGCGATGATCCGGCACGAGGCGATCAGCGAGCGCCTGCTGTGGCAGGTCCGGGAGATCCTGGGCTTCGGCCACGACGACGCGTCGCTGTTCAAGGCGCCGCTGTCGTTCGACATCTCCATCAACGAGATCTTCCTGCCGCTGGTGTGCGGCGGCAGGCTGGTGGTCCTGCGGCCCGGCGGCGAACGCGACCCGCACCACCTGCTGGACGTGATCGCCGGTCAGCGCGTCACCTTCGCCTACCTGGTGTCGTCCATGCTGGACGTGCTCCTGGAGATGGCGGGCGGCTCCGGGCGGCTGGACAGCCTGCGGCACGTGTGGTGCGGCGGCGAGGTGCTGACCCCCGAACTCTACGAACGCTTCCGCGCCCGGCTCGACATCCCCCTGTACCACGGGTACGGCCCGGCCGAGACGACGATCGGCGTCTCGCACGTCATCTACCGGGGCGCGGCCGAGCGCCTGTCGACGTCGATCGGCCGCGCCAACCCCAACACCCAGCTGTACGTGCTGGACGAGGAGCTGCGCCCGGTTCCGGTCGGCGTCGGCGGCGAGCTGTACGTGGGCGGGTTCCTCCTGGGCCGCGGCTATGTCAACGCGCCCGGCCTGACGGCGTCCCGCTTCGTGGCGAACCCCTTCGCCGGGGACGGCTCCCGGCTCTACCGGACCGGCGACCTCGCCCGGTACGCCCCGGACGGGACCCTGGACTTCCTCGGCCGCGCCGACAACCAGATCAAGATCCGCGGCATGCGGCTGGAGATCGAGGACGTGGAGGCCGGCCTCGCGGAGCATCCGCGGGTGCGGCACACCTGCGTCGTCGCCAAGAAGAACACCGCGGGCGGCACCTACCTGGTGGGGTACGTGATCCCGGTCGCCGGGAGCGCGGACCTGCGGCCGGACGAGGTCAAGGCGTGGGCCGCCGAGCACATGGTCGAGTACATGGTGCCCGCGCACATCGTGGTGATGGCGGAGTTCCCGCTCACCCCCAACGGCAAGCTGGACCGGCGCGCGCTGCCGGAGCCGGTGGTCGAGGCGGGCGGATCCGTCCCGCCCGCCACCGAGGACGAACGCGCGGTGTGCGAGGCGGTCGCGGCCGTGCTGCGGCTGGACGAGGTCGGCGTCGACCAGAACTTCTTCACGCTCGGCGGGGACAGCATTCTGGCGATCTCGCTGCTGAGCGCGCTGCGCGACGCGGGCCTGCACGTCACGGCGACGCAGATCTTCACCAGCGACACCGTGGGCGCCCTGGCGGCGGTGGCGAGCCGCCAGGGCGCCCTGGCCGCGGACCGCGAGGACGTGGCGACCGGACCCGTCACGGGTTCGCCCATCGTGCGGTGGCTCGGCGAGACCACGGACGCGATCGACGGCTTCGTGCAGTCGGTCGTGCTGAACACCCCGGCGGACCTGACCGCCGAGGCCCTCGACGTGCTGCTCACCGCCCTGGTCGAGCGGCACGACATGCTGCGCGCCCGGCTGGTGCGCGGTGAACGCTGGGGCTTCGACGTACCCGAGGCGGACGGGGCCGTAGCGGGATGGCAGGAGAGCGACCGGCCGCTCGAGGAGTGCGTGGCGCTCGCCGCCGAGGGGCTGGATCCGGACGGCGGCGTGATGCTGCGCGCCGTCTGGCGGCGGGAGGCGCGGCACCTGGTCGTGGCCGTCCACCACGTGGTGATCGACGGCGTCTCCTGGCGGGTCCTGATGGAGGACCTGGCCGCGGCGTGGCGGCGGCTCGCCTCGGGCGAGCCGATCGCGCTTCCCCCGGCGGGCACGTCGTTCCGGCGCTGGACGCAGCTGCTGGAACGCGCGGCGTTCGACGCCGACCTCGGCTACTTCCGGCGTCCGCTTCCGGGGGCCGACGGGCCGGTGGGCAGACGTCCGCTGTCCGAGGCCGACACCGTCGCGCGGGAGAGAACCCGGACCGTCCCGGTCGGTCCCGAGGCCACCGCGGCCCTGCTGGGCGAGATCCCCGCGAAGTTCCACGCGGGCGTCAACGACGTGCTGCTGACCGCGCTCGCCGTCGCCCTCGCCCGGTGGCGCCGCGACCTCGGCCAGGACCAGACGTTCGCGCACATCGAACTCGAAGGACACGGCCGCGAAGGGCGGTTGGTGGCGGACGCCGCGGGTTTCGAACCGGAGCTGTCGCGGACCGTGGGCTGGTTCACCACCCTGTTCCCGGTCGTCGTGAACCCCGGCGCGACCGCCGACTTCACCGATCCCGCCTACCTGGCCGCCGCGCTCAAGGCGGTCAAGGAGGACCTCGCCCGGGTGCCGAGCAACGGCCTGTCCTACGGCGTCCTGCGCCACCTGGCCGGTGCCCGCTTCGACGCACCGGTCCCGCAGGTGCTGTTCAACTACCTGGGCCGCTACGAGGCGGGCTCGTCCGAGGACTGGAGGCTCGCGGGCGCCACGGGGCAGCTGGGCGAGAAGCGCGACCCGAGGATGCGCCTGCCGCGCGCCCTGGAGCTCAACGCCATCGCCGAACCCGGCGCGAGCGGCGAGTACGAGCTGGTCACCACCCTCTCGTGGCCGGACGGGATGTTCACCGACGCGGACATCGCGGCGTTCGGGGGATACCTCCAGACGGCCCTGACGGGACTGGCCGCGCTCGAAGAAGGCGGCCACTCCCCCGGCGACTTCAGCCCCCTGGTCCTCGCACAGTCCGACGTTGACGCCTTGGACGGCCCGGAACTGCGGGACATCCTGCCGCTGACCCCGCTGCAGGAGGGCCTGTACTTCCACTCGGTCTTCGACGGCGAGGCGGCGGGCGGCTACGTCGAGCAGCAGCTCCTCTCGCTGGACGGCGAAGTGGACGCCGGCCGGCTGGCGGCGGCGGCCACCCGGCTGCTCACGCTGTACCCGAACCTGGCCGCGCGGTTCACGGCCCTGGCCGACGGCCGCGTGGTCTCGGTGCTGGAGAGCGGGGTGACGGCTCCGTTCACCACGCTGGACCGGCCCGGAATCACCGACGAGGAGATCCGCGCGTACGCCGAACGGGACCGCCGCGCCGGTTTCGACCTGGCCGCCGGGCCCCTGATGCGGTACACGCTCATCCGCGCCGGGTCCGGCCGGAGCGTGCTGGTGCAGACCGTGCACCACATCATCGCCGACGGCTGGTCGGTGCCGCCGATGCTGCGCGCGCTGCTGGCCGAGTACCACGCGCCGGGAAGCCTGTACCCGCGCGGAGGCTTCGCCGACCACGCGCGCCGGCTCGCCGCGCGCGACGACGCCGAGAGCGACCGGGTGTGGCGCGAACGGCTCGCCGGGCTGCCCGGCCCCTCGCTGGTCGCCGAGGGACACCTCCCGTCCGACCGGTTCGCCGACACCGCCGCGGAGCCGGACGTCGACCTCGACGCCGCCGTCCGGGCGGCGGGCGTGCCGCTGAGCGTCGCCGTGCACGGCGCGTGGGCGGTGACGCTGGGCGGCGTCCTGCACGGCGAGGACGTGGTGTTCGGCTCCACGGTGTCCGGACGCGACGCGGACGTGCCCGGCATCAAGGACATGGTGGGGTTGTTCATCAACACGATCCCCGTGCGCGCCCGGTGGGGCCGCGCCACCACGGCGCGCGAGCTGCTCGCCTCGGTGCACCGGCACCAGAGCGAGGTGCTGCCGCACCAGCACGTCTCGCTGGCCCGGATCGGCCGCCAGGCCGGCGGCGGCACCCTGTTCGACACCCTGGTGGTCTTCGACGTCGCCACCGACGTCGAAGGCCTGCGCAGGCCCGGCGACGAGATCGTGGTCACCGGCATCGTGAACGAAGGCGCCCCGCACTATCCGCTGACGCTGGTGGCGGAGCGCACGCCCGACGGCCGTCCGCGCTTCAACCTGATCTACGACGAAGCGGTCCTGCGGGAAGCGGGCGCGCGGGCGATCCTGCGCACCTTCCTCCAGACGCTGACCGGCCTGCTCACCCGGCCGGACGACCCGGTCGCCGAACTGGCATCCGGCCACCGTCGCCCCGCGCCCGTCACCCGGACGACCTTGAGCGGATTGTTCGACGCCGCCGCGGAACGCGACCCGGCCGCCACCGCCGTCACCCAGTGCGGTCTCGACGGCGGCGCCCGGTCGCTGACCTACGGCGAGCTGGCCGAGGCCAAGAACGAGCTGGCCTCGGCGCTGCGCGCCGCCGGTGTCGGGCCGGGCCGGCGGGTCGCCGTCACCGTGCCGCGATCCCTCGAGCAGGTCGTCGCCCTGGTCGCCATCGTCACCGCGGGCGGCGCGTACGTGCCGCTGGATCCGGCGTATCCGGACGAGCGGCTGGCATACGTCCTCGCCGACGCCGCCCCGCAGGTCGTCCTCGTGGACCGGGAGCAGCGGGAACGCTTCACGCGGCTGGCGGCCGAGGCGGGCGTGCCGGCCCGCGTGCTCGTGCAGGGGGACGAGCCGCCGGAGGCGGCCCCGGGCGGGACCGCCGAAGCCGGCTGGCACGACCCGGCGTACGTGATCTACACGTCCGGCTCGACCGGCAGGCCCAAGGGCGTCGTCGTCCCGCACTCCAGCGTGGTGACGCTGCTCGCCAACACCCGGTACGGCATGGACTTCGGCCCGCACGACGTGTGGGTGCAGTTCCACTCCGCCTCGTTCGACTTCGCCGTGTGGGAGTTGTGGGGCGCGCTGGCGCACGGCGGTGAGCTGCTGGTGCCGGAGTACGGGCTGACCCGCTCGCCGCTCGACTTCCACCGGCTGGTCCGCGAACGCGGAGTGACGGTGCTCAACCAGACGCCGTCGGCGTTCTACCGGTTCATCGAGGCCGACCGGCACGTCGGCGAGCCGCTCCCCGCGCTGCGCCGGATCGTCTTCGGCGGCGAGGCGCTCGACCTCGGGCGGCTGCGCGGCTGGGTCGAGCGGCACGGCACCGCCACGCCCGAGCTGGTCAACATGTACGGCATCACCGAGACCACCGTCCACGTCACGCACCGGGTGCTGACCGACGCGGACTTCGCCTTCGGCGACGGCGCCAGCCCGATCGGCGGTCCGCTCCCCGGCCTGACCGCCTACCTGCTCGACGACCGGCTCCGTCCGGTGCCGCCGGGCCGGGTGGGAGCCATCTACGTCGCGGGCGACCAGGTGTCGCTCGGCTACCTGGACAGGCCGGGGCTCACCGCGGGCCGGTTCGTGGCGGACCCGTTCGCGGGCGACGGCTCCCGCATGTACCACACGGGCGACCTGGCCCGCCGCACACTGGAAGGCGAGCTGGAGTTCGTCGGCCGCGCCGACGACCAGATCCAGCTCAAGGGCTTCCGCGTCGAGCTCGGCGAGGTCGAGTCGGCGATCAGGTCGCTCGACGGCGTGGTCGACGCCGCCGTCACCGTGGCCGACGGCGGCGACCACCTGGTCGCGCACATCGTGGGCCGCGTACCCGGCGGCCTCGCCGATCTCCTGGCGGCGAAGCTGCCCGCGCACATGGTGCCGGGCCGGGTGCTCGCGGTCGAAGCCCTGCCGCTGACCGTCAACGGCAAGCTGGACCGCAGGGCCCTGGCCGAGCGCGCCGCTTCCCTGGACGAGGCTTCCCCGGACGACGCCGCTCCGGTCGCCGCGGACGGCTCCGCTCTCACCGCGCTGGTCGATCTCTTCGCCGAGACGTTGCCCGGCGTCGCGGTGGACGGCGGCACCGACTTCTTCAGAGCCGGAGGCGACAGCATCGTCGCCATCTCCCTGATCAACCGGGCTCGGGCACGCGGCCTGACGATCACCCCCCGGGACGTGTTCCTGTTCCGGACGCCGCAGGCGCTCGCCGGGCACCTGGGAGCGAGCGCGCCGCGGATCGCGGCGCCCGTCGTCCGTGAGGACGGTCCGCTGCCACCGACGCCGATCATCCTGCGCCGGCGGGAGCTGGGCGGCTCTCTCGCCCGGTTCGCCCAGGCCCGGACGCTCGCGGTGGCCGAAGGCATCGGATTCGCCGAGATCGAGCGCGCCGCGAACGCCGTCGTGGCCGCGCATCCGGCCCTCCGGCTGCGGCTGCGCGCCGAGCACGGGGTGTGGACCCTGCGCACCGAGCCCGTCCGCGAGGTCACCGTCGTCCCCGCGGACGCGGACGACGCGACGGCCGCGGCGAACGAGGCGGCCGGGCGGCTCGACCCCGAATCCGGGGAGGTGATCGCGTTCTCGTGGCTGGCGGCGAGCCGGACCCTGGTGGTCACCGTGCACCACCTCGCCGTCGACGCGGTGTCCTGGCTGATCCTGCTGGACGACCTGGCCGCCGCTCTGCGCGGGGATCCCCCGGCCCCGCCGACCACGTCCTATGCCGAGTACGCCGACGCGCTGACCGCCGGAGCCGTCCACGCGATCGACGGCCTCGGGCACTGGATCACCACGCTCCAGGCGCCCGCCCTCGTCCCCGCGATCGGGAACCTGCGCGAGATCGTCGTGGACCTCGCGCCCGATGCGACCGACCACGTGGTGCGCACCGCGCCCACCGCTCTCGGCGTCGGCCTCACCGAACTGCTGTGCGGCGCGCTGCGCAGCGCGCTGACGCACATCCAACCCTCACCCACCGACCTGGCGATCGAGCTGGAGCGGCACGGCCGGGTCCCGGCGCTCGAACACCACGACTACACCCGCACGGTCGGCTGGTTCACCTCCATCGCACCCGTGCGGCTCACCGCGCACACCGACCCCGTCGCGGCGGCACGCGAGCTCGCCGAACGCCAGCCGGACGAACGCGGACACGTCGCCTACGGACAGCTCCGCTACCTCAATCCGCAGACGGCCCCGCTGCTGACCGCACGGCCGCAGGTGTTGTTCAACTACCTCGGCCGGGGCAGCGAGTCCCAGGCGCTGCACATCACCGGCGGCGAGCAGGACGGCTCATACGCCGTCGAGGTCAACGCGTGGATCGACGCGGCCACCGCAAGCCTGCGCGCGGCCTTCACCCTCGCCGAGGACGTCCCCGACGAGCTCACCGAGCACTGGCGGCGCGCGCTGGAGCACATCGCGGAGGCCGCCGCGACGGCCGAGCGGACGGCGCCGGTCACCCCGCTCCAGCGCGGCCTGTTCTTCCAGGCCCAGCTGGCGGGCACGGCCGGGCAGTACGTCGCCCAGAGCTACTTCGACTTCGACCGGCGGCTGGACGCCGACGCCCTGGCCGCCGCGATGGCGTACGTGATCGCGCGGCATCCGGTCGTGGGCGCCGGTTTCACCACCGACGCGGACGGAGATCCGGTCCAGGTGCTGCGAGCGGGCCGGCGGGTCGGCGTCCGCACGGTCGAACTGCCGACGGACGCGGAGGTCGAAGCCCTGCGCGTCCGCGACCGGGACACGGGATTCGACACGGAGGAACCGCCGCTGATCCGGCTGACCATCGTGCGCCGCCCCGGCGGCCGCGACGGCCTGCTGCTGAGCTACCACCTCCTGCTGTGGGACGGCTGGTCGCGCGAGATCGTGCTGCGCGACCTGTTCGACGCCTACCAGGCCCTCCTCTCGGGCCGCAGACTGGACCCGGCCCCCGCCGCACCGAGCTTCGAGGACCACGCCAGGGAGCTCGCCGCCAGGGACTCCGCCGCGTCGGAACGCTTCTGGGCCGAGCACCTGGCCGGACTGCCGGGTCCGACGCTGCTCGCCGGACCGGCGCCGACGCTCTCGGACGACCTGCCGCTCACGCTCACGCGCACGCTGTCCGCCGAGCGCTCGGAACTGCTGCGGGAGGCGGCCCGGACGCACGGCGTCACACTGAACGCGGTGCTGACCGGGGCGTTCGGCCTGCTGCTGGGCGCGCACACCGGCCGCGGCGACGCCGTGTTCGGCGTGACCGTCTCCGGCCGCGAGGGCGAGGACCTGGCCGGCATCGTCGGCGTGCTGCTCAACACCGTGCCCGTGTGGACACGGCCGCGGCCGGATGGCACGGTACGGGAGTATCTGTCAGCCGTGCAGGAGGCCAGGGTCGCAGCGATGGGGCACGAACACCTGGGGCTCGGCGAGATCCAGCGGGCGGGCGGGCACGACACCCTGTTCGACAACCTCTTCGTGCTCCAGAACTTCCTGGACCTGGAGGCGTTCGCCGAGATGAACGCCAGGCACGGCATCACCTCGGTGCTGGCCGACGACTCCACGCACTACCCGTTCACCTGGGTCGTGACGCCCGGCGACCGGCTCACCGTCAAGCTGGAGTACCGCGACGGCGACACCGGGCGGGCCCGCCGCCTCCTGGACGGCTACCTGCGCGTGCTCGACGACCTGGCCCGGTCCGACGGGCCGGTGGGCGCGCTGCCGGGCCCCGGGCCCGAGCCCCGCGGCGCCGGGCGCACGGACATCGGCACGGACACGGTCGTCGACCGGTTCGACCGGGCGGCCGAGCGCACCCCGCGGCGGATCGCGCTCGTCGCCCACGGCCGGACCCTGACGTTCGCCGGGCTCCGGGAGCGCAGCCGCGCGGTGGCGGGTGTGCTCGCCCGGCGCGGCATCGGCCCGGAGAAGACCGTGGGACTGGCGATCCCCCGCTCCCTCGACTCGATCGTGGCGCTGTTCGCCGTGCTGCGCACCGGCGCCGCCTACGTGCCGCTGGAGCTGGACCATCCGGACGAGCGGATCGCCGCGATCGTCGCGGACGCCCGCCCGGACGTCGTCCTCACCGTGAGCGCCGTCTCCCCCCGGCTGAGCGGCGACCTGATCGAACTCGACCGTCCGCTGCCCGAGGCCGAGCCGTTCACGACGTTCGCGCCACAGGACCCGGACCGGCTGCGGCACCCCGCGTACACGATCTACACCTCCGGTTCGACCGGGAAGCCCAAGGGCGTGGTGACCGAGTACGCCGGGCTCACCAACATGCTCGTCAACCACCGGCGCCGGATCTTCGAGCCGGTGCTGGCCGAGCACGGCCACCGGGTCTTCCGGATCGCGCACACCGTGTCGTTCGCGTTCGACATGTCGTGGGAGGAGCTGCTGTGGCTCGCCGACGGCCACGAGGTGCACATCTGCGACGAGGAGCTGCGCCGCGACGCGCCCCGGCTGGTCGAGTACTGCCGCGAGCACGGGATCGACGTCATCAACGTGACGCCCACCTACGCGCAGCAGCTGGTGGCCGAAGGACTGCTCGACGACCCGGCGCGGCGGCCCGCGCTGGTGCTGCTGGGCGGCGAGGCGGTCACCCCTGCGCTGTGGCGGCGGCTCGCCGAGACCGAGGGGACGGTCGGCTACAACCTGTACGGGCCCACCGAGTACACCATCAACACCCTGGGCGTCGGCACCTTCGAATGCCAGGACCCGGTGGTGGGCGTGGCGATCGACAACACCGACGTGTACGTCCTGGACCCGTGGCTGCGGCCCGTCCCGGACGGGGTGCCCGGTGAGCTGTACGTGGCGGGCGTCGGCATCGCGCGCGGCTACCTCGGGCAGCCCGCCCAGACCGCGCACCGGTTCGTCGCGTGCCCGTTCGGCGCGCCCGGCGAGCGCATGTACCGCACCGGCGACCTCGTGACCCGGCGACCCGACGGGAACCTGGTGTACCTGGGCCGCACCGACCGGCAGGTCAAGATCCGGGGGCACCGGGTCGAGCCTGGCGAGGTCGAGGCCGCGTTCGCCGCGCATCCGGCGGTGCGGTTCGCCGCCGTGGCCGCCCGGCCCGATCCGCGCATGGACGGCGCGCACCTGCTCGCCGCCCATCTCGTGCTGGACGGCGCCGACCTCGCGGCGGTCGCCGCCGAGGTGTGCGCCGGGCTGCCGGAGCATCTGCGCCCCGCGCACTACGCCCGTGTCGACGCGATCCCGCTCACGGTGAACGGGAAGGCCGACACCGCAGCGCTGCCCGAGGCCAGGCCGCTGGGCGCGCTGACCACACCGGACGAACGCGGCCCGGCGACCGAGACCGAGACCGCGGTGTGCGAATACTTCGCCGAAGCACTGGACCTGGAGGATGACGAAGTGAGCGCGGTGAGCGACTTCACGGCCCTGGGGGGCCATTCCATGCTGGCGGTGCGGCTCGTCGGGCTGCTCCGCCGCGCGTACGGACCCGTGGTCACCGTCCGCGACCTGTTCGCCCTGCGCACCCCGGAAGCGATTGCACGCCACCTCGATGAGCACTCCTGACGAGCTGAGGACCCGCACCGGGTCCGGCATCCTGTGGACCGCGGTACGGCGCAACAAGGGCGCCATGGCCGCGGGCACCGTCCTCATGGGCATGTACCAGGCGGGCGAGACCGCCTTCCCCATCGCGCTCGGCCTGATCGTCGAGCACACCATGCAGGACCGCGGCCTCGGCGCGCTGGGCCTGTCGATCGCCGCGCTGGCCGTGATCATCACGACGGTGTCGTTCTCGTGGCGGTTCGGGATGCGCATCCTGCAGAAGGCCAACACGACCGAGGCGCACCGCTGGCGGGTGCGGGTGGCGGCCTGCGGGCTGCAGCCGGTGGACCGGGACACCGGCCTGAAGTCCGGTGAGGTCCTGACCATCGCCACCGAGGACGCCGACCAGACCGCCGACATCGTCGAGGTGATCCCGATGCTGGTCAGCTCGCTGGTCGCGGTGCTGGTCGCCGCGGTCGCGCTGGGCATGGCCGACCTCCGGCTCGGCCTGCTGGTGATCGCGGGGACCGTGGCGATCCTGTCGGTCCTGAGCGTGCTGTCCAGGCGCATCGGCGCCAGCACGCGGGAGCAGCAGGCGCGGGTGGCGCGGGCGGGCGCGAAGGTCGCCGACCTGATCGGCGGCCTGCGGCCGCTGCACGGCTTCGGCGGCAACCACGCGGCGTTCCTGTCCTACCGGGGGGTCAGCACCGAGGCCAAACGCCAGGCGTTCACCGTCGCCAAGGTGGGCGGCGCGTACGCGGGCGCCGCGCTGGCCCTCAACGCGGTGCTGGCCGCCGCCGTGACCCTGACGGCGGGCTGGCTGGCGTTCGACGGCCGCATCACCATCGGCGCGCTCGTCATGGCCGTGGGGCTGGCGCAGTTCATCATGGAGCCGCTGCGGCTGTTCTCCGAGATGCCGAAGTACGTGATGATCGCGCGCGCGTCGGCCGAACGGATGGCTCTGGTGCTGGCCGCGCCGCCGGTGATGGAACCGGGGCGGGAGCAGCCGTCCGCGGGAGGCGGCCTCGAGGTCGACGGCGTCCGGTACGGGGAGCTGCGCGGGCTGAAGTTCCACGTGTCCGCGGGCGAGTTCGTGGCGATCGCCGCCTATCAGCCGCGTGCGGCCGCCGACCTCGCGGCGGTCCTCGCCATGCGCGTGCCGCCCGGCGCGTATGAGGGCGTGGTGCGGGTCGGCGGGGTGGAGGCGGCGGAGCTGTCCGTCACCGACCTGCGCGCGCACATGCTGGTCAACCCCTACGACGGGGAGATCTTCGCGGGCACGCTGCGCACGAACATCGACCCTTCGGGGACCGGCCGGAAGGTCGCCGAGGCCGTCGAGGCGTCCCTGCTGACCGATGTCGTCGCCCTCCACCGCGAAGGACTCGACCACGGCGTCCGCGACCGCGGCGCGAACCTCTCCGGCGGACAGCGCCAGCGGCTGTCCCTGGCCCGCGCCCTCGCCGCCGACACCGACATCCTGGTCCTGCACGACCCGACGACGGCCGTCGACGCGGTCACCGAGCAGCTCATCGCGCGCAACGTGGCCGAGCTCCGCCGGGGCCGCACCACCCTGGTCATCACCGGCAGCCCGGCCCTCCTGGACGCCGCCGACCGCGTCCTCGTCCTGGACGACGGCGTCGTCGCCGCCGAGGGCACCCACCGCGGCCTCCTCACCGCCGACGAGGACTACTGCCTGGCCGTGGCCCGGTGATCGGGGACCGCCCCGCCGAGCACCCAGGCGACGTCCGCGAGCAGGGCGTGCCGCCAGCCCGCCCGGTCGTGGCCCGAGGGCGACCGGGAGACCCGCACGGCCGCCCCGGCCTGCGCGGCCAGGGTCTCGACCGGCTCGCAGTGCGGCAGCATCCGCGTCTCGTGCTCCCCCACGTCGAAGGCGGCGCGCAGGCCGGACAGGTCGGGGCGTTCGCGCAGGCGCTCGGCGATGACGCCGCCGGGCGGGCCGCCCAGCGGGTCCGCCGAGCCCGCGGCGCCGGGCGACCACCAGAACGAGGCGGACTGGCAGGCGATGCCGCGGACCAGCCCGGGGAACTCCAGCGCCGCGTACATCGCGCTCAGTCCGCCGAGGCTCTGCCCGGCGACCACCAGCCGGCCCAGGTCGGCGGGCACGCCGCTTCCGGCCAGCAGCGGCAGCAGCTCGTCCCGGACCGCCTCCCACAGCTCCCGCCCGCACCCGAACTCGGCCTCCCTGTCCTTGGCGGGCAGGAAGACGAGCGTGGCGGGGGGCATCTCGCCCCGGGCGACGGCCGAGTCGAACGCGTCCGCCGCCGGGTGCAGGTACAGCCAGTCGTCGCCGTCGAGCAGCAGGACCACCGGCCCGCCGCCGCCCGCCGGGTGGACCCGCACGGTGCGCCGCCCGCCGAGCCGTCCACCGGCCCAGCGGATCCGGGTGGGCGGGAGGGGCAGGACGTCGTCGGCTCCGACGGAGGGCCAGTGCGGCTGGGCGGGGAGGTCGGGCGTCGCGAAGACGGACCGGTCGCCGCCAGCGCCCACCGGGTTGAACGGGTCGGCGTACGCGGCGCCGTCCGCGAGGAACCAGTAGGTCGCCCGCATCCGCACGGGCATGGCCACCTCGGCGTACCAGCAGTCCGTGTCGCCCCACCGGCGCAGGGGCAGCGGCTCCGGGCGGCTCTCGAAGACGAGGCTCGCCGGGGACCCGCGCCATGTGAACAGGGTCTTCCAGCCTCCGTCTCCGGAAGGAACCGACACGGGTCCCGACGCCGCCGCCCAGAACCCGTCGGTGCCGGGCTCGCCGGCCGGCCCGAATTCTGCGGAAGTCTTCTCCATGCGTCGTCCTCTCGCGATCCGGGACTGGAGCCAAAGCAGAACTTAGGTTAGGCTCACCTAATTGAATGAGCGTAGCCCTTTCTCCTCCCCCCTCACAAGGAGAGCGCTGATGCGCGTCGTGATGCTCGGCTACCAGACCTGGGGACACCGCACCCTCCAGGCCCTCCTGGACTCCGGACACGAGGTGGTCCTGGCCGTCACCCACCCCCGGAGCGACCACGCCTACGAGAAGATCTGGAACGACTCCGTGGCCGACCTGGCCCGGGACCACGGCGTCCCGGTCCTCCTGCGCAACCGCCCCGACGACGACCTCCTGCTCGCCCTCAAAGAGGCCGAACCCGACCTCATCGTCGCCAACAACTGGCGCACCTGGATCCCGCCGGAGATCCTCGCCCTTCCACGGCACGGCATCCTCAACGTGCACGACTCGCTGCTTCCGGCCTACGCCGGCTTCTCCCCGCTCATCTGGGCGCTCATCAACGGCGAGGACGAGGTCGGCGTCACCGCCCACATGATGAACGCCGACCTCGACGCCGGGGACATCGTGGTGCAGCGCGCCATCCCCGTCGGCCCGCACGACACCGCCACCGACCTCTTCCACCGCACCGTCGACCTCATCGCCCCCATCGTCACCGAGGCCCTGGGCCTCATCGCCTCCGGCCGCACCGACTGGACGCCCCAGGACCGCACCAGGGCCAGCTTCTTCCACAAGCGCTCCGTCGAGGACGGCGACATCGACTGGACCTGGACCGCCGAGGAGATCGAACGCCTCGTGCGCGCCCAGTCCGACCCCTACCCCAACGCCTTCACCCACTACAGGGGCGAACGCGTCCGCGTCCTGAAGGCCTCCGTCTCCCAGGGCGTCTACGGCGGCACCCCCGGCCGCGTCTTCATCCGCGAAGGCGACGGCATCGTCATCGTCGCCGGCGCCGAAGCCCGCCGCGGCCGCAGCCGCGGCCTGGTCATCGAACGGATCCGCACCGAGGACGGCACCGACCTTCCGGCCACCGAGTTCTTCAAGACCATGGGCGGCTACCTCACCCGCCGCCCCTGAACCTCCCGCCCCGCCCCGTCCGCGGGGCGCCCCTCGGCGCGGCCGGCCCCGGCGTCCGCCTCCTCCCGGAGCGGCGCGGGGCCGGCGAGCCGTCCCCGGCGGTCCAGCGCGGTGAGCGCCCCGGCCGACGCCAGGCCGATGGCGGTCAGGAGCAGCCAGGGAAGGCCGGGGAACCGGAGGTCTCGGGCGGTGTCCAAGGCCGCGCCGGTGAGCAGGTTGGCGGTGAGGATGCCCAGCCCGGACAGCAGGTTGTGGACGCCGTAGTAGGTGCCGATGAGGCGGCCTCCGGAGAGCGCCGCGATGGTGGCCATCTCGAAGGGGAAGACCATCATCGTCCCCGCCGTCAGCAGGACCGCGCACACCAGCAGTGCCGCCAGGGGCGCTGCGAGGCCCGGCAGGCGGTCGGCGAACACCAGCGGGACGAAGGCACCGCCCATGAGGGCCAGGCCGCGCGCCATGGCCTGGCCCGGGGTGTGGCGGGCCCCGCACCAGGCGGTGAGGCGGGTCTGCCCGGCGATGCCCGCCAGCGCGGTGACGGCGAACAGGACGACGGTCCAGGTCTGGTCGCCGGTCAGGCGGCGGACCTCCAGCGGCAGCCCCAGGTAGATCTGGAACGACAGGCCGTAGGAGGCGATCATCGCGGCGGAGAACGCCAGGAACGGCCGGTTGGTGAAGGCCTCGCGCCAGTCGGTCAGCACGGGCCGCTCCGTCCCGCTCTCCGCTCCGGCCCGCGCGGGAAGGTGGCGTGCCTGTAGGACTGTCAGGAGCGCGAACACCGCCGCGGCGCCCAGGCACACCGCGCGGAAGTCGGCCTGCAGCAACACCAGCCCGAGCAGCGGGCCGAGCAGGATGCCCGCCTGGTAGAAGACGTTGAACACCGCGAACGCCTCCACCCGCCGGTCGGCTTCGGCGTGGGCGAGGTAGGCGCGGGCCGCGGGGTTGAACAGGGCGCCGGCGAAACCGGTGAGCGCGGAGGCGGCGATCAGGGCGGGCACCGCGGTGGAGAAGGCGAACAGGCCGAAGGCCACGACGCGCAGCCCGCACCCGAGCATGATCATGGGTTTGTAGCCGAGGCGGTCGGCCAGCGTGCCGCCGATGAGGAACATGCCCTGCTGGCTGAGGTTGCGCACGCCCAGGACGAGGCCGACCAGCCACAGGGCCAGGCCTGCGCCGTGGGCCAAGTGGTCGGCCAGGTAGGGCATGAGCATGTAGAAGCCGAGGTTGATCCCGGCCTGGTTGACGAACAGCACCTGGGCCGGGCGGCCGAAGGACCCGATGGAGCCCCTCATCGTCCGCCCTCCCCGGTGTGCGTGCGGGCGATCGGGTCGGCGACGGTCCGGCAGCGGGTCCAGGAGACCACCTCGCGTTCGCCGGGATGGGCGATCTCCGCGGGGGCGCCCGGGGCGGGTCCGCCCAGAAGGCCGTTGTTCAGGCAGTAGTCGTCGTCGTAGACGGTGTCCCAGTACCGCCACGGCCCGTCGGGGAAGACCGCGACCACGCAGGCGTCGGCGGGCAGGCGCGCCGCGGTCCAGGAGGCCGCCAGCGCGACCGCGCCGACGCTCCAGCCGCCGCTGACCAGTTGCGCGGCGGCCAGGCGGCGGCACGCCCACACCGCCTCGGCGGCGTTGACCCAGTGCACCTCGTCGAACAGGTCGTAGGCGACGTTGCGGGGATGGATGCTGGAGCCCAGCCCGCGCATCAGCCTGGGCCTGGCGGGCTGGCCGAAGATGGTGGAGCCGACCGAGTCCACCCCGACGACCCGCAGGCCCGGCAGGTACTCGCGCAGCACGCGGCCGACGCCCGCGCTGTGGCCTCCGGTGCCCACCGCGCACACCAGCGCGTCGATCCGCGGGAACCGCTCCAGCAGCTCGCGCGCCAGGCCGCTGTAGGCGGCGACGTTGTCGGGATTGTTGTACTGGTCGGGGCAGTACGCGCCGGGCAGCCCGGTCATGAGCTCGGCCACCCGCTGACGGCGGGCCTCCTGCCATCCGCCGGACGGGTGCGGCGCGTCCACCAGCTCCAGGCGCGCCCCGTAGGCGCACAGCAGCCGCCGCATCATCGGCTCCAGACCCGGATCGGCCACCAGCACCACCGGATGGCCGAACACCTGCCCGGCCAGCGCCAGCCCGAGGCCGAGCGTGCCGCTGGTCGACTCGACGACCGGCGCGCCCTCCGCCAGCCCGCCGTTCCGGCGCGCACGGTCGATCATGTGCAGGGCGGGCCGGTCCTTGATGCCGCCGGGATTGCAGCCCTCCAGCTTGGCCCAGAACCGGCGGCCGCCGCCGAGCAGGTCCGGAACCGGCAGCACCGGCGTGCGGCCCACCAGTCCCGGCAGCATCGTGTTGCCCGCCCGCCCCGGCAAGGGCATGACCGGCGGGTTCGGGAAGTCCTTCGTCGTCTTCGTCACGGGTTTCTCCAGGCACGGCTGACCGGGCACCTGCCGGTGCGCCGTATCAGCGGGAACGAAAGGTCGGCTTCCGGGCAGGTGTCAGCGGCACCGCGCGGAGAGCTCCGCCGGTGGCGCACCCGCCTCGTCGGGCCGGCCTACGTCCGGGAGACGCCCAGCGCGGCGGGCAGCGTCGCTCCCCGCAGGCGATGCCGGATCCAGTGCCCCGCGGGCAGCTTCTCCGCCGGTGGGGAACCACGGCCGCCCGCCGTCTCGCGCCCCGCCTCGGCCGCGTCCGGCGACACCACGGCCGGTACCACGGCCAGGGCCGCTCCGCTCGGCGAGCGGATGCCGCCGTCGAGCAGCCCCAGCTCACCGTCCTCCGGGCACGACGCGTGCCGATGCCCGTCACCGCCATGGCCGGCGGCCTCGCGTACGGCCGACGAACCGGCGAAGGCCGTCCGGTCCGTCCCGCAGTCCGCGACCGCGCCGAGAAGGTCCAGATGCGCGGGCACCGACAGATGGTGCCCGCCGCCGCTCGGAGCGGACTCGTGGAGACCCGGCACGCACGACACCATGTGCAGGCCGACGAGGATCGTCAGCACCGCCAGCCCGAACCACCCGAAGGGGAGATCCCTCCGAGTGTTCGCGCGACTACCGGGTGTCATGATCGGAGATTAACAGAGCGTGACGACGGTCCTCCACCGGCCCGGTGGATCCGCGGTCGTCTTTCGCGGTCCGGGGCGGGGGGTCAGGGGCCGGACGCCGGGCCTTCGGGACGGTCGAGGGCCTGGATGTGGCCGGCCGCGGCCTCGGCGTCGCGGCGGAGCTCGGGCGGGACCAGCTCCAGCAGCTGGTCCGGGCGCAGGGGGAGGTCGAGCAGGCTGAGCTTGACCCGGCTGCGGCTGGCGTGCTCCCCGCCCGAGAGCCGTACGACCTGCCCGGCCTCGGGGCGCATCGTGGCGGTCAGCCGGTCGCCGCGGCCCAGTTCACCGGCCGGCGTGCCGTCGACGTCGACGTTGATGGGCGCGCTGTCCGCCGCGACGTCCAGGCGGACCCGGTCCGCCGCGCCGAGCACGACCGACCGGCCGATCCCGGACATGGGCGCGACCGGCGTGATGACCAGGGCGGAGGAGGAGGGCGACAGGACCGGCCCCCCGGCCGCGTGGTTGTAGGCGGTGGAGCCCGTCGGCGTCGCCACGACCACGGCGTCGGCCCGGTAGTAGCCGTAGCGCAGGCCGTTGATGGTCAGGTCGAGGGAGACCGCGCCGCCGCGGGACGCCCGTCCCAGCACCACGTCGTTGAACCCCGACCGCATCCCCAGCGCCGCGCCGTCCGCGCTCACCTGCAGGGCCGCGTGCCACTCGATCGTGAAGTCGCCCGCGGCCAGCCGCGCCAGCGCCGAGGGCAGCTCGGCCGGATGCACCTCGGCGAGGAAGCCCAGATTGCCGTGGTTGACCCCGAGAACGGGAACGACGCGGTCGGCCACCAGCCGCATCGCGCCCAGGATCGTGCCGTCCCCGCCCAGGGCGATGAGGCCGTCCACCTCGGCCGCGAACCGCTCGTCCGGCACGACCTCGACGCCGGCCAGCACCCGGTCCCGGTCGGCCTCGCGCGCCAGCACCCGGGCGGAGCGCTCGCGCGCGGCCGCGACGACCGTGGCGACCGACCCGCCCACCGGCCTGGTCGGATGCAGCACCAGACCGATCACCGGCCCCCGCGGTTCTCCCCCCATCCTCCGACCTTACGACCGCCTGCCGCCGACGCCCGTGACCAGGGCCTGGGATCCACCTCGGCCCGAGCCCCGGCATAGGCTGATCACGAAGGCGTCGGAGGGAGGACGGGTGCGCGATCCGTTGCCGTGGCTGCCGGGACTCCCGGTGGTGCAGGCTCCGATGGCGGGAGGAGCGGCCACGCCCGAGCTGGTCTCGGCCGTGTCGGAGGCCCGAGGGCTGGGGTTCCTCGCGGCGGGCTACAAGACGGCCGCGCGGATGCGGGACGAGATCGCGCGGACGCGTGAGCTCACGTCCCGGCCGTTCGGGGTGAACGTGTTCATGCCCACAGCCGACGAGGCCGATCAGGCGGAGCTCGACGCCTACGCGGAAGCCCTCGGGGGCGAGGCGCGCCGGCTCGGCGTCGCGGTCGGCACCCCGCGCGGAGGTGACGACGACTTCACCGCCAAGGTCGAAAACCTCCTCGCGGATCCTCCGGCAGTGGTCGGGTTCACGTTCGGCTGCCCGGAGACCGGCCTCATCGAGGCCTTCCGCCGCAAGGGTGCCGCCGTGGTGGTCACCGTGACCTCAGCGGAGGAGGCGCGGCACGCCGAGGCGGCCGACGCGTTGTGCGTCCAGGGGGACGAGGCGGGCGGCCACCGAGGCTCGTTCACCAACACGGACCGTCCGGGAATCGCCCTGGACGGCCTGCTGGCGCAGGTGCGCGAGGTGTCGCGGCTCCCCCTCATCGCGGCCGGTGGCATCGCCTCGGCCGCCGACGCCTCCCGGGTCCTGTCGGCGGGAGCGGTCGCGGCCATGGCGGGCACCGCCTTCCTGCTCTGCCCCGAAAGCGGTACCGGCGCCGTCCACCGCGCGGCGCTGGCCGACCCCCGCTTCACCGGCACCGCCATGACCAGGGCCTTCACGGGCCGCCCGGCACGCGGCCTGGTCAACAGATTCCTACGGGAGTACTCCGACCGGGCACCCGCCGCCTACCCGCAGGTCCACCACCTGACGTCTCCCCTGCGGCGGGCCGCCGCGGAACAGGGGAACGCCGACGTACTGCACCTGTGGGCCGGAACCTCCTGGAGCCGGTCGAGACCCATGCCGGCCTCGGACGTGGTCGCGCACCTGGCGGCGGGCTGAAGGGCCCGGCCCGCGGCTCTCACTGCACGGCGAAGCGGATCAGGCCCTGGCGGTCGCCCTGCTTGATCTTGCCGGTGCGGTTGAGGACCTCCAGCTGCCAGGTGTCGCCGTTGCGGAAGGCGCGGCAGATGGCGTTGGCGTTGTCGGCGCCGAGCAGGGACGGCCAGATGTCGGCCACCTGCGTGCTGGAACCGCCCGTGGCGTCGTAGACCTTGAACGAGACGTTGTTGGCCTTGTCGAAGGAGCTGCCCCGCTTGAACGCGGCGGCGATGAACACGATGGAGGTGATCCCGGCGGGGACGTCGGCGAAGGTGACGTGGACGGTCTCGTCGTCGCCCTCGGCCGCGCCGGTCTGCTCGTCACCGGTGTGCTTCACCGAGCCGTTGCCGAGCGGGTCCAGGGAGTCCAGGCCGGCGAACCGCACCGGCTCCGACCCCTGCATGAGGACCGCGATCAGATCCAGGTCGACGCCTTTCTTCTGCCGGACCCGGCCCAGGAGCCCGCCGCTGGAGCCCGCCGAGGGGTCCCATGCGACGCCGACGGACATGTGGGTGATGCCGGTGAGGTCGGCCGCTCCGTCTTCCTTGGTCAGCGTGATCGCCATGGTCTCCCCGCTCGTTGGTGTCGCCCGCCGTTTCCCGGGCCGGACCCCCGGGCCCGCTGGTCCGGGGGGTACGATCATTACTACTACAAGAGTCGTAGCAACTTGAAGGTACCCCACCCGCCGCGATGCGCCCGCGCGGCGACCGGCACCGGCGTCCGTTCAGGAGATGCGGCGCCGCCGATGACCGCCCGCCCACAAGCTGAACATGCACGCTATTCATGCTTGGTCATGAAAACTATGTGTTTGATTAATGTGAATGCGGTCACTTCAATGGGTCCCGCCTGACGACCCCACCCCGAGGTGACAGATGACCGGCTCAGCTCCTCCCGTCTCCGATCTCGACCTGTTCGACGACGCGGTCCTCATCGACCCGTATCCCTCGTACGCGGCGCTGCGCGACCTCGGAGGCGTCGTGCGCCTTCCCGCGAACGACGTCTACGCGCTCACGAGATACGAGCTCATCCGCGGCGCCCTGGCCGACTGGGAGACCTTCTCCTCCGCGGGGGCCATCGGGTTCAATCCGATGGCCAACGAAGCGCTGGCCGGCACCTCCCTGGCCTCGGACCCGCCGGAGCACACGCGGCTGCGGGCGGCCCTGACCGCGAACCTGTCGCCGCGGGCGCTGCGCGGCCTCAAGGACGGCATCGCCGCCAAGGCCGACGCCCTCGTCGAGGAACTGGTCGCCCAGGGCTCGTTCGAGGCCATCGACGAGCTGGCCCGCGCGCTGCCGCTCGAGGTCGTCGCCGACCTCATCGGGTTCACCGGCGACGTGCGCGCCGACATGCTGCGCTGGGGCCGGGCCGCGATGCAGGTCCTCGGCCCCGTGAACCAGCGCACCGCGGAGAGCTTCCCGATCGCCGGAGAGCTGTACGCCTGGTGCTCGGCCGTCACCGCCCAGGACCTGGCGCCCGGATCCATCGGCCGGGGGGTCTTCGAGGCCGAGGCGCGCGGCGAGATCCCGCCCGGCTCGGCGGGCCACATCATCCACCAGTACCTCGGCGCCGGCGTCGACACCACGATCGCCTCCCTCGGCAACGTCATCGCCCTGTTCGCGGCGCATCCCGACCAGCTCGCGCTGGTCCGGGAGAACCCGTCGCTGGTGCCGGCCGCGTTCAACGAGGTGCTCCGCTACTGGCCGCCGATCAACGCCTGGGGACGCCGCGCGACACGGGACGCGGTGGTCGACGGCGTCCTGATCCCCCGGGGCTCCCGGGTCGCGGTCCTGCTCGGCGCGGGCAACCGCGACCCGCGCCACTACGAGGACCCCGACGCGTTCCTGGTCGAGCGCAACCCGGTCGACCACCTCGGCTTCGGGTACGGCCCGCACGGCTGCGCCGGGCAGGGGCTGGCCCGCCTCGAGGCGCACGCCGTCATCGACGCGCTGGCCCGCCGCGTCGGCCGCCTGGTCGTCGGCCCGGAGACCCGCGTTCCCGGCAACATCACCCGCGGCATCGAAGAACTGCCCGTCCTGGAGGTGGCATCGGCATGAAGATCGTCCTGGATCGTCCGCGTTGTGAGGGACACGGCCTGTGCGAGGAGGCCGCGCCCGAACTGATGCACCTCGACGACGACGGCGAGCTGGTCCTCGACCGCGAGGAGATCGGCGACACCGACGCCGCGCAGGCCGGCGCCGCCGTCCGGGTCTGCCCCGTCGCGGCCCTGCGGCTCTCATGAGCACGCCGGTCCGGCGGGTCGTCGTCGTCGGCAACGGGATCGCCGGCCTCACGGCGGCCGACACGCTCCGCGGTGCCGGTTTCGACGGCGAACTCACCGTCATCGGCGACGAGGCGCACGCGGCGTACAGCCGCCCCGCCCTGTCGAAGGCGCTGCTGCTCGACGGCGACGACCTGTCGTCCCACGAGCTCGCGCCGCCCACTCACGGCGCCGCCGAGCTCCTGGGCGTCCGTGCGACCGGCCTCGACGTCGACCGGCGGCTCGTCCGGCTCGACGACGGCACCGAGCTCCCCTACGACCGTGTCGTGCTCGCCACCGGATCCCGGGCGCGCCGGCTGTCCGACGCGCCCGGGGAGTTCACCCTGCGCGGCCTCGACGACGCGTTCGCCCTGCGCGAGCGCCTCGCCGGACGGCCCTCGGTCGTCGTGGTCGGCGGGGGCCCGCTCGGCATGGAGATCGCGTCGGGCTGCCTGGCCTCGGGGTGCCGGGTCACCCTCGTCTCCCAGGGCGTGCCGCTGATCCGGCAGCTGGGACCCCACCTGGCCGGCGTCTTCGTCAAAGCGGCGCTGGAGCGCGGGCTCGCCATCGTCGAGACCGGCTCCGCGCGGCTCGAGGACCGGGCCGGGGAGACCCGCGTCGTTCTGGACGAGGGCACCGTCGTCGAGGCCGGGCTGGTGGTGTCCGCCGTCGGCGACGTCCCCAACACGGAGTGGCTCGCGGGCACGGGACTGGCCGGCCGGGACGGCGCCGTCCGGGTCGACGCGCGGGGGCTGGCGCGTCCCGGCATCGCGGCCGTCGGCGACCTGGCGGCTTTCCCGACGTCCGGCGGTCCGCGCCGCATCCCGCTGTGGAGCAGCGCGATCGAGCAGGCGAAGACGGCCGCGGCCGCGCTCGTCCGGGGAGAGGACGCGCCCCCGCTCCGGTTCCAGCCCTACTTCTGGACCGAGCAGTTCGGGCTCACCCTCAAGGCCGTCGGCCGACTTCCGGTGGACGGAGAGCCGGCGTACCTCGAGGGGGCGCCCGGCGGCCCGGCGCTGATGCGCTGGTCGCACGGCGACGGCTCCGGAACGGCCGCGGCCCTGAACCACCGGATCCCGATCCCGCGGCTGCGCCGGGCGAGCGGGGAAGCCGGGTAGGGTTTCCTCGCGATGAGCGAAGAAGCGGGGGGCGCCGCGGGTTCCAGGCTGGACCGGCTGGCCTCGGTCAACCTCAACCTGCTCGTGCCCCTCCTCGCGCTCCTGGAGGAGCGTTCGGTGACGAAGGCGGCCGAGCGCGTCGGCCTGACGCAGTCGGCGATGAGCCACGCGCTGAGCCGCATGCGGCGCCTCTTCGACGACGACCTCCTCGTCCGGCAGGGAGGCGGCGCCACGCTGACCCCCCGCGCCCTCGAACTGATCGGTCCGCTGCGGGCGACGCTTCAGCAGGCCGCGGACATCGTCGACTTCCCCGGCTTCGATCCGGCGACGGACCGCCGTGTCATCACCGTCGCGATGACCACCAGCACGGCCTTCGTCCTCGGGGCCCGGCTGGGCCGGCTCGTGGCCGAGCGGGCGCCGAACGCGACGCTGCGCCTGCGCACCATCACCGTGCCGACCGACGGCACCTTCACCGAGCACGGTGTCGACGTCGTGCTGGTCTCCGAGGCGTCCGCGTCACCGTACCCGCGGGAGCGCCTGTACGACGACCGCATCGTGGTGGTGGCCTCGGCGGACGCCCCACCGGAGGCGAGCGCGCTCGACCTGCTGACCACGCAGCCGCACATCGTCGTCGACGCCGAGCAGCGGGTCTTCCCGTACTCGGTGCTCGACGAGCGGGGTGTCCCCTACCGCGTCGGCCAGCTGATCTCCGACTTCCTGCTCGTCCCCTACCTGGTCGGACGCGCCGGCGGGGTCGGTCTGCTCCGCTACCGGGTGGCCGCCGAGATGCGGACGTTCGTCGACCTGCGGATCGAGGAGTTCCCCTTCCCGATCCGGAGGCTGGGCATCGACATGGTGTGGAACCCGCATCTGGGCGACCACTCCTTCATCTCCTGGCTGCGCCGGCTCCTGTTCGACGCGGCCGGGCCCTGACGCGCGAAGGCCGGCACGCGGCGCTCAGCGGCGGCCGATGGAGCCGAACCAGCTCTCGGTGAGGACGTCGAGCATCTCCCGGCGCTCGACGCCCCAGGTGCCCGGGGTCCAGTGGCGGGCGACGTGGTCGAGCTCGGTCATCGCGATGACGCTGCGGAAGTGGCGGGTGCCGGCCGGGAAGCGGTCGGCGCGGTCGAGGCCGTCCTTGATGTCGCCGACGGCCTCGTTCAGCCACTCGTCGAAGAGCGTGCGGATCTCGGGGTCGACGGCCGCGGCCTCGAAGGCGGTCGTGGTGTAGGGGCGGATCTCGTCCCACTGCTCGGAGGTCGCGGCGAGCCAGGCGCGGATGCGCTCCCGTGAGCCGTCCTCGACCACGGCCACCAGCTCGCGCTCGGTCGAGCCGTGCTCGGCGGAGGGCACGCGGCCGAGCGCGGCGTTGAGCCGCTCGGCGATGAGCGCCTTCATGAGGTCGCCCTTGGAGGGGAAGTAGGCGTAGAAGGTCACCCGCGTCGTCCCCGCCGCGGACGCGATGTCGTCGACCTTCGTCAGCGCGTAGCCCTTGGTCGTGAACAGCTCGATACCCGCGTCGAGCAGGAGCTTTCGCGTCATCTCCCGCTGGGCCTCACGAAGCGTCGCCATGCCGTCAGCATAGGGCACGGTGCCCGCGTTCCGCTCTGCATGATCGTAGTGAATACGCGCTGCTCAGACTCTTGACGTGATGTCAAGCAATATGACACCTTGCACAGCCAACGGGTGAGCGCGCTCACAGCGAGCGGCGGCCCGAGCGGCCGGGAGCAGGAATCCGGCCCCCTCCACGAGAAAGAACTCCGCAATGACGCAGACCGCTGCGCGCAGGCAGGGCTACACCGCCACGGTGGTCGCCGGCTGCTTCGCCGTCCTCCTCGCCCAGGTGGCCTACTCGCTGCCCGGCGCGCTCAATGGCACCCTCCAGCAGGAGTTCCAGACCACCGGCGCCCAGCTGGCCTGGATCACCGCCGCCTTCGCCATCCCCATGGTCGTCTTCGAGCTGACCACCGGCGTGATCGGCGACCTGTTCGGCCGCAAGCGGCTGCTGCAGGCGGGCGCCCTGCTGACCGCCGCCGGCTCGCTCGTCAGCCACCTCGCCGGGACCGTCCAGGTCCTGTGGGCGGGGCAGGTCGTCGCGGGCCTGGGCGCCGCGATCCTCTACCCGATCTCGCTCGCCATGCTGGCCGCGGTCAGCCCGTCGCCGGAGGCCCGCGCCAAGGCCATCGCCGTGTGGGCGGGCTTCCTCTCGATCGGCGCGGCGATCTCCCCGCTGATGGGCGGCTGGCTGGCCGCGGAGGGCGACTGGCGCACGTCCTACCTCGTGGTGATCGCCGCGGCCGCCGTCTCGATCATCGTCACCCGGTTCGCCGCCGACTCCTCGGCGCCCGAGGGGCGCAAGCTGGACATCCCCGGCCAGGTCACGCTGGCCCTCGGCCTCATCGCCCTCCTCTTCGCCGCCACGCAGGGCTCCGAGGCCGGCTTCGCCCGGCCCGAGATCATCGGCGCCTTCGCCGCGGGCCTGGTGCTCCTGGGCGCCTTCGTCGCCATCGAGCTGCGGACCGACGTCCCGCTGCTGGAGCTCGGCATCTTCGCCAACCGCGCCTACGCGGTCGTCGCGATCGCCACGGTGGTCGGGATGTTCGCCTTCCTGGCGATCTGCTTCTCGATGAGCATCTGGCTCGGCGCGATCCAGCACCAGAGCGCCCTGAAGATCGGCGTGCTGTTCCTGTTCATCCAGGGACCGGCCTTCGTGCTGGCGCCGCTCGTCTCCCGCCTGATCCGCGACTTCTCGCCCCGCTGGATACTCACCACCGGCTTCGCCCTCATCGCCGCCAGCGGCGTCTGGTGCTCCACCTTCGACGTGCACGACATGGACTGGACGCGGTTCATCGCCCCGATGCTCGCCCTGGGCGTCGGCTTCGCGCTCACCGTCGGCTCGATCACCGCCGTCGCGATCAACACCGTTCCGCTGCGGCTCGCCGGCATGGCCAGCGCCACCACCAACCTGCTGCGCGACTTCGGCTTCGCGCTCGGCCCGGTGCTCATCGCCGCCTTCGCCGTCAGCCGGGCGAACGGCGACCTGAGCGCCGACGCCGGCAGGGCGATCGGCGAGTCCGGGCTCCAGGCGCCGTACACCGACGTCGCCGGGGGCATCGCCCACGAGGGCGGCGCCATGGCGGTCAACTCGATGCCGGTCGTGCCCGGCGCCGGTCCGGGCATGCCGCCGGTGCCGATGCCCGAGAGCCTCCGCGTGCTCGCGTTCGAGTCGCTCGGCGGCGCCTACGGCCTGGCGTTCCTGGTCGCGGGCCTCTGCGCCGCCGCCGCGGCGGCCCTGACGCTGTTCGGGCTCTTCGGCTCCCGGAGCGCCGGCGCCGAGGAGCCCTCAGCCGCCCATACGGTCAGATAGCTTAATTTACCTGAAGGCAACTTGCTTGACATGATGTAAATTCAGGTGACACCATTCACACCGAGGGCGTGACAGCAGTCACCCCCGCCGCGACCGAAAGGAACGCCAGTGCCAGGTGCCCAGACCGCCGCGAACGCCACCGGCGGCACCGTCAACACCGTCCTCGGCCCCGTCCCCGCACGGGACCTGGGGGTCGTCGCGGTCCACGAGGCCCTGCTCTCGGTCCTCCCGGGGGCCGAGTACGCGTTCGACGTCACCATCGACCGCGCCGAGGTCTTCGAGATCCTCGCCGGGAAGCTGCGGGACTTCCGCGAGCGCGGCGGCGGGACGATCGTCGACGGCACCGGCATGTTCCACGGCCGCGACCTGCGGCTGTACGAGGCGCTCTCGCGCACGACCGGTGTGCACATCGTCGCCTCCACGGGCCAGGGCCCCGAAGGGCTGCTCGGCGGCTACTTCCTGACGCCGCAGACCGACCCGCCGACGCCCTGGCCCGCCGAGAAGTTCGCCGACCTCTTCGCCGAGGAGGTCACCGAGGGCATGGTGGTCCCCCGCGTCGAGCGGCGGGGCGCCGCGGGCCTGGTGGCCACCGCCGCGACCCGCGAGGGCATGACCGCGACCGACGAGAGCCTGTTCCGCGGCGCGGCCCGCGCCGCCCTGGCCACCGGCGTCCCGGTGTCCCTCCGCCACGGGAACGACGCCGTGCGCGACCTCGAGGTCGTCCTGGACGAGGGGCTGCCGGCCGGCCGTGTCGCCGTCGGCGGGCTCGACCGCGCGGACGCCGTCGCCTCCGGCGCGCCCCTGGAGATCGCGGCCCGCGGCGCCTTCGTCCTCCTCGACTGCGTGGGCACCGAGGACGGCGGCCACATCACCGACGCCGAGCGCGCCTCCCTGGTCGCCGAGCTCGTCGCGGCCGGCCACGGCGCCCGCGTCCTGCTCTCCAGCGGCGCGACCGGCGTCGCCAAGGGCCACCCCGCCAATGAGGTGGGCTACGGCCACGTCCTCACCGCGTTCGCCCCCCTCCTCAAGGCCCGCGGCCTCGGCGACGAGGACGTCCGCCGGATCCTCGTGGGCAACCCGCGCGACCTGCTGTCGGTGCGCTGAGCGCGCGGCAGCCCAAGATCATCGAGTTCCTTCCCCGAAGGTGAGTGCCGTGTCGAGAGTGAACACCGTCCTAGGGCCGATCCCGACCGAAGAACTGGGTCTCGTGGCCGTCCACGAGCACATCGGGTACGGCATGCCGGGCTCCGAGCTGGACACCAGGTGGTGGAAGACGCCGGAGGAGCGGTACGGCGAGACCGTTCCGAAGCTGCGGAGGTTCCACGAGTACGGCGGCGGCACGTTCGTCGACGCGACCGGCATCTGCAACGGCCGCGACATCGACTACTACCGGTCGCTGTCGGAGAAGACCGGTGTGCACATCATCGCCTCCACCGGCTTCGTCGGCGGAGACACCGCCCTGCCGTTCTTCGAGCGGGCGAGCGTGGAGTACCTCGCGGAGCACTTCGTCCACGAGATCACCGTCGGCATCGGCGGTAGCGGCGGCAAGGCCGGCATCATCAAGGTCGGCGTCAGCCGGGGCGGCCGGATGACCGACCTGGACAAGCGCATCTACCGCGCGGCGGCCCGCGCGGCCAGGGCCACCGGCGTCGGCGTCCTGACCCACCTGGCCATCGACGCCGAGAACGCGATCGCGATCTTCAACGAGGAGGGCCTCCCCCTCGACCGCGTGCTCTTCGGGCACGTCGACGACGGCGTCAACGCCGACAAGACCCGCGACACCTGGATCGCCGAGCAGGGCGGCCGGATCGGCTTCGACACCTTCGGCTACGAGACCGAGCTGCCGGACCCGCCGTTCTGGGCGCGCCCGCGCCGGGAGCGCCTGGAGCACTTCCTGCGGTTCATCGACGGCGGCGAGGGCCGCATCAGGCAGGTGCTCGCCTCCGCCGACGCCAACTGCAGCCCGCTGGGCTGGCCCGGCGTGAAGGGCCACACCGTCAACTACATCTTCGAGGACCTCATCCCCGACCTGCGCGCCGCCGGCCTGGGCGAGGCGGCCATCAAGACGATCTTCGTCGACAACCCCGCAGACTTCCTGACGATCCAGCACTGACAAGGACCACCACCATGCAGCCCTCAGACCTGAAGAACCTGAAGATCGCCGTCGTCGGCGCGGGGTACGGCGGCGCCGCCGCGGCCAAGGCGCTCAGCCTCCTCGGCGCCTCCGTCGACGTCTACGAGCAGGCGGGCCGGATCCGCGAGGTGGGCGCCGGCATCGGCCTGCGCCCCTCCACCATGGACCGGTTCCGCCGGTGGGGCGTCTTCGACGCGATCGCCGGGGTGAGCTCGCCCAGCGACTACTTCGAGATCCTCACCGCCACGGGCGAGACGATCATGCGGGAGGCGTGGCCGGAGATCGAGGCCTTCGGCGAGACCACCCATCTGATCCACCGCGGCGACTTCATCGAGGCGCTGCTCTCGGTGCTGCCCGAGGGCATGGTCCACCTCGGCCACAAGCTCGAGCGGATCGAGGACCGGGGCACGGGCTCCGCCCTGACCTTCGCCAACGGCACCACCGTCGAGGCCGACCTGGTCGTGGGCGCCGACGGCATCAAGTCCGTGGTCCGCAAGGCCCTGTTCTCCGAGCAGGAGCCGGTCTTCTCCGGCGAGCACGCCTACCGCGCCGTCATCGACATCGACGCCGCCTACGGCATGGTCACCGACGACAACCTGCGCATGTACATCGGCCGGGGCACGAAGGTCTACCTCCTGCCGCTGCGCCACCGCGGCCAGGTCTCCTTCGACATCACCGCGCTGTGCCCCGACGGCACCTGGGCGCCGTGCGTCACCAAAAACGACCTGCTCAAGACGGTCGAGGGCTTCGACGAGCGGATCGTGAACATGACCCGCGACCTCGACATGGACACCGTCAACTGCCGCGCCGTCTACGACATCGACCCGGTCGGCACCTGGCACTCCGACTCCGTCGTCCTCGTCGGCGACGCCGCCCACTCGATGCTGCACCACCAGGGCCAGGGCGCGAACTCGGCGATCCTGGACGCCGGCGCGCTCGCCGACGCCCTCACCGAGGCCGGTTCGGTCAAGGAGGCGCTGGCGCTCTACCAGGCCACCCGCAAGCCGGTGACCGACGAGCTGCAGCGGATCTCGCGCCAGGGCTGGACCGAGGACGAGGTCAACGACGTCTTTCCGGGCCAGAAGCCCGCGTCCCAGAACCCGCAGGGAGCCTGAACCATGCCGCTGCACCCGCAGATCGCCCAGGCCCTCGCCGCCATGCCCGCGCCGCCGCCCGGTCCGCTGAACCCGGAGATGATGCGCGCCGGCGAGGAGGCCGGAGTCCCCGCCGACCGCCTGCCGCTCCACTCCGTCGAGGACCTCACGGCGCGGACCGCCGCGGGCGAGGTCCCGCTGCGGGTCTACACGCCGGTCGAAGCCGACGCGTACGGCCTGCTGGTCTACTTCCACGGCGGCGCGTTCTTCCTCGGCAGCCTGGAGACGCACGACCACGTCGCGCGCTCCCTCGCCAAGGAGACCGGGCTCAAGGTCGTCTCCGTCGGCTACCGGCTGGCGCCCGAGCACGCCTTCCCCGCCGGTCTCGAGGACTGCTACGCCGCGGTCCGCTGGGCCGCCGCGAACGGCGAGGCCCTGGCCTGGGACGGCACGACGCTGGCCGTCGCCGGTGACAGCTCCGGCGGCACGTTCGCCGCCGCGGTCGCCGGCATGGCGCACGACGACGGCTTCGACCGCATCACCCACCAGGTGCTGTACTACCCGTCGCTCGACCTGGACTTCGACGTCGACCGCTACGCCTCGCTGCGGGAGAACGCCGTCGGCTACGGGCTGGAGACCGCGGGGCTGAAGCCGTTCAACGCCTTCTACATCGACAGCGGCGCCGACCCGGCGGACCCCCGCGTCTCCCCCGTCAAGCGGGCCGACCTCGCCGGGCTGCCCCCCGCGCTGATCATCACCGGCGAGCTCGACCCGATGCGGGACGAGGGCGAGCTCTACGGCCAGAGGCTGAAGGACGCCGGCGTGGCCGCGACCGTCAGCCGGTACGACGGCGCGGGGCACGGATTCGTGCAGCACTTCTCGTGGATCCCGGAGTACCACCGGGCCTTCGAGGAGACCCGCGACTTCCTCGCGCGCTAGGAGAGCCATGCACCCCGTACGAGTCCATCCCCTCGTCTCTCCGTGGGGCCGGTTCGGTCTCTACAGCTTCTTCATCGACGCGCCGGAGCCGGCCATCGTCGACACCGGCATCGCCACCTCCCCCGCCGAGGGCATGGCCCCCGCGCTCGAGGCCGTCGGCCGCCGGATCGAGGACGTGCGCTGGATCCTGCTGACCCACGGCCACATCGACCACGTCGGCGGCGCCCACGCCCTGTGGGAGCTCACCGGCCGGCTCGCGCAGGTCGTGATCCACGAGGCCGACGCGCCGCTGCTGCGCTCGCGCCGCGCCCATGTGGAGGAGTACCTCGCCGGGCGGGGGCGGTACCTGAACGACGCCGAGGGCGAGGCGAAGGCGACGGCCTCGGCCGAGGCGATCATCTCCGGCGAGATGGAGCCGACCCTGCTCGTCCGGGGCGGCGAGACCCTCTCCCTGGGCGGCGGCGTCACCGTCTCCGTCCACGCGATCCCCGGCCACACGCCGGGCTCGGTCGCCTATGTCGTCGACGGGCAGCGCTCGGCCTTCGTCGGCGACGCCGTCCAGGTGCACGGGGCCGCCAACGGCTTCCCGGGCTTCGAGGACCCGGCCGCCTACCGCGCGAGCCTGGAGTACCTGCGCGACGAGGTACGCCCGCGCCACCTCTACCTCGGCCACCCCTACCGCCGCACCGACGGCACGCCGTACGGCGTCGAGCTCGACGCGGCGCAGGCCGAGGAGGCGCTGCGCGAGAGCCTGGACGTCGAAAGCCGGGTCAATAGAGCGGCGTACGCCTGCCTGTGCTCGGGGCTCCTGGAGACGGACTCGCCGTACTCCCCCTTCGCCCCCGTGGCCCGGGAGGTCGGCTACACCGCCGATCCCGCCCTCGAGCCGTCGCCGTTCTTCACGTCGATGCACGGCTACCGCACGCACTTCAACCGGAACTCATGACAGAGGAGTTCGCACCCATGGCCGACTTCCGGATCATCCAGGCGGGCCTGGAGGAGATCGCCGTCCGCAAGGACCTCCGCGTGCCGATGCGCGACGGCGTCACGCTCGCCGCCGACGCCTACCAGGGCACCGGCGACAAGCCGCGTCCCGCGCTCGTGGCGCTCAGCCCGTACGGCAAGGAACTGCAGGCCCTCGCGCTCACGACACCGCCGCAGCGGCGCCCCTCCCCCATGTGGGACGGCTGCATCGAGGCCGGCGACATCGCGCGCGTCGTCGAAGAGGGGTACGTGCACGTCATCGGCGACCTGCGCGGCTCCGGCGCCTCCGAGGGCGAGCACATCGGCAACTACAACGCCGGCGGCGTCTCCCTCGGCCAGGACGCCTACGACTTCATCGAGTGGGTCGCGGCGCAGCCGTGGTGCGACGGCAACGTCGGCATGATCGGCATCTCCTACTTCGGCTCCATGCAGGTGCTGGCCGCGGCCGAGCGCCCGCCGAGCCTCAAGGCGATCTTCGTCAGCGGCGGCCACTACGACTTCTACGAGACCACCTACCACGGCGGCGTCATGTGGTTCATGCCGCGCGCCGCCCGCGAGGGCCGCGGCGGCGACTCCGGCTGGGCGTTCACCGACGGTGTGAAGTCCCGGATGCTCCAGGCGTACTCCCCCTCGGAGATCAAGGAGAAGGTCGCCGAGCGGCTGAAGGACCCGGACGTCGCGGCCTGGCCGAACCTCGTCCACGTGCTGCACTACCCCAAGAACCACGAGGCCTGGTTCGACATCGTGATGAACGAGGTCGACGGCGAGTGGTACGAGGAGCGCAACCCGATCACGCTCGCGCCGAACATCGACATCCCGGTCTGGCTGCAGATCGACCAGGGCCGCGGCTGGACGATGGACGGCACCATCGAGGTGTACAAGGCGCTCAAGGGCCCGAAGAAGCTCGACATCGGCCCGTACCCGCCGATGCAGTCGCGGCCCTTCATCGAAGAGCACGACAAGATGTTCCGCTGGTACGAGTACTGGATCAAGGGCGTCGACAACGGGATCATGGACGAGCCCGCCGTCACCGTCCACGTCGAGGGCTCCCGGGAGACCGTCACCGGCGCGCAGTGGCCGCCGAAGGACGTCGAGCACCGGCCGCTCTACCTGCGCCCGCGCCGCAGGCTCTCCTTCGAGCCCGAGCCCATGGGCGCCGAGTACGCCGCGCCCGACGGCTTCTACCAGGCGCCGCTGACGGTGACCGACAAGGTGGAGATCCTGAGCTGGAGCACGGCTCCGTTCACCGAGGCGACCGAGATGATCGGCCAGGGCGCCGCGCACCTCTTCGCCGAGATCGACCAGCCCGACACCAACTTCATCCTGCGCATGTGGGACGAGGCGCCGAACGGCAGGCGGCAGCTCATCACGACCGCCTACCTCAAGGCGTCGCACCGCGAGCTGGACGCCGAGCGCACCACCGAGGGCGACCCGTTCCACCCGCACACCCGCGCGGTGCCGGTCGAGCCGGGCGCGATCGAGGAGTACGTACTGCGCGTCTATCCGTTCGCGGCGACGTTCCTGCCCGGCCACAAGCTGGTCGTGGAGCTGTCCAACGCCGAGCCGCTGGCCGACGAGCACAACGCCCTGCTGCCGCCGGACGCGTTCCACCTGCCGGTGGGCCGCCCCGTCACGCACAAGATCTACCGCGACGCTGCCCACCCGTCACGGCTCGTGCTGCCGTTCACGGTGGAGAGGAGGTAGTCGAGCATGGCATTCGTCTACGCGGCGGCCCGTACACCCTTCGGCCGCTTCAACGGAGCGCTCGCCGGTGTCCGCCCCGACGACCTCGCGGCGACCGCGATCAGCGGCTTGCTCGCCAAGGCGCCGGAGCTGGACCCGGCCGGGATCGGCGAGATCGTGTGGGGGTGCGCGAACCAGGCCGGTGAGGACAACCGCAACGTCGGCCGGATGGCCGGGCTGCTCGCCGGGCTGCCGGTGTCGGTGCCCGCGACCACGGTCAACCGGCTGTGCGGCTCGTCGCTGGACGCCGCGATCATCGGCTCCCGCACGGTCGACACCGGTGACGCCGACGTGGTGCTCGTCGGCGGCGTGGAGTCGATGACCCGGGCCCCGTGGGTGCTGCCGAAGCCGGACCGGGCGTTCCCGGCGGGCAATGCGACCGCCGTTTCGACGACGCTCGGCTGGCGCCTGGTCAACGCGCGGATGCCCGCGGAGTGGACGGTGTCCCTGGGCGAGGCGAACGAACGGCTTCAGGAGCGGTTCTCGATCCCGCGGGAGCGGCAGGACGAGTTCGCCGCGCGGTCGCACCGGCTCGCGGCGGCGGCCTGGGACGAGGGCTTCTACGACGACCTCGTGGTCCCGGTCGACGGCGCCGGGCCGGCGCGCGACGAGAGCATCCGCGCCGGTTCCACGCCGGAGAGGCTCGCCGGGCTCAAGCCGAGCTTCCGGACCGACGGCACCATCACCGCCGGGAACGCCTCGCCGCTCAACGACGGGTCGGCGGCGGTGCTGCTCGGCTCGGAGGCCGCCGCCGCGCGGATCGGGCTCGATCCCATCGCCCGGATCGCGGGGCGCGGGGCGTCGGCGCTGGAGCCGCAGGACTTCGGGTTCGCTCCCGTCCCGGCCGCCGGGCGGGCGCTGGAGCGGGCGGGCATCGGCTGGGACCAGGTGGGCGCCGTCGAGCTGAACGAGGCCTTCGCCGTCCAGTCGCTCGCCTGCGTGGACGCCTGGAGGATCGACCCGGAGATCGTCAACGTCAGGGGCGGCGCGATCGCGATCGGCCACCCGCTCGGCGCCTCGGGTGCCCGGATCCTCGGCACCCTCGCCAAGGTCCTGGTCGAGCGGCGCGAGCGCTACGGCGTCGCCGCGATCTGCATCGGCGTGGGCCAGGCGCTCGCCGTGGTCCTGGAGAACGTCACGGGAGGAGCAGCGTGAGCAGGACGCAGATCTTCGCATCGCCGGACGAGGCGGTCGGCGTCGTCAAGGACGGCGACACCGTCCTCGTCGGCGGCTTCGGGCTCGCCGGGATGCCGTTCGACCTGATCGACGCGCTGATCCGGCACGGCGCGGGCGGCCTCACCATCGTGTCCAACAACGCCGGCAACGGCGACGTGGGCCTGGCCGCCCTGCTGAAGGCGGGCCGGGTGCGCAGGATCCTGTGCTCCTTCCCCCGGCAGGTCGACTCCTACGTCTTCGACGACCTCTACCGCCGCGGACAGATCGAGCTGGAGGTCGTCCCGCAGGGCAACCTCGCCGAGCGGATGCGCGCGGCCGGGGCGGGCATCGGGGCGTTCTACTGCCCGACGGGCGTCGGCACGCCGCTCGCCGAGGGCAAGGAGACCCGCACGATCGACGGCCGCGACTACGTGCTCGAATACCCGATCAAGGGCGACGTCGCCCTGATCTCCGCGCACGCCGCCGACACGGCGGGCAACCTCGTCTACCGCAAGACCGCCCGGAACTTCGGGCCCGTGATGGCCGCGGCCGCCACGACGACCGTCGTCCAGGTCGCGTCGATCGTGGACGCGGGGGGCATCGACCCGGAGGCCGTCGTCACCCCGGGCATCTACGTCGACCGCGTCGTCCAGGTCGAGCCGCGCCACTACACCGTGCAGGGAGCCCGCTGATGCCTCTCGATCCCGACCAGCTCGCCGCCCGCGTCGCCCGGGACATCGAACCGGGCGGCTATGTCAACCTCGGCATCGGCCAGCCCACGAAGGTCGCCGACCACCTTCCGGCGGAGCTCGGCGTCGTCCTGCACACCGAGAACGGCATGCTCGGCATGGGCCCCGCCGCCACCTGCGACGTGATCGACCCCGACCTCACCAACGCCGGCAAGGTCCCCGTCACCGAGCTCCCCGGCGCCGCCTACTTCCACCACGCCGACTCGTTCGCCATGATGCGCGGCGGCCACCTGGACGTGTGCGTCATGGGTGCCTTCCAGGTCTCGGCGAACGGCGACCTCGCCAATTGGGACACCGGAGAACCCGGCTCGATCCCCGCCGTCGGCGGCGCCATGGACCTCGCGATCGGCGCCAAGCGGGTGTACGTGATGATGACGCTCTTCGCCAAGAACGGCAGCCCGAAACTCGTCCCCGCCTGCACGTACCCGTTGACGGGCGTGCGCTGCGTCAGCCGCGTCTACACCGACCACGCCGTCTTCGACCTCACCCCCGACGGCGCCCGCGTCCTCGAGACGTTCGGCACCTCCGTCGAGGAGCTCCGGGACCGCCTCGAAGTCCCCCTCCTGGATGCCTGAACGCCCCCTTCACGACGTCCGGCCCGGGGGCCGGGTGAGGACGTCGAGGCGGGACATGAGGTGGGCCTCCTGGCGGACGTAGTACCCGTTCAGGTGCTTCCAGTCCGCCAGGAGGACCCGCGCGGCCTCGCGCAGGGGGACGCCGAGCGCCTCGCTCGCGATCAGCGCCTGGTCCTCGAAGGCCATGGAGTCCTCCCGCACCAGGAGGTCTCCGACGGCTTTCGCACCGCCCGTCCGGGCCGCGGTGCGGCAGGCGTCGATGCGGGGCCCGAACCACAGGACTCGGCGGCCCTCATCGTCGTCCGGTTCGTCGAGGGGTTCGGCGCAGATGGCGTCGATCGCGGTCGTCAGCCGTGCGATCAGCGCGTCCCGGCTCGGCGGAAGGTCCGGATCCTCCCAGTCGGCGTTCGCCAGGTCGAAGGCCGCCGACGACAGCGGGGTGCTCGCGTAACCGGGGAGCACGGACACCGCGAGCTCCTTGAGGAGGCGGTGGGAGACCGTCGTGCGCTCGGACAGGACGACGGCGTCGTAGAGGTCTTTGCCTTGCGGGTAGGCGTCGGTGAGCAGCCACTGCAGCTTCCACGCCAGCGACAGTTCCGGAGTGGCGGCCGGGATCTCCACGCCCGCCACGCGCGTCGGCTCGGGCGGCAGCGGCAGCCGCTCGCCGAACGTGAAGTCCAGCTGCACCGCCCCCGACATCCCTCCGCCGGCGTCCCAGGGCAGGACGAGACGGCGTCCGGGCACCCGGTCATAGGTCCAGATGTCGTCGGTGCGTGCACCCGACGCGTCGATGGGAATCGGGCCTTCCTCGGCCGCCCGCCCTATACCGGCGAACATGCGGCCCGTCTCGGCGTCGCCGATGTCCCGATGCTCGGGAACGACGACGAAGTCCAGGTCACCCGGGTCCCGTGCCGCCTCGCCGTACCAGGCCCGCAGCAGCATGCTGCCGCGCAGCACCAGCCCGCCCGCCCACCGCGACCTGGCCACCGCCCGCACCACCTGCTCCAGCGCCGCCGCCCGCGCCTCCCGCCAACGCCGACCGGCCTCCTCGTCGGAGAACCGCGGATCAGCCGCCCGAAAGGCGTCCTGGTAGTGCTTCAGCGCCGGATCGAACACCGGCGTGACCTCCGCACCCGGCACCCCCACATACGTCCGAGGCATACTCCGCAACCGCTCCACCCCTCGTAGCCCTCTTGCACAACCCACCCCCGATCCGCTGAGACGACCGGATACCCCGCCATCGCGTCAAACGATTTTCCGCTCCCGAAGCCCTCCCACCCCTGCACCTTGGCGAGCAGGGAGATCTCCTGACGTCGGGTTTTCCCGAGCAGCTCATCGAGAGCGGCTTCACCGATCAGCCGCGGCGCCGACGGGTCAGGTGAGGCGGGTGGCGAGGAGCCGGTGGAGGTTACCGCCGAGGATCTTGCGGATGTCGGGCTCGGGTCGGCCGCGGGCGAGGAGTTCGCCGGTGAGCAGGGGCAGGCCCGAGGGTCCGGCCAGGCCGGGGAGGGTGGCCATGACGTCGAAGTCGACGGTCGCGGCGGGGTCCTCGCAGCAGGGCGGGGTGAGGTCGGTGTAGACCTCGTGGACGAAGTCCGGGCCGAGGCCGACGTGGTCGATACCCGCCACCGAAGCGACGTGTTCGATGTGGTCGGCCAGCCGGGCGACGGTGTAGCCGGACGGATCAGCGGCCAGAAAACCCGGCAGGAAGTTCACGCAGACCACGCCGCCGGATGCCGCGACGCCCCGGATCTGGTCGTCGGTCAGGTTGCGGTGGTGGTCGCGCAGGGCGCGGGCGCTGGAATGGGTGGCGATCAGCGGCCGGGACGCGAGCTCCAGGACGTGCTCGACCCCGCTGGCGCTCAGATGGGAGATGTCCAGCAGGATGCCGAGCCGTTCCATCTCGGCCACGGCTTGGACGCCCGCGGCGGTCAGGCGGCTCGCGGTGGCGTCCTCGCCGCTGCCGTCGGCGAGCGGGGTGCGTCCCCAGTGCGCCAGTGAGGCGATGCGGACGCCGAGCCGGTGCATGGTCGCGAGGAGCTCGACGTTCGCGTCCAGGCCGGGCATGCTCTCCAGCGCCAGGACCAGCGCGATCTTCCCTTCGGCCAGTGCCGCGTCGATCTGCGGCCCGTCGAGGCAGAGCCGGACGTCCTCGGCGTTGGCCTCGGCGACCGCGTGCGCGCACTCGATCATCCGGAGCGTTTCGCGCAGCGCCCCCTCGGGCCTGAACCGATCGTCGATGAACACCGGGAGCACCTGGATGTCGACTCCGCCCGCGCGGAGCTGGGGCAGCCACCGCTCCCTGAAGAAGGACGCCCACCGGGAGGGCGGGCGGGCCACCACCGCCATCAGCAGGTCGTTGTGCGCATCGGCCACCACCGCGCTCTCATGCAAGTCAGCAGGCATGATCGGCACTGTAGGTGATGCGGCCGGACAAACGTCTCGGTCGGCGTCGTCGACGAGATCCTCGCATGTGAAGGAGGTCGTCTCACAGTACGGACTTGATCGCCTCGTGTGCTGCCTGACGCATGCGGCCGTGCAGGGCCGCGTTCAGTTCGCGGTCGGTGCCGGCTTCCACGATGCGCAGGCCCTCGCCCGCCACGGCGCGGGACAGGCCCGAGGCCTTCTCCAGGCGCTTGTAGGGGATGCCGTGGGCGGCGGCGATGTGCGCCAGCTCCACCTGGTGGGAGGTGCCGAAGACCCGCTCGAACGAGCCGCGCAGCGACGCCTGCGGCAGCAGCGAGAAGATCCCGCCGCCGTCGTTGTTGACCACCACCAGCGCCAGGTCCGGGACGGGCTCCGCCGGGCCCAGCACCAGCCCGTTCTGGTCGTGCAGGAACGCCAGGTCCCCCAGCAGCGCGTACGAGCGGCCGCTGTGCGCCAGCGCCATGCCCATCGCCGTCGACACCAGCCCGTCGATGCCCGACGCGCCGCGGTTGGCCGCCACCCGCAGGCCGCGGCGCGGCCGCATCGTCTGGTCCAGGTCGCGCACCGGCATCGACGCCGACGCGAACAGCAGCGAACCGCCCGGGATCGACGCGGCCAGGTCGCGGGCCAGCCGCGGCTCGGTGACCTCGTCGCTCTCGTCCAGCACCCCGTCCACCGCGCCGGCCGCCGCCTGGTCGGCGGCCTTCCAGCCCTTCAGCCAGCCGTCGTCGCCCGACACGACCGGGATCTCCACCTCCTGGGCGACCTGCGTGGCCGAACGCACCGGGTCGGGCCAGCGCGCCAGCGACGGGCTCACCACGATGTGCTGCGGCGCGTGCCGCAGCAGCGCCAGCAGCGGCTTGGACAGCCCCGGCTTGCCGAGCGTCACCACCACCTCCGGGCGGTACCGCTCCACGAACTCCGGAACCCCCAGCAGGAAGTGGTACGACGACACCGCGTTGTCGCCGTAGCGGCCGTTGCCGCTCGGCTCCGACAACACCGGCCAGCCGGCCATCGACGCCGCCGCCACGTAGCGCTTGACGTTCGCCGCCCCGTCGCCCACCACCAGCACGCCGCGGCGCGTCGCCGGGACCCGCAGCACCGCCCCCGGCATCCCCGAGCGCACCTTCGTCCACGGCCCGCCCTCCGCGCCGGAGTCCAGCGGCTCGCACCACGGCTCGTCCCCGCCCGGAATGAGCGGCTCGCGGAACGCCACGTTCAGGTGCACCGGCCCCGGATCGGGCACCAGCGCCGCCGCGTACGCGCGGCTGGCCATCGACCGCCAGTAGGCGACCATCCCCGGCCGCTCCTCCGGCGCGCCCACCTCGCACGTCCAGCGCACCGCCGAGCCGTACAGCTTCACCTGGTCGATGGTCTGGTTGGCGCCCGTCCCCCGCAGCTCCGGCGGCCGGTCGGCGGTCAGCACCACCAGCGGCGTCCCCGTCTCCGACGCCTCGATCACCGCCGGATGGAAGTTCGCCGCCGCCGTCCCCGACGTGCACACCAGCGCCACCGGACGGCCCGAACGCTTGGCCAGGCCCAGCGCCAGGAACGCCGCGGACCGTTCGTCCACGCGCACGTGCAGGCGGACGCGCCCGGCCCGGTCGGCGGCCTCCAGCGCCAGCGCCAGCGGTGCCGACCTCGATCCCGGCGCCAGCACGGCCTCCGCCATCCCCGCACACAGCAGCTCGTCCACCAGCACCGTCGCCAGCGCGGTCGCCGGATTCATGCGCTCCCCGCTTCTTCAGCTCGCCGACGCCACGCTCCGGGATCCACCTCGAAACGCGCCAGCTCCTCTTCCGTCACCTCGGGGCGGCGCACCGCGATGCACCCGTCCTCCACCCGCAGGGGGTCGGCCGCCACGTCGCCTTCCAGCAGCTGCAGCGTCGCCAGCCCGCACGCGTACGGCAGCTCCGGCAGCGCGGCGGCCAGCGCCAGCCCCGCGGCCAGCCCCACCGAGGTCTCCACCGCGCTGGACACCACGACCGGCAGCCCGATCTCCTCGGCGATCCGCAGCGCCGGACGCACCCCGCCCAGCGGCTGCACCTTCAGCACCGCCACGTCGGCGGCCTCGGCGTCGCGGACCCGGTACGGGTCCTCGGCGCGGCGGATCGACTCGTCCGCCGCCACCGGGACCTCCACCCGCCGGCGCACCTCGGCCAGCTCCTCCACCGTCGCGCACGGCTGCTCGACGTACTCCAGGCCGAAGCGGTCCAGCAGCCGCACCATCCGCACGGCACGGTCGACGTCCCAGCCGCCGTTCACGTCGATGCGCACCCGGCCGTCCGGTCCGATGGCGTCGCGGACGGCCTCGACACGCGCCAGGTCGTCGGCGTCGCTCTGGCCGCGCTCGGCGACCTTCACCTTCGCCGTCCGGCAGCCGCCCGCCTTCACGATCCGGTGCGCCTGCTCGGGCCCCACCGCGGGGACCGTCACGTTCACCGGGATCCGCTCGCGCAGGGGCGCGGGCCAGCCCTCGAACGCCGCCTCGCGGGCCGCGGCCAGCCAGCGGGCCGCCTCGGCGGGGCCGTACTCGGCGAACGGCGAGAACTCTCCCCACCCCGCCGGGCCGCGGAGGAGCGCGCCGTCCCGGCGCGTCAGTCCCCGGAACCGGGTGCGCATCGGGATGGAGAAGGCACGCATCAGCTGTACCAGGGGTAGGGCGACCAGTCGGGGTCGCGCTTCTCCAGGAACTGGTCACGGCCCTCGGCCGCCTCGGCGGTGCCGTAGGCCAGCCGCGTGGCCTCGCCCGCGAACACCTGCTGGCCCACCAGGCCGTCGTCGATGAGGTTGAAGGAGAACTTCAGCATCCGCTGCGCCGTCGGCGACTTGCCGTTGATCTTCGCCGCCCACTCCAGGGCGGTGTTCTCCAGCTCCTCGTGCGGCACCACCGCGTTGACCATGCCCATGCGGTGGGCGTCCTCGGCCGAGTACGTCTCGCCCAGGAAGAAGATCTCCCGCGCGAACTTCTGGCCGACCTGGCGGGCCAGGTACGCCGAGCCGAAACCGCCGTCGAAGCTGGCGACGTCCGCGTCGGTCTGCTTGAACCGGGCGTGCTCGCGCGAGGCGATCGTCAGGTCCGAGACCACGTGCAGGCTGTGCCCGCCGCCCGCGGCCCAGCCCGGCACCACGCAGATGACGATCTTGCCCATGAACCGGATCAGCCGCTGCACCTCCAGGATGTGCAGCCGGCCCGCCCGCGCCGGGTCGATGCCCTCGGCGGTCTCGGTCTCGGAGTACTTGTAGCCGTCCTTGCCGCGGATGCGCTGGTCGCCTCCGGAGCAGAACGACCACTTGCCGTCCTTGTCCGAGGGGCCGTTGCCGGTGAGCAGGATGACGCCGACGTCGCCGGTCAGGCGCGCGTGGTCGAGGGCGCGGTACAGCTCGTCCACCGTGTGCGGACGGAAGGCGTTGAGCACCTCGGGGCGGTTGAAGGCGATGCGGACCGTACCCTGGTCCACTGCCCGGTGGTAGGTGATGTCGGTGAAGTCGAAACCTTCGACTTCTTTCCACCTGTTCGCGTCGAAAAGCTGGGAGACCATGCGCTCTATTCAATCGCTTCCCCGGCCCCTCTTCGGCCACGGGTAACCTGATCAAGCCATGAGACCCCTCCACGCCGCCGTCCTGCCGCCCGGACCCCGCCTGCTGAAGGCCCTGGCGGCCGCCCTGGACGGCTCCGGGCCCGCCCTCCTCCCCCTCTCCCCCGGACTGCCGCCCGCCGCCCTCAAACGGCTCCTGGAGGCCGCGCGGCCCGCCGCCCTCGTGGACGCCGACGGCCCGCGCCCGCTGCCCGGAGGAAGGCCCACCGCGGCCGCCGTGCTGATCGCCACCTCCGGGTCCACCGGCCTGCCCAAGCTCGTGGAGCTGCCCGCCGAGGCGCTGCTGGCCTCGGCCCGCGCCACCCTGGAGCGGGTGGGCGGCGCCGACGCCCCGTGGCTGTGCTGCCTGCCCACCAGCCACATCGCCGGGATCCAGGTGCTGGTGCGGGCGCTGCTGGCCGGAACGGAACCGGTGGTCCACCCCGGCTTCGACCTCGCCGCGGTCGCCGGCGCCGGACGGGTGCACGTCTCCCTCGTCCCCACCCAGCTCGGGCGGCTGCTGGACGCGCGGGCCGAGCTCGGGCGGTACGCCTCGATCCTGCTGGGCGGCGCGGCGGCCCCGGCCGTGCTGCTGGAGCGTGCCAGGGCCGCCGGGGCGCGGATCTTCACCACGTACGGGATGAGCGAGACCAGCGGCGGCTGCGTCTACGACGGCGTGCCCCTGGAGGGCGTGCGGGTCTCCCTGGCCGGCGACGGCAGGATCCGGCTGGCGGGTCCCGTGCTCTTCTCCGGCTACCGCGGGGAGGCCGCCCGCTCCGGCGAGTGGTTCACCACCAACGACCTGGGCGCCGTCGACGCCGACGGCCGGCTGCGCGTGCGGGGCCGGGCCGACGACGTCATCAACACCGGCGGCGAGAAGGTCGTCGCCGGGGAGGTCGCCGCGGTGATCTCGCGCCACCCGGCCGTCCGGGACGTGGTGGTCGTGGGCCGCGACGACCCCGAGTGGGGCCAGCGCGTGACGGCCGTCGTCGTGGCGGAGGCGCCGCTGGGCCTGGAGGAGGTGCGCGCGTGGGTGCGCGCCGAGCTGCCCGCCCCCGCCGCGCCGCGGGAGCTGGAGCTGCGTGACGCGCTGCCGCTGCTCCCTTCGGGCAAACCCGATCGCAAGGCTCTGCAGAGACCCGCCGCCTTTACAAAGTAAGTCCAGTTGTGAGCTAGAACGCCATGCGCGAGGTGAACCTCCCGCGCCCCCCGCACGTCTCTTGAGTGTCAGGAGCCGTCAGGAACGGCTCGACCGCATCCGAAACCCCGCGCCGCCGCCGGATCGCGCGGCACGGGCGGGCGGCACGTCTCCCCAGCTCACACCGCGGACCGGTGGCCGGGAGTTCTGCCGCTCGGGAACATTCTGGACATGTTCTTCCGTTTCGGATAGTGCGCACCAAATGGCTCAGCATGGCTCACCTGCCAGTCGTCAGAGAAGGGAGGGCCGGTTCCCATGCCCCGCAAGCCCGCAGTGAACTCGCCCATCGAGCAGGGCGGCACACACCTCGACGACCTGCTGGCGCTGGGCCGTTCCCGCGGCAGCCTCTCCCTCACCGAGGTCCGCCAGGCGTTCGAGGAGGCCGGGATCACCCCCGCCCAGGGACGGTCCCTGCTCAAGCAGCTCTCCGAGGACGGCGTCAGCCTGGCCGACACCGTCTCCAGCGCCGAGGCCGCCCCCCGGACGCGCCGGTCCCCCGCCAAGAAGGCGACCGCGACCACCGCGAAGAAGACTGCCGGCAAGGCCAGCACCACCGCGAGCGCCCCCGCCCGGCGGGCCGGGACGCGCGCCGCGGCGGCCCCCCCCCCCCCCCCCCCGCCCCCCCCCCCCCCCGCCCCGGCGTCCTCCCCGGCCTCCTCCTCCGCGCTCTCGGCCGCCCCGTCGGCCGTCACCGCCCCGCCGGTCCCCGCGGCCCCGGTGTCCTCCTCCCTGGCCGCGGCCGGCTCCTCCCCCGAGCCCGTCAAGCCCGTGAAGCCCCTGACCCCGGCCCCCTCGTCCCCCTACGCCCTGGACGACGACCCCATCCCCGCCCAGCTCCCCTCCCCCGTCCCCCCGTCCGACCCCACCCTCTGACGGCCCGGACGGCCCGGACGGCGGCCGGACGCCCCCACGTTCCCGCGAAGGCGGCCTCCCCGAGGGAGGCCGCCTTCGTCATGTCCTTTTCGTTCAAGACCGCGGGCGCGCGACCTGCGAGGCTGGAGCGCTCCATCCGTACGACGAAGGAAACCACGATGCTCCTCGGCCTCCGCACGATCGTCTATCCCGCCCCCGACCTCGCGGCGGCGACGGAGTGGTACACCCGCCTCCTGGGCTTCGCCCCCTACTTCGAGGAGCCCTACTACGTCGGTTTCGACGTCGGCGGCTACGAGCTCGCCCTGCAGCCGCCCCACCTGCTCGGCGGCGACACCCCCGTCACCTACTGGGGCGTCCCCGACATCGGCGCCGCCCTGGCCCGCCTCCTGGAGCACGGCGCCACCGAGCACGGCCCGGTACGCGAGGTCGGCGGCGGCATCCGCGTCGCCACCGTCCTCACCCCCCAGCACACCGTCCTCGGCATCATCGAGAACCCGCACTTCGCCCCCCGGGAGAAGACCGGCTGAGAGCCCGCAACGCTCCCCGACGACCGCCGGTCCGCATCCAGCGGTCCGCGGTCGGTGGCTGGCGGTCGGTGGTCGGCGACCAGCAACCGACGGTCGGCGGTCCGCAGTCAGCAGTCGACGGCCGGTGGTCCGCGGTCTGCGGTCTGCGGTCGGTGGGGGTTTCGGTGGTCGGGTCGTCAGGTGCCTTCCAGGTAGCGCAGGACCGCGAGTACCCGGCGGTGGTCGTCGCCGGAGGGCGGGAGCCCCAGCTTGGTGAAGATGTTGGCGATGTGCTTCTCGACGGCTCGGCCGGAGACGACGAGGCGGCGGGCGATGGCGTCGTTCGTGCGTCCTTCGGCCATCAGCGCCAGGACCTCCCGTTCCCGGGGGGTCAGGGCGTCCAGGGCGCCGCGGGGGGCGCCGAGCAGGTGCGGCAGCACCTCGGGGTCGAGGGCGGTTCCGCCCCCGGCCACCCGCCGCAGGGCGTCCACGAAGTCGTCCAGGTCGGCCACCCGCTCCTTGAGCAGGTATCCGACGCCCGCCGCGGACCCGGCGACGAGGTCCTTCACGTACCGGGTCTCGACGTACTGCGAGAACAGCAGGATCCCGACGCCCGGATGGTCGCGTCTCAGCCGCAGAGCGGCGCGCAGGCCTTCGTCCGTGTGGGTCGGCGGCATCCGGATGTCGATGACGGCGATGTCCGGAACGTGTTCGGCCACCGCCCGTTCCAGCGCCTCGGCGTCCCTGACCGCGGCCACGACGGTGTGCCCGCGCAGCTCCAGCAGCTGGGCGAGGCCGTCCCTGAGGATGACGGCGTCGTCGGCGATCACCACCCGCATGGGTTCCCCTCCTCATCTGTCCGCGGGCAATTCAACCGTGATCCTCGTGGGCCCGCCCGCGGGGCTGTGGATGAGCAGCCGGCCGTCCACCGCCCCGACCCTGTCCCGCAGGCCGGCCAGCCCCGAGCCGGGAAGGACCGTCGCACCGCCGCGGCCGTCGTCGGCCACCTCGACGCGCAGCAGGTCGCCGTCCAGGGACGCGTCGACCCGCGCCTCGTCCGCGCCGCCGTGCTTGGCCGCGTTGGTGAGCAGTTCCGCGACGCAGAAGTAGGCGATGGACTCGACCGCCGGCCTGAGCCTCGGGACCGCCGCGTCCAGCGTGGTGCGCAGGGGGACCGTGTCGGCGAGCGCGGTCAGCGCGGCCTCCAGCCCCTGGTCCAGTACCGGCGGGTGGATGCCTCGGACCAGCTCGCGCAGTTCCCGTACCGCCAGGGACGCGGTCTCCTGCGCCTTGCCCGCCAGCTCCCGGGCGGAGCCTTCGGGAACGCTCTCCCGCAGCAGGGTGAGCTGCATGATGAGGGACACCATCCGGACCTGCGCGCCGTCGTGCAGGTCGCGTTCGATCCGCCGGAGCACGGCCGCGGACTCGTCGACGACCAGGGCGCGGCTCTCCTCGAGGTCCCTGATGCGCGCGGCGGGGCGCCGGGGGCCGAGCAGCAGGCGCAGCAGCAGCCGGTGCGGCAGCAGGACGAGGTGGACGGCCTTCGGCGCGAGCCACAGCAGGCACAGCCCCGCCAGCGAGACGAGGAGCGTCCGGGGGAAGGGCTCCAGTGCGAATCCGGCGAGCGTCCAGCCGCCCTCCACCCGGTTCCAGCCGAGCGCCTGCTGGATCGGAAAGGTCAGGGCCACCGCGCCCCAGCACCAGGTGACGATGACGGTGGCGGCCTGGATCAGTGCCTGGGGCGGCTGGAGCAGGAAGAAGGCGACGGCACGCCACCCGTACGGATCCGTGAGCCGGGACTGCATCCTGCCGTAGAAGCCCGGCAGTTCCCGCCGGGGCGGGGGCTGCTCGATCCGCTCTCCCAGCAGCGCGGCGGCGAGCCGGCGCTGCGCTCCGCCGAGCCTCCTCGCGCCGAGAAGGCCCGCGGCCAGGAGGGGCACTCCGATCGCGGTGACGGACAGCACCGTGCCGAGCAGCAGGACGCCCGCCGTGAAAGCCGCAGCGAGCACTCCGAACACCATTCCGAACAGGATGTAGGCAAGTTCCTTTCCCGCCCGTTCTCCTCTCATCCGGCAGATGCTCCCAGGATCCTGCGCTGTACGGAAACGAAGCCGGCGACGACCCAGGGCATGAGGAACAGGAAGACCAGTCCGCCCAGGGCGTGGACGGCCCAGGCGCCGAGCAGCGTGGGGCCGCCCCAGGCGTTCTCCAGCGAGCCATCGAAACCGATCAGCGGACGGAGCGGGTACGCCAGGTTCATGGGGACGATCGACCAGCCGTAGAGGACCACCAGCGTCGCCGCGAGGTCGAACGGCAGCGCCAGCAGCCCGCGCAGCCGCCGGGTCGGGACCTCGCCGCCGAGCAGCCGTCCGCCCAGCCGCTGCCGCAGGCGTCCTCCGTCCAGCAGGGAGACCACGTCCAGCGGAGCGGAGAGCAGGATGTAGAGGCTGCGCCGCCAGGGGGCCGGACCGAAGGGGAGTTTGTCGTTCATGCCGTCGATGCTGCCGAAAGACGGCCGACGCATCGATCGTGCGGCCACGGAACCCGGGGGTTCGGTTTACCCCACCCTCCGGGCCGCCGAGCACAGCGGCGCCCCTCCTCGAACACGGAGCGGCGGCCCTCGCCCGGGTCACCAGTCGCGGCGGCGGCCCTCCTTGAGGGCGGAGCGGTGCTTCTTGTTCTGGAGGCGGCGTTCGATCATGCCCTTGGAGGGCTTGGTGGGGCGGCGGCGGCGCGGGGGCGGGGCGATGGCGTCGCGCAGGAGGGCGGCGAGGCGTTCGCGGGCGGCGTCGCGGTTGCGCAGCTGGGAGCGGTACTCCTCGGCGCGGATGGTGAGGACGCCGTTCGCCAGGCGGTGGGCGAGGCGCTGGAGGGCGCGGTCGCGCAGGGGGTCGGGCAGCGAGGGGGAGTTCGCCACGTCGAAGGAGAGTTCGGCGGCGGTGGCGCTGGTGTTGACGTGCTGGCCTCCGGGGCCGGAGGAGCGGGAGAAGCGCCAGCTGAGCTCGGTCTCCGGGATGGCGACCGAGCCGCTGATCGGGATCTGGCCGGTCGCGGACATGTCCCCATTATCGACAAAGACGGGGGCCGTGTCGTTTTCTTTTCCCGACTCCGGTGAGGCAAGTCACTCGCGCAGTACGGAAGTACTTACTTACACTCGTGCCCATGACCGAACCCGGCTTGTTCCAGGACGACGACGTCATCCGGAGGATCACGCGCGAGGGCATCCTCATCGCCTCCGGAGGCGCCGCCTCCGTCCTTCAGACCTCCCACCCAGGCGTCGGGCAGGGCGTCTACGACCACAGCTACACGTTCAAGAACCCGCTGGCCCGGCTCCAGAACACCATGGAGTGGCTGTACGCGGTGCAGTTCGGCAGCACGGAGGAAGCCGAGATCATCAGCTCCTTCGCCCGGAGGATGCACGACACCGTCAACGGCCCGGACTACGACGCCCAGGACGCCGAGCCCCAGGTGTGGGTGGGCGCGACGCTCTTCGACGTCTCCCTGCGCTTCTACCAGGCGCTCTTCGGCCGGCTCGGCCCCGACGAGATCGAGGAGTTCTACCAGCAGACGCGCGTCTACGCGCAGCTGATGGGCGCCCCGGCCGAGGCGCAGCCGCAGGACTTCGCGGAGTTCAAGGTCTACTACCGCAAGCAGCTCGACTCCTTCGAGCTCACCGAGGCGTCCAAGAAGGTCGCCCACCAGCTGCTCTACGCCGATCGTCTACCGCTGTACATGCGGCCGGGAATGGGGGCGATCCGGCTGCTCACCGCGGGTCTGATGCCCGAGCCTCTGCGCACGCAATACGGCTGGGAATGGAACGCGGCGCGGGAGCGGCGCTTCATCATGCTGGTCAACGCGCTGCGGATCGTCTACCCGCGGCTGCCTCTGTCCGTCCGGACGCTGCCGCGCGAGTTCTACAGCCGCAACATCCGCAAGAAGGTGGAGCGGGCCAAAGGCCGCGCCTCCCGCCTCTCGGTGCGTTCCAGCGCCTGAGAAGGTGCGCCGGGTCCCGGGATTCCACCCCCCAGTGAACCCGGAACCCGGCGCGACCGGCACCGGTCAGGATCTGACCGGCGAGTATTCGGAACGGTCCAGGATACGGTCCGTCACGTCCTTGACGGTACGGACGGGGATGGCGAAGCCGACGCCGATGCTCCCGGTGTCCATCCCGGTGGTGGCGATCGCGGTGTTGATGCCGATCAGCCTGCCCCCGCCGTCGACCAGCGCGCCACCGGAGTTGCCAGGGTTGATCGCCGCGTCGGTCTGTATCGCGTCGTGGAGGGTGGTGCCGCCGGTCTCGGCGATGGTGCGGCCCAGCGCGCTGACGATGCCGGTGGTCACCGAACCGTCCAGGCCCAGGGGGCTGCCCATCGCCACCACGGTGTCGCCGACCGACAGGGAGTCGCTGTCGCCCAGGGTGACCGCGGTCCGCCCGCTCACCCCGCGCGCCCTGATCACCGCGAGGTCGTTCTCGGTGCTGGTGCCCACCACGTCGGCCTCGGCGGTGCCGCCGTCGCTGAACTTGACGGTGATCTGCTCCGCGCCGTCGATCACGTGCGCGTTGGTGACGATCACGCCGTCGGCCGAGAGCAGCACTCCCGAGCCGCTGGCCTGGGCGCCGGGCGCGGTGGCGCTGAGGGAGACCACCGAGGGCTGGACCGCCGCGGCGATCCGGGCGATCGATCCGCCGCTGGCCACCCCTTCCACCGAGACGGACCCGGCGGAGGCCGGCCCGTCCTGGGTCAGGAAGAGCGCGCTCGCCGCGCCGGCGGCCCCGCCGGCGAACGCCAGCGAGGCCGCGGCGGCGAGGGCCACGAGCTTGTGCCGGACGGTCGGAAGGCCCTTGGGTCGCTCCGGACGCAGCTGGTACGGAGCCTGCCTCTCCGGATACCACTGCGGAACGCCCTGGTGCGCTTCCATGAATCCCCCCAGATTCCTGTCTCAACCGTCCGGTCGACGCGTGACCGTCACTAGAGAGAATGCTGGTGAAAAGTGAGGAATTCCTTAAGCAAGCCTGGTCAGACACCAAGGAAAACTCCCGAGAACGGCCAAAGGCCGCATCCCACAGGGGATGCGGCCTCCGGACGGAGCAAAAAAGATCTACTCTCCGCTCCAGTTCGGCTTGCGCTTCTGCGCGAAGGCCGCGGGGCCCTCCTGCGCGTCCTTGGAGACGAAGACCGGACCGGAGATCTCGTTCTGCTTGGCCCACATCTCCTCGGGAGCCCAGTTCGCGGACTCCACGATGATCTGCTTGGTGGCGGCCAGCGCCAGCGGGGCGTTCTCCGCGATCTTCGCGGCCAGCTCCTTGGCGGCCTCCAGGGCCTTGCCGGGCTCGGCGATCCGGTTCACCAGGCCGTAGGAGGCCAGCTTCTCGGCGCCGTAGAAGTCACCGGTGAGGGACATCTCCATGGCGATGTGGAACGGGATGCGCTTGGGCAGGCGCATGAGGCCGCCCGCCGCCGCCACCAGGCCGCGCTTGGGCTCGGGGAGCCCGAACTTGGCCTCGGACGACGCCACGATCATGTCCGCGGCCAGCGCGATCTCGCAGCCGCCGGCCAGGGCGTAGCCCTCGATCGCCGCGATCAGCGGGGTCGCCGGGGGGCGCTCGACGATGCCGGCGAAGCCGCGGCCCTCCACGAAGGGCATCTCGCCCTTGAGGAAGCCCTTGAGGTCCATGCCGGAGCAGAAGGTGCCGCCGGCGCCGGTGATGATGCCGACCGCCAGGTCCTTGCGGCTGTCGAGCACGTCCAGCGCCGCCGCGACGCCCTTGGCCACGTCCGCGTTGATCGCGTTCTTGGCCTCGGGCCGGTTGATCGTGATGACGAGAACGCCGCCATCTTCCTCGGTGAGAACTGCGTCGCTCATGTTGTCCTACTTCGGCTGGAAACGGATGCCACCGTCGAAACGGACGGTCTCCCCGTTCATGTAGTCGTTCTCGATGAGCGCGCGGACCAGGTGGGCGAACTCCGCCGCGGTGCCCATGCGCTTGGGGAACGGAACGGGAGCGGCCAGGGTGGCCTTGAACGCCTCGGCGGCCTCGCCCTCACCGTAGATGGGGGTGTCGATGATGCCGGGGCAGACGGTGTTGACCCGGACGCCGATCGCCGACAGGTCGCGCGCGGCCGGCAGGGTCATGCCCACGATGCCGCCCTTGGAGGCGGAGTAGGCGACCTGGCCGGTCTGGCCCTCCAGGGCGGCGACGGACGCGGTGTTGATGACCACGCCGCGCAGGCCGTCCTTGTCCACCGGCTCGGTGGCGCCGATGGCGGCCGCGCCCAGGCGCATGAGGTTGAAGGTGCCGATCAGGTTGATCTGGATGACCTTCTCGAAGGTGTCCAGCGGGTGCGGGACGTTGCCCTTGCCGACGGTCCGGGTGGCCCAGCCGATGCCGGCGCTGTTGATGACGATGCGCAGCGGGGCGCCGGTGTCGACGGCGGCCTGGACCGCGGCCTGGACCTCGGCCTCGTTCGAGACGTCGGTCTTGACGAAAACGCCACCGATCTCGTCGGCCAGCGCCTTGCCCTTGGCCTCGTTCAGGTCGGCGATGACGACCTTGACGCCCTTGGCCGCGAGGTCGCGGGCGCAGGCCTCACCAAGGCCGCTCGCGCCACCGGAGATGACAGCGGATGCTCCGTTCAGTTCCATAACCAGCACCTTACTAGAGGAGACCGAATGACGTTCGGCCGGTAGTTACCCACCGGTCAGGACGAAGGATAACCACCCTCCCCCGCCCCGGCCGGAACCACCCTCCCCGAGCGGTGGATCAGGGCGCCGGAGGCGTGGGGACCCGGCCCGAACACGTGGCCGCGGGGTCCTCCACGGAGCACCACCCGGGACGCTTGACGGGGACGTACCCCGCCGGGACCCCCCTACGCGCGATGACGGACCGGTAGGTCGCGACGCCGTCCGTGGGCACGCGGCGCAGCTCGCGGTCCTTCTTCACGTCGACCGTGTAGAGGCCGAACCTGGCGCGGTAGGAGCCCCACTCGTAGTTGTCGGTGAGGGACCAGTAGTTGAAGCCCATCACCTTCACTCCGTCCGCCAGCGCCCGCTGCACCCAGTACAGGTGGTCGCGGAGGTGCTGGGAGCGGGTGTAGCCGTCCTTCCTCGGCTTGCCGTTGTCGGTGGCCATGCCCGCCTCCACGATGTAGAGGGGCAGCTTCGGCAGGCGCCGCTGGTACTTCTTCAGGACGTAGTAGAGGCCTTCCGGCTGGGCTTCGACGTTCCAGAACGCGCCCGTGGCGGCGTTGACGGCCGTGAGGTTCTCGGCGTTGGCCCCGTAGTAGTAGTCGACACCGATGAAGTCGAGTTTGTCCGTCACCTCGTTGAAGACGGCCATGTCGAAGAGGCCGTTGACGGGCGAGCCGTAGGCGACGTTGGTGGAGACCATCGCGCCGGGCCGGAGACGGTGGATGAGGTCATAGGCCGCGCGGTGCGCGCGGATCAGGTGGCGACTCATCACGGGCACCTTCGACAGGGGCAGCTTCCCGTCCGTGACCTCGTGGAAGATGTACTGGCTCGCCTCGTTGAAGGTGATCCACAGGGTGTCGCCGCCGCCGTACCGCTTGACCACGAAGCGCACGAACCTCAGCCAGTCCTGGACGGTCTTCTCGTTCTGCCAGGCTCCCCTGTCGTGCACCCAGCCGGGGTGGACCCAGTGGTTCAGCGTGATCATCGGCCGCATCCCGTTCGCGCGGACGCGCCGGAACAGGTCGTCGTAGTAGCGGATCTCGCGCCAGTCGTACCGGCCCTTGCGCGGTTCTATCCGCGCCCACTCGACGGAGGTGCGGAAGACGCCGACGCCGAGATTCGCCGCCCGTTTCAGGTCCTGCGGATACCGGTGGCGGAAGTCGATGGAGTCGCCGTACGCCTCCTTCTTGCGGGCGTACCTCGTCCAGTTGCTGTCGGGGAAATGCCCTTCGGACTGGAAGCCCGAGGTCGCGACTCCCCAGAGGAACCCCGGTGGAAACCGTACGGGAGGGGTGGAGGTGGCGTTCGCGGGGACCGCGACGAGCAGAGAAACGAACAGCACCACGAGAGAAACGGCGGTCCGAACCACGTGATCACTCCTTCCGGTGCCCGGAAGGTACGCCGATCTATCCTCCAGTACCACTGTTACGTCCTATTGCGGCCCTCTTGCGTTCTCCGGGAGCGGGTAGACCACTCCCGTGGACCTGATGCCAGGCGGCAAAGTGGATCTGCGAGGCCGCGTCGTCGGCCCCGAGGAATGGGCGGCGGTACGCGCCGCCGCCACCGGCCCGGACGGCACGGTACGGCTGGGACGCTGCTGGTTCGAAGACGCCCGGATCGAAGAGGTGTCCTTCCACGGCGTCGTCTTCGAAGGAGACGTCTCCTTCTGCCGCGCCGAGTTCGGCAAGGGCGTGTCCTTTTACCAGACGGTCTTCGCGGGCAACGCCTCCTTCTGCGAGGCGGTCTTCGCGGGCAACGCCTCGTTCCACGAGGCGGCCTTCCACGGGCACGCCGACTTCTCCCGCACCCGTTTCCGCGGTGACGCCCTGTTCGGCCACGCGCTCTGGCGCCGTGACGCGGACTTCAGCGGGGCGTTCTTCCAGAACGCCGCCGACTTCGACCGCGCGGACTTCCGGCGTGACGCGGCCTTCCACGAGGCGTATTTCCGTTCGGCCGTCTCCCTACGGCACGCCGACGTCTCGCGGAACCTCACGTTCAGCCGCGCGTCGTTCCACGGCGACGCGTGGATCGGCCCGCTCACCGCGGGAGGCCGGGTGGGACTGGACGCCGTGCGCTCCTTGCGCCGGCTGAGGATCTCCGTACGAGCCCCGGCCGTCACGGCGCGGCACGCCGTGCTGGAGCGGGCCCACCTCCGGACGCCCGCCGACCTGTCGCAGGCCGTGGTGGGAGAGCTCCTCCTGGACGGCTGCGATCCGGGCCTCTGCTCCTTCGAAGAGACCCGGATTCGTTCCCGGACCGTCCGGGGCGGCCCCGTCATCGCGGAGCCGGACCGGACGCGTCATCCGCTGGCGGTCGCCTTGAGCGCGGTGGCGCTGCTGGTCATCGCCTTCGCGGCGCTCATGTCACTGCGGCAGACCGGCCACGCCCCCCTTCATCTGGCCCGCCTGCGCCCGTGAGTCACTTCCGGAGGGCGTCCACGCCGCGCTTGGCCAGCCAGGAGGCGTAGACGGCCAGGCCCGCCAGGCCGACCTTGCGGGTCTGCGGAACGGCGATGGCCGTGCCGAGCGCCAGTTCGGTCACGCCGTTGCGCTGCACCCAGTCGCCGGTGCCCTCGGGGAAGAGCGGCCGGGTGATCAGCTCGAACGGCTTGGGGGCCACGAGGTGCGCCAGCCCGGTGACGGCCAACACGATTCCGGCGTTCCGCAGATCAGCCATGATCTTGTCCTTTCGACTCAGGGCATCACCTTATTGGACAAGGCGTCTCACCGGGAGCCCAGAGTGCGCTGAATCTCGGCGAGCCGGTCGGCCAGCAGGCCCAGCGCGCCCACCGCGCGGGTCACCGGATCGTCCTCCGCTCCGCCGAGGGCCAGCGTGCGCAGGTAGGCCGCCTTGACGTCGTTCCAGCGCTCCTCCTTCTCGTCGGTGAGCGTGCCGCGCAGCTCGGCGAGCTTCAGCAGGTTGGCCTCCGCGCCACTGGTGAGCGTCTGCGCCTCGCCCAGGTAGTGGTCGTCGATGACCGCTTCCAGCTCGGCGTCGTTCATCACCGGCACGACCTTCTCCGCCAGCTTGTTCATGTTGCGGTAGCTGCCCTGGAGCAGGAACGGCGGCTCGGTGCGGCTCCCGTCGGACTGCGCGGCCGAGGCGATGTACGCCTGGTTGTTGGCAAGGACGACCTGCTGGACGCGCAGCAGCTTGCGCAGGACGGACACGATCTGGTCCAGCTCCACCCGCGCGTACGGGTGCGAGAGCTGGTCCGCCCGCACGTCCTGGTCGCCGGAGGCCATGCGGACGAGGAGCTCCACGTCCTTCCTGTCCCGGGTGGACAGCGGCGCCAGGACCGGGTTGGAGGTGAGGGAGTTCTCGATGTAGCTGAGCGAGAACAGCTCCTCCCGGCCGGACAGCACGTCGCCGAGGTTCCACACGTCCGCGCGGTTGGCGAGCATGTCCGGGATGCGGAAGCGCTGCCCGGACTCGGTGTACGGGTTGCCCGCCATGCAGATCGCGAAGCGCTTGCCGCGCATGTCGTAGGTCTTGGTGCGCCCGTTCCAGACGCCCTCGATCCGGCGCTGCGCGTCGCACAGGGAGATGAACTTCTGCAGCAGCTCCGGTGAGGTGTGCTGGATGTCGTCCAGGTAGAGCAGGACGTTGCCGCCCATCTCCAGCGCGAAGTTGATCTTCTCGACCTCCTGGCGCGACGTCGCGTCGGGCGCCTCGGCCGGGTCGAGCGAGGTCACGTGGTGGCCCAGCGAGGGCCCGTTGACCTTCACGAACACCAGGCCGAGCCGGGAGGCGACGTACTCCATGAGCGTCGTCTTGCCGTAGCCGGGCGGCGAGATGAGCAGCAGCATGCCCATCTGGTCGGTGCGCTTGGCGTCGCCGGCCGCGCCGAGCTGCTTGGCGAGGTTGTCCCCGATCAGCGGAAGGTAGACCTCGTCCAGCAGCCTGTTGCGGACGAACGCCGACATCACCTTGGGCTGGAACTCGTGGAGGCGCAGCCGCGCCCGCTCCTTCTCGACGAGCTCGTTGCGCCGCTTCTGGTAGGCGCGGAAGCCCGGCACCCGCTCCTCGTGGAACCTCCCGACCCGTGCCAGCAGCTCGTCCAGCCGGACTTCCATCCGCCGGTCCGCGATGCGCGCGTGGGTGCCGAGGAGCCCTTCCGCGACGCCCTTGATCGACGCCGAGGAGTCCTGGCGGTCCAGGGTCGGGCACAGTTCCAGCGCCACGGCCTCGGGAAGGTCGTCGTCCGGCAGTCCTTGGGCCGCGGCGTAGGCGGCCAGCCACGCCGAAACGAGCTGGCTCCGCTCCCGCAGACCGCTCAGGCCGCGCAGATCCTGGTCGTAGTCCCCGCGGCGTGCGCCCAGCGCGCGGTGGAAGCCCTCCACCAGGTCCCGAGCCGACCTGCTCGCGACGAAACCCGGCGAAGCCAGCTCCGCGACGAGGTACTCACCCGCGAGCGCCGCGTCCTCCCCGTGCCCGAAGGCCGCGACGGCCTCCGCGAGCTCGGAGGAGAGCGCGGCGAGAGCCGGAGTGGTGCCGAAGAGCTCCCGGGCACGCGCCAGTGACGCCGCACGCGTACGCCAGGTGCCACGGCTCTGGTCGTCCGTGCCGTGCGTCCAGAAGATCTGCGCCGCGGCCCTCGCGGCGGACGGGTACCGCAGCAGTCCGGCGCCTTCCCGCAGCCGGACGAGCACTTCCAGGATCACCGCGGCATCGTGGTCGTGCACCCCGCGCTCGTAACCCTCGTCGTAACGCTCGGCCGCCGCCTTCTGGACGAGTTCCAGCAGGCCGTCGGTCGTGCGCACCTCGTCCAGAAGGGTGGCCGCCAGATACTCCGCCCGGTACACCTCCCGGCTCTCCGAGACGAGCGACTGCGACCAGTACGGACGCGTGGACTCGAATTCCGGGTCCACGACGGGGCTGCGGTAGTCGGTGCCCGTGACGGTGAACGCCAGCCGGTCCTCGAACGGGACGAGGGTCAGCTCGGCGGGCTGGGTGTTGACGGCGAACCTGTGGCGCCCCAGCTTGATGGTGTCGCCGTCGAAGAGGTCCAGCCGGTCGCGCAGCGCCCGTCCGGCCTCCTGGCGGGCGGTCTTGATCCGCCCTTCCAGCTCCTCGGCGCGGACCTGGTCGCCGAGCTCCCGCAGCTCCTCGGCGGTGGCGCGCAGCTTCGCGACCATCGGGTCGGTCGCGAAGTAGGTGTTGACCTCGTCCAGCGACGACAGGCCGCTCACCCGCCGCGTCACGCCGCCCAGGATCCGGTCCGCGGAGGCCACGAGCCGGTCCGCTCGGCGCGTCCGCTCGTCCAGAAGCGCCTGCTTGCGCGAGGAGAACGCCTCGTAGACGTCCTCGCGCTTGGCCTCCAGCTCCGCCAGGTAGTCGTCGAACTCGGCGAACCGCGACTCCAGCGACTCCAGCTGGAGCAGCAGTTTGCCGAGCTGCTCGTCGCACTGCTCGGGCGTGCCGGCCGCGGCCAGCGCGGCGGTGATGGCCTGGCCCAGCAGCGCGAACTCCGCGGCGAACGCGGCCCTGCCCTCGGCCGACAGCAGCTCGCGGCGGCGGCCGTCCAGGGTGGCGCGTGCCCTGTTGACTCCGCCGAGCACCTCGCCGATCCGGGCGAGGATGCCCGTGCGGACGGTCGCATCGCCGATGTCGAGCGAGCCGACGATCTCGGTGACGGTCTCCAGCGCTCCGGCCTGCTCGGTGAGCTTGTCCTTCACCGGCTCGGCCTCGGCGACCTTGCGGATGCCGGCGGCCTCCTCGACCAGCCCCTCGACCGTCGTGCGGTAGCCGTCGAAGGCGTCCGGGCGCGCCAGGAACGCCACCGCCCGCTGCGCGGCCGCCTCGATGTCCCCGGTGAGCCCTTCGGCCAGCGCGTCGAGCCGTTCGAGATCGGCGTAGCGCATCTCCCGCAGCGTCACCAGGTGCCCCTGCTGCGCGCGGAGGGCGGCCAGCTGCCGCACCCACGCGTCAGCCGAGGCGGGCATCTCACCGCGGACCCGGCGCACCAGCGAGGTGATCTCGGTGTCGGCCTTCTCCACGGCCTCCGCCGCCTGCGCGGTGAGGACCTGGACGGACTCGAACTCCTCCAGCATCTGCCCCGCGGTGTCCCGCACGGCCGCCAGGGCGTCGGCCAGACCGTGCTCGCCCAGCCAGTGGTAGTGGTCGAAGGTCCTGCCGCAGGCCGCTATCAGCGCTTCGAAGACCGGCACGGACGGCGCCATCTCGCCGACCATGCGGGACACCGAGAGGCAGTCGGAGATCCCGCGCACCAGGTCGGCGTTGCCGATCTTCTCCAGCGGCCCGGTGCCCGCCGGAGCGCTCTCGTCGGACTTGAACGGCGTCTGCCACACCTGCATCGGATGCGAGCGGGTCGGCTCGTCGGAGTCCGCGCGGAAGATGATGAGCGTGCCGTCGTCGAACAGCGAGTAGCCGTGCCCGACGAGCGGCGTCGCGACCTCCTTGCGGATCACGTTGTAGGGCAGCAGCAGCCAGCGGCCCTCCGTGCGGGCGTGGAAGACGTACAGCACGTCCTCGCCGTTGCCCGAGCGGATGACCCGCTCGTACTCCAGGTCGTCGGTGACGGTGTCGAAGGTCTTGGCCGCCCCCGTCTCCAGGTAGTAGCCGCCCGGGAAGATGATCCCGTGGTCCTCCGGGAGCCGCCGGCACGCCTGCCCGATGCCGTCCAGACGCAGCACTTCCCTGGTGCGCGTGTTGAAGACCAGGTACCGCACGACCGTCTCGTTGTAGGGGCGGATCCGCAGCAGGATCAGCCCCCCGACGCGGGCGTAGGCGATGTCGGCGTCCGCCAGCGACTGCAGCGGCTCGTCGACGGGCTCGCTGTAGATGCCCTCGCCCGTCTCCGTGTTGTCCTCGACCTTGATGGTGAGGTCGCCGCCGACGGTCTCGACGAACACCTCTCCCCCGATCGACACGTGCGGGTGCTCGCCGAGCACGTGGTCGGCGCGGGTGGTCTCGGTCCAGGTGAAGTCGAACGGCGGGGGGAAGACGTGGTCGCGCTCCCCCCGGTTGTCCAGGTAGTTCCCGTCGGCCGACCAGCGCAGGACGCGCTGGTCGGCGCCGGTCTGGAAGACCGCGAGGAGCTTGCCGTCGACCACCCGCAGCTGCATGAGGCGGGTGTCCCGGTAGTACCGGTAGAGGTCGCCGAAGTCCTTGACGAACCCCGGGTCCTCCAGGAAGGCGGCCTTCTCCTCGGTGAAGGAGAACGTCTCCCCGTCGTGCACGAACCGGTGCGTCGAGAACACGTCCGCGACGGTCGTCTCCGGCTTCATGCCGATGAAGACGTTGTAGCCGAACAGCATCAGCCCGCCGAACGCGACGGCGTCGCGCGGCACGCAGTTGTTGGCCGTGCGGACCCGCTCGGTGCCCACGAGCCGCAGCTCCGAGCCGCCGAACACCTCCAGGCGGGCGGTGTTCAGCGCCTCTGCGCGCTCCTTGAGCCCGGCGGCCTGCGCCGTCAGCCGGGACCTCAGTACCTCGTAGGTCCCGGCGTCCAGCTCACTCACTTGGCGGCCTTCCCGTTGACCCGCTCGAGGACGTCACCGACCAGCCCGGTGACCAGTTCGCCGGTCAGCGGCGCGTTCTCCACGACGGCGTCCACGCTCTTGCCGAGCGCGATCGAGCCGACGAGCTTGTCGAAGAAGACGCTGTCGCCGCCGACGATGCTGATGTCGGCGGTCTCCAGGCCCTTGGAGACGACGCTCGCCTGCGCCTGCGCGATGTCGCGCTGCATCTCCAGGCCGGCCATGCGCAGGTCGCGCTCGGCCTCCAGGGTGAGGCGGAACTCCTCGTGGCCGCGGCTCGCCTCGGTGAGGGCGGCCATCGCGGCGGCCTTCTCGGTGAGGCCCTCGGCCTCGCCCTTGAGCTTCTCGCGCAGCGCGTCCGCGCCCGCCAGCGCCTTCTCGCGCTCGGCGACCGCCTCGGCCTTGCCGATCTGCTCGGCGGCCTCGGCCTGGGCGAGGGACTTCTCCCGCAGCACGATCGCCTCGGCGCGGCCCTGCTTCTCGATCGCCTCGGCGTCGCGCTCGCGGACCTGGACGTCGGCCAGGCCCTTGGCCGCGGCCTCGGCCTGCTGGCCCTCGGCCATGCGGATCATCGCGCGGGCGTCGAGGTCGGCCGCCTGCTGGCGCGACTCGGCGAGGATCAGCGCCTCGCGGGCGCGGAACGTCGCGGCCTGCTCAGCGGCCTCGGCCGCCTTGATGTCCTTGACGAGGTTCTCCTGCGCCTCGGCCTCGGCGGCGATGATGGTGGCCTGGCGCATGCGCTCGGCCTCCTCCACGACCTGGAGGCGCTTGATGTTCTCCTCCTGCTCGACCACGGTCTTCTCGACCGCGACGCGCTCGCGGACGACCTCGGCGATGTCGCGCTTCTCGGCCTCGACCTCCTTGTCCTTGGCGATCTTGGACAGTTCGGTCGCCCGGTCGCGGGCGATCACCTCGAGCTGGCGGTCCTTCTCGATGCGCTCGGCCTCGATGGCCATCACCCGGCGCTTGTTGAGCTCGGCGACGGCGATCTCCCGCGCCTTGTTCTCCTCCTGGATGCCCAGCTGTTCCTCGGTGCGCAGCTCCGCGGCCTGCGCGCGCAGCCGCTCCTCGGCCACGACCCGCGCGGTCTCGGCCTCCTCGCGGGCCCGGACCGTCTCGATCTCGCGCTTCTGGCGGATCTCCGCGTCGGTCTGGCGCCGCTCCAGCTCCAGGATGGCCTCCCGGGCGTCGACGTTCTGCCGGGTGATCTCCTTCTCCTCGCTGCGCTGGAACTCGTTGGTGCGCACGTGCTCGATCGCGGTGAGCTCGGTGATCTTCCGGATGCCCTGGGCGTCCAGGATGTTGCGGCTGTCGAGCTGGCCGACCGGGGTCTGCTCCAGGTAGTCGATGGCCGCGTCCTCCAGGCTGTAGCCGTTGAGGTCGGTGCCGATCACCTGGATGATCTGGTCGCGGAACTCGTTGCGCTTGGTGTAGAGGTCGACGAAGTCGAGCTGCTTGCCGACGGTCTTCAGCGCCTCGGAGAACTTGGCGTTGAACAGCTCCTGCAGGGTGTCCTGGGACGAGGCGCGCGTGGTGCCGATCGCCTGGGCGACCTTCACGACGTCCTCGGCCGTCTTGTTCACCCGGACGAAGAACGTGATGCGGATGTCGGCGCGGATGTTGTCGCGGCAGATGAGCCCTTCACGCCCGGTCCGCGCGATCTCGATGGTCTTCACCGAGATGTCCATGAACTCGGCCTTGTGGAGGACCGGCAGCACCACGGCCCCCGTGAAGGTCACGTCGACCTTCTTCACCTTCGAGATGATCAAGGCCTTGCCCTGCTCGACCTTGCGGAAGAGCCGGGTGAGGATGAAGACGAGGCCGAGGAGGATCAGCAGGACGACGCCTACCAGGATCAGCAGGCCGGTGGACACGGCTTCCAATTCAAAGGCCCTTCTTGTGGGGGTCGAGGGCGACGTCGTAGGGCATCACCCAGAAGAACTCGCCCTCCGCGTCGTAGTCGAAGATCAGCGCGCTGTCTCCGGAGGCCAGCGCCTCGTCGCCCGGCTTGCGCACCTGGAGCAGCGCCGAGGAGCCGTCCTCGGAGTGCACCTCGGCCTGGCCGAAGTGGGCGGTGACGGTGCCCGTCCGGATCACGCACATGCGGCCGATGAAGTCGTGGCGCGAGGGCACCTTCGGCTCCGGCAGCACGTACCGCAGGGGGTTGAGCATCAGGCGGGTCGCCAGCCAGCCGCCGGCCAGCGCGCCGGGCACCACCAGCAGGCCCAGGGGCCCGCCGTCCCAGGGCAGTTCGTCCAGGAACGCGTAGCCGGACAGGCAGAGGAACCAGGTGAACGCCGTGAACAGCGAAATGGCGATGGACGAGGGGATGCCGCGCAGGCCGACCGCGCCCAGCAGGTCGACGTCGGTCTCCAGCAGGTCCAGTCCCAGGATGGCCAGCACCCAGTAGAACGCGACCAGCACCAGCAGCACGGTGAAGACCACGGTCGGGGGCGCGAGCGCGATGTCCAGGAACTCCTTCACGCCCCGTCAGACGTGAAACTAGTTAATTCGGTTCATTCCTATCCAAGTTCCGTGACCCGACCGTGTTCCACGCGCAGCCTGCGGGTGGTGTGCACCGCCTCCAGCATGCGCCGGTCGTGGGTGACCAGCAGCAGCGTCCCCGGATACTCCGCCAGCGCCGACTCCAGCTGCTCGATCGCGGGAAGATCCAGGTGGTTGGTGGGCTCGTCCAGGACGAGCAGGTTCACCCCGCGCGCCTGGAGGAGGGCCAGGGCCGCCCGGGTGCGCTCCCCCGGCGACAGCGTGGCGGCCGGGCGCGGCACGTGCGCGGCGCGGAGGCCGAACTTGGCCAGCAGCGTGCGGACGTCCGCGGGCGCCATGTCGGGGACATGGCGCCGGAAGGCCTCCAGCAGCGGCTCGTCGGACTCGAAGAGCCGCCTGGCCTGGTCCACCTCGCCCACGACCACGCCGGGCCCGCGGGCCGCCGCGCCCTCGTCCGGCTCGATCCGGCCCAGGAGCGCGGCGAGCAGCGTCGACTTGCCCGCGCCGTTGGGACCGGTGATCGCGATCTTCTCCGCCCAGCCGACCTCCAGATTCACCGGGCCGAGCGTGAAGTCGCCGAGCCGCACCACGACCTGGCGCAGCGACGCGGTGACGGCGCCCGAACGGGGGGCGGCGGCGATCTCCATGCGCAGCTCCCACTCCTTGCGCGGCTCGGCCACCTCCTCCAGCCGCTCGATCGCGCGTTCGGTCTGGCGGGCCTTGGCCGCCTGCTTCTCGCTCGTCTCCCCGCGGAAGCTCTTGACGTGCTTGTCGTTGTCGGAGGCCTTGCGGCGGGCGTTCCGGACGCCCTTGTCCATCCACGCCCGCTGCATGCGCCCCCGCTCCTTGAGCGAGTCGAGCTTCCCGGCGTACTCCTCGTACTCCGCGCGGGCGTGCTGCCGGGCGATCTCCCGCTCGGCCAGGTACGCCTCGTAACCGCCGCCGTAGACGTTGACCTGCCGCTGCGGCAGGTCCAGCTCCACGATCCGGTTGACGGTGCGGGCGAGGAACTCGCGGTCGTGGCTGACCAGGACGGTCGCCGCGCGCAGGCCCGTCACGAAGCGCTCCAGCCGCTCCAGGCCGTCCAGGTCCAGGTCGTTGGTGGGCTCGTCCAGCAGGAAGACGTCGTAGCGGCTGAGCAGCAGGCTCGCCAGCCCGGCGCGGGCCGCCTGTCCGCCCGACAGCGAGGTCATCTCCTGGTCGAGGCCGATCCGCAGCCCCAGGTCGGCGGCGACCTCCTCGGCGCGCTCGTCGAGGTCCGCCCCGCCCAGCGCCAGCCAGCGCTCCAGCGCCGCGGAGTACTCCTCGTCCGCGCCGGGCGCCCCTTCCCCGAGCCTTTCGGCGGCCAGATCGAACGCCCGCTGCGCCTCGGCGACGCCCGTCCGCCGCCCCAGGAACTCCCGGACGGTCTCGCCGGGCCGCCGCTCCGGCTCCTGCGGCAGGTAACCCACCACCGCGCCGCCCGGATCGACCCGGACGTCGCCCTCCTCCGGCTCCAGCAGCCCCGCCAGGACCTTCAGGAAGGTGGACTTCCCCGCCCCGTTCGGGCCGACCAGCCCGATCACGTCGCCGGGAGCGACCACCAGGTCGAGCCCCTCGAACAACGCCCGCTCGCCATAACCCGCGGCCAGGCCCTTCACCACGATCGTCGCGCTCACGCGGCAACGCTACCCGCGGATCCGCGAGGACCGGCCGAGGGCTCCCTCGTTCTCCGTCTCGTCCTCGCGGCGGGCGATCGCCCTGATCTCCTGGGACGTGCTGCGTGAGTGGGTGATCGCCTTGGCCAGTTCCTCCTCGGCGTTCTCGCCCTGGCGCGCCTGCTCCAGGGCGCGCAGCACCTGGAAGAGGCTGGAGCCGAGGCGGTCGCGCAGGTGCAGGCCGAAGCGGGCGCGCTCCTTGGCGACGTTCACCGCCGTCAGGGCGGTGCGGGCCTCGCGGAGCTGCTCGGCGAGGCGCGGCAGCAGGAGGGCCGCGAAGATCAGCATCTGGCCGTAGAGGTTGGCCAGGAGGGCGCCCAGCAGGGGGACCACCGCCAGGGGCGCCGAACCCGCCGCGACGCCCGCCACCGCGCACAGGGAGGCGAGCGCCAGGCCTGTGAGGTTCGGCAGGAAGAACGGGATGGCGCCGCCCGCCACGAACGCCTGGCTCCACAACGACCAGCCGAACAGCGCCGGGAGCGTCGCGAGGGCGGTCAACGCGGCCAGGCCCGCGGCCACCGGCGGCCTGCGGGTCGTCCCCAGCCACAGCAGCAGCGCGTAGACCGCCGCGTCGAACGCCAAGGTGACCAGCAGCGGCACGGAATCGAGCTGCCTCCACGTCATCGGGTAGAGATAGGTGAGGCCGCTCAGGCACAGGCTCATGGTGAGCAGCGGGCCCAGCCGGCTCCAGAGGCCCTCTCTCCAGCGGCGCTTCTGACACGGCAGGGTGGCGTCGAGGGTGAACTCGCCGTCCTTCAGATGGGCGGAGACGCCTCCTTTGAGCGGCGCGAGCCGCGCCTGCAACCCTTTCAGCCCCGTCCCCGGCGGCCGTTTCGACGGCATCGCCCCGTCGTTGACGATCCGCACGCCCGTCGCCGACACATCGACCTGGCAGACGTTCGCCTTGCTGTGCCGCAGCACGTTGGTGACGCCTTCGCGCAGCACGTAGGCGAGCGCCTCGTCCGCTCTTCCGTCCGGGACTCCCATGACGTTGACCCGGGCCTCCACCCCGGCCCACTCCAGAGCCTCCTTCGCGGAGGCCGCCTCGGCCGCCAGCGAGGTGATCGGTGTGCCGTCGGCGACCGTCCGCACCGAGGCCAGCGCCTGCTCGACGAGCTCGTGCGCCGTCTGGAGCTCCTCGTCGGCCTTCCCCCTGCGCAGCGCCCGCAACGCCACTTCGAGCCGGATGATGATGACCGTCAGGCTGAATCCGAGCAGGTCGTGCACGTCCCGCCGCGCCCGCCCCCGCTCGTCCTGCACGATCGCCTCGGAGACCTCCTGGCGGGTGGCGTGCAGCCGGTGCATGACCCGCGCCAGCCGCGACACCACGTACACCTGGACGCCCACGCCCACGTTGTTGAGCAGCCAGTAGGCGACGTGCTCGCCCCGCCCCCGCCCGAACGCGTTCTCCGGCCAGAAGACGAAGTCGACGCACACCGTCGCCGCGAACAGCCCGACGACCACGGCCCAGCGCAGGCGCCCCCGGAACAGCAGCAGCGTGCTCGCCATCGGATAGCCGGTGTTGGCCTGGAAGTGCATCGGCGTGAGGACGGGCCCGAAGCACAGCAGCAGGTCGAGCCCGTACAGCCACCACCGGCGCCGCCGGCGCAACCGCTCGAACCGCGGCAGCGAGATGAACACCTGCAGCACCGGCGAGAGGAAGACCGCCGCTCCCCACACCAGGAAGGGCCACCCGGTCCCCGGCCCGGAGAAGACGAGGTTCCCCAGCCCGCCGAGCACCGCCAGGAAGGCAAGGTTGAGCAGCACCAGCCGTTCGGCCGTCCGCACCCTGCCCATCCCTTAGCCCCGCCCCCTCAGGAGGCCGATCTTATGACGTCCCTTTTGTCCACCTCGAACCCGGCCGTCCGGAGCCGCCTCTTTCCGCACCCCCTCGGAGACTAACCGCCCATCGCTTTCCACAACACCGATTAACGCCCTCGCATGCTCCGCGAACGAAGGCCCGCGAACCGTAGGGATTCCGTCTTGACGGATCGACCACGCGGGCTAGACGATCTTCGCCGTCCCCTTCACCGGATGAGGAAACGTCGATGATCAGACGAAGCCGCCGGGCAGCCGCCCTCGGAAGCGCCGCGGTGCTTCTCGCCACCGCCGGAGTGCTCGTCGCGGTGGAGCCGGGCGAGCCGTCCCCCCGGGCGGCGCCGGCCCCCGCGCTCGCCGCGACGCCCGTGGCCGCCCGGTCGGCGCTGCAGCTCAGCGGGCTCACCCTCGACACCGGACGGGTGTACGGCGGCCACCGCGCCCGCGCGACCGTGACGTTCAGCAGGAAGGCGCCCGTCCGGCTCACCGTCAGGGTCACCGCGTCCGGCCTGAAGGCGCCCGCCCGGGTGAGGATCGCGAAGGGCTCCCGCACCGCCTCGTTCTGGCTCGGGACCTCGAAGGTCGCCGAGAAGCGGACCGGGACCGTCCGCGTCTCCTACGGCAAGAGGCGGATCAGCCGCAAGCTCGCCGTGCTGCCCCTGCCCGTGCTCCGGTCGCTGTCGCTCTCCACCGCCTCGATCGCGCCCGGCGGCTCGGCGGTCGGGACCGTCCGGCTCTCCGCCCCCGCCCAGCCGGGAGGCAGCCGCGTCTCGCTGTCCGGCGGCGGCGCCGAGGTCACCGTCCCGCGTACGGTCCGGATCCCCCAAGGCGTACGCTCCGCGTCGTTCCGGGTCACCGCCGCGAACGGAGCCTCCCCCGGCACCGTCACCCTGTCCGCCCGGCGCGGGACCGTCACCCGCAAGGCGTCCCTGAGGATCGAACGCCCCCGCGCACAACCGCAGCCCTCCCCGGCTCCGCACCACCCGTCCCCGCATCCCTCGCCCACGCACCCTCCGGCCACGCACCCTCCGGCCCCTCCCCGGCCTAGCCAGACCGCGACGCCCGGCCCGAGCACCCCGCCGTCGAACACTCCTCAGCCCCCTGAGCGGGCCCGGGTGAGCGGCCTCCTCATCGACCCCGACGTCCTCCACTTCGAGGGGACCGCGACCGGCACCCTCACCCTCGACCGCCCCGCCCCCGAAGGCGGCACCGCCGTCACGCTCGTGCTCGCCCCCGACTCCACCGAGGGCCAGGTCGACTTCCCCGCCGCCCTCACCGTCCCGGCAGGCCGGAGCTCCGCCGACTTCACCGTCACCAACAAGCTGGCGGCCTCCGGGCCTCCCCTGTCATCGGCCGACATCGAGGCCTCCGCCGGCGGCGCGACGGTCCGCGCCCGCGCCACGCTGATGGGCCGCCTCCGGCTGATGAGCATGGACATCCCCGCCGCCACCGTCACCGGCCGCGAAACCCAGCAGGGCAGACTCTGGGTGATGGGCGACAACACGACCTCCGCCCGCGTCCTCATCACCTTCGCCGGCAACGTCGCCATCGACCCCATCCAGGTCGTCATCCCCGCCGGCCGGGAGGAGGCGGTCTTCCCCTTCACCTGGACCGCCCCCGACGTCGAGACCCCTACCCGGGTGTGGATCTCCGCCAGCGGACCCGGCGCCTCCTTCGACCGCACCGTCCTCATCCAGCCCCACCCCGACACCCTCGTCCCCCACCTGGAGTCGATCACCCTCAGCCCCCCGCTGGGCCGCCAGGGCGGCGCCTCCGTCACCACCGTGACCGTCACCCTCACCAAACGCGCCCACCGCCCCGTCCCCGTGAAGGTCACCGGCACCTGCTTCATCGTCCAGCACGGGTCCCCCGACATCGTCATCCCCGAGGGGGGCCGAAGCGTCAGCTTCGCCATGAACTCGACCTGCTACAACGAAAACCGCTCCGCCTACACGATCAGCTTCACCGTCACCGCCGCCGACGGCTCCGCCGCCTTCACCCACCCGAACTGACGGGAGATCACCCCAGGGCGTACTCGGTGAAAACACCGCAGGCTCGGAACCCGAGCCTGCGGTAGACGGGTTCGCCGTCCGGTGATGCCTGCAGCACCAGGGTGCGGTGGCCCTCCCGGTAGGCGGCGCGCATGGCCGCCACGGTGATGGCGCCGCCGTATCCGCGCCGACGGTCGGCCGCCAGGGTCGCGATGTTGTAGATCCCCCCGACTCCCGCGTGCAGGAAGACCTCGGCGGAGCAGACCGGCCGCCCGTCGACGTAGCCGACCAGGTAACGGGCAGGACAGCCGGGATCCAGGGCCCACACGGCCGCGTCCGCGAAGAAGCGGCGCACGGTGGCGGCCGGCGGGTCCCAGTTCGCGGCCAGGACGGTCGCGTAGTCGGCGAGCTGTTCGGGCGTCGCGACCGGACGGATCTCCAACTCCTCAAGGCGCACCGCCGCCGGAGCCTCCCGCAGGTCCACTGACATGCCCCGCTCCGTCTCGGACGCCCGAAGCCCGGCGTCCTCCAGGAGGACCCCGAGATCCGCCGGCGCGGACGCGGGCCCCACCCACCACGAGAAAGGACGCCGGGCCGCGGCCAGCACCCGGACGGTCTCCGCCACCCGCACCGGTGCCGCGTCCGGGGCGAAACGCGCCGCCGCGACGATGTTGAAGGTGTCGTCGTCCAGCCCGCTGTCGGCGATCAGCAGGTCTTCCGTCTCCATGACGACGGCCCCCGCCCTCTTCCGGTGCAGGTGACAGGCGTGCTCGACGAGATTGCGCTCCATCGCGACCAGCAGATCAAGATCGCTGCCGTCGGGATGTTCCTTGTTCTCCATAACGGCCCCTCGCATCATGTCCGCTCCCCCGATCCGCGACAGGCCAGGGGACTCCACGGCGACCGCAATGCCGAGGGCGGGAGCCCGGAACCGGCTCCCGCCCTGATCACGCTGGTGGGTCGCGTGGGACTCGAACCCACAACCTACGGATTAAAAGTCCGGAGCTCTGCCATTGAGCTAGCGACCCGTCCTTCATCATGCCATCTGCCGGGCTGTCGTCCGAATCGCAGGCGGCCGGGGGAACGCCGTACAGGTCGGACAGCTCAGGATTCTGCCTGTTGGGTCCGGTGGGAGTCCAGTGAGTTTGCCGGAACGCCGGAGGGCGGGGGTTTTCGCGGCGGGCGGAGGTCGGGGGGATAGATCTGGATTCTGACTGTTGGGCGGGATATGGGGTCAGGGGTTTGGGGGGATCGCGGGGAGTGGGGGATTTTCGGGGTGGGTGGGCGGGGGAAGGGGCGGGGTGAGGAAGGTGTCGGGGTTCGGGGGTGCGGGCGTGGATCGTGGGCGGGTTGCCGGGTTGATGGGGCGGGCGCGGCGGGATCTGGGGGAGCTGGTGGCCATGCGGTCGGTGGCGGATCCGGCGCGGTTCCCGGTGGAGGAGTGCCTGCGGGCGGCGCAGTGGACGGCGGACGCGTTCACCGAGGCGGGGGTGCCGTGCAAGCTGTACGAGACGCCGGACGGGAGCCAGGCCGTGGTGGGGCATCGGCCGGGGCCCGAGGGGGCGCCGACCGTCCTCCTCTATGCGCACTATGACGTTCAGCCGCCCGGGGAGGGGTGGAGTTCGTCGCCGTGGAGGCTCGCCGACCGGGAGGGGCGGTGGTTCGGGCGGGGGGCCGCGGACTGCAAGGGCAACATCGTCATGCATCTGACGGCGTTGCGGGCGGTGGCCGAGCCGGCCGTGGGCGTCAAGGTGGTCGTCGAGGGGTCCGAGGAGCAGGGGACGGACGGGCTGGAGCAGTTCCTGGAGCGGCATCCCGACGTCTTCGAGGCCGACGCGATCATCATCGGCGACACCGGGAACCTCGCGGTGGGCGTGCCGACGTTCACGACGTGCCTGCGCGGTCAGGTCAACGTGCTGGTCACGGTGACGACGATGGCGGGGGCGCTGCATTCGGGCATGTACGGCGGGGCGGCGCCGGACGCGCTCGCCGCGCTCATCCACATGCTGGGGACGCTCCGCGACGCCTCGGGCAACACGACCGTCCGGGGGCTGCCGTGCGACCAGCGCTGGGACGGCGCCCAGTATCCGGTCGAGCAGTTCCGGCGGGACGCGGGCATCCTCGACGGCGTCGACGTCACGGGTACCGGGACGATCGCCGACATGCTCTGGGCGCGGCCCGCGCTGACCGTTTTGGGCCTCGACTGCCCGCCCGCCGCCGGGTCCGTCGCCGCCGTCCAGCCCGGCGCGCGGGCCCGGCTCAACCTGCGGATCCCGCCCGGCATGGACCCGGAGGAGGCCTACGACGCCCTCACCGCCCACCTGGCGGACGTCACGCCCTGGCACGTCCGCGTCGAGATCGAGCTGGAGTCACTGGGACGGCCCTTCCTCGCCCGTACGGGCGGCCCCGCCTACACCGCGATGACCGCGGCGCTCTCCGAGGCGTACGGCAGGAAGGTCGTCACGCAGGGCCAAGGCGGCTCCATCCCGCTGTGCGGGGCGTTCCAGCGGCACTTCCCCGACGCGGAGATCATGCTGATGGGCGTCGAGGAGCCCCGCGCGCTCATCCACGCGGCCGACGAGAGCGTGGAGCCGTCCGAGATCGAGCACCTCGCCCTCGCCGAGGCGATCTTCCTGGAGCGCTACCGGTGAAGCCGAGACGGGCGCGGACCGTGAAGGTCCGCGCCCGCCGGTGAAGCCGGTCAGTTGGCGTGCAGCATCTCGTTCAGCCCGCCCCAGCCGCCCGAACGCGGGATGACCTCGACCGCGCCGGACTGCGAGTTGCGCCGGAACAGCAGGTTGTTCGCCCCGGACAGGTCCAGCGCCTTGACGATCGAGCTGTCGGGCAGCGTGACCCGCGTCCCGGCCGTCACGTACAGGCCGGCCTCGACGATGCAGTCGTCGCCGAGGGAGATCCCGATGCCGGCGTTGGCGCCCAGCAGGCAGCGCTCGCCGATCGAGATGATCTGCTTGCCGCCGCCGGACAGCGTGCCCATGATCGACGCGCCGCCGCCGATGTCGCTGCCGTCGCCGACGAGGACGCCCGCGCTGATGCGGCCCTCGACCATGGACGAGCCGAGCGTGCCGGCGTTGAAGTTGACGAAGCCCTCGTGCATGACGGTCGTCCCGGTCGCCAGGTGCGCGCCGAGGCGCACCCGGTCGGCGGCGGCGATGCGCACCCCGGCGGGGGTGACGTAGTCGGTCATGCGGGGGAACTTGTCGATGCCGTAGACGGCGAGCTGGCCGCCCTCCAGCCGCACCGCCAGCCGCGCGGCGTCCAGCTTCCCGACCGGGACGGGCCCGATGGACGTCCACGCCACGTTGGCCAGCAGCCCGAAGACACCCTCCAGGTTCAGGCCGTGCGGCTGGACCAGCCGCGCGCTCAGCAGGTGCAGCCGCAGGTACACGTCGTGCGCGTCGGCCGGCTTCTCGTCCAGCGACGCGATCGTCGTGCGGACCGCGACGACCTTCACGCCGCGCCGCGCGTCCTGGCGTACGGCGCCCGCCAGCTCGCCGGCGGCGTCGCCGTCCAGGACGACCGTCCCGGACGGCCCGGGCTCCGCGGCCAGCGCGGGCGCGGGGAACCAGGTGTCCAGCACGGTGCCGTCTTCGGCAAGGGTCGCAAGGCCGACGGCTACCGCGCCGGAAACAGTCTCAGTGCTCACACGCCCCAGATTAGTCAGGATCGCCCTCGCCTCAGAACGGCCCCCGCTGCCACGGCCCCCAGATCGCGAACGTCATCCCCGTCCTGGCCTGGAGGTTGACGAAGAGCGTGTGCCCGCTCGGACTGAACGTGGCTCCGGCGAACTCCGCCCCCGGATCGCCCTTGATCGGCTTCAGCTGGGCGAAGGAGAAGACCTTGCCCTTCTTGGTGAGCCCGCGGATGTAGTTCCGCCCGTCGCCGTCCTCGCACAGCACCAGCGTGCCCCGAGGGCTGTGGGTGATGTTGTCGGGGAGGTCGAGACGGGACTGCGCGGTGGACTCGGTGATCAGCTTGAGGCGTTCGCTGCGCGTGTCGTACGCCCACACTTGGCCGCGGCCGTCCCCGAATCCGGACGGCGCCTTCTTGGTGACCTTCGCACCGCCCTGAGTCGAGACGAAGTACACGACGCCCTTGTGGAAGATGGCGCCTTCCAGCCGTGCGAACTGCGCTCCGCCCTTCGCGTGCCCTTGCTTCGCCACGTACTGGATGGCTTCGTCATTGGAAGGCCTGCCGGAGAACGTCGGATCCGGGTCGTCGATGTCCACCCAGGTGACGTCGTAGGCGACTCCCGCCTTCTGGTGCTTGTACAGCTTCGCGCGCGGCTTCTTCTTGACGGCGAGCATCTGCAGACGGCCGCCGTCCAGGATGCGTCCCGCGCTCAGCGGGCTCCGCGGAGGCAGGTACCTGTAGAAGCCCGAAGCGAAGTTGAAGTCGTCCTCGGTGAGGTAGACGGCCCCCGTCTTCGGATCGCAGGCGGCCGCCTCATGCGCGAACCTTCCCGCGGAGAGGATCGGCTCCCCGATCCCCACCTCGAAGACGTACCCGTGCTTCTCCTTCAGCAGCGAGTTGTCGCCTCCGGTGTGGTCGTTCCCCACGTCCGGCCCGTTGACGGTCTCCTCGCAGCTGACCCAGCGCCCCCAGGGCATCGCCCCGCCGGAGCAGTTCCCCATCGTCCCGTTCAGGCTGACCGCCCCGGCGAGCACCTTCCCGTAGTCGGTGACCCGCAACGTGCACGTACCGCCCCCCGCCATCGGGTCGTACGCCTTGTTCCTGTCCCCGAACGCCCCCACAGGCCCGAACACCTCATGGTTGCGCACCAGCACGGCCTGCCCTTTGACCGTCTTGAAGGCCGCCATCCCGTCGTGCTTGCCGGGCGTGACATGCCCGTCGCTGAGCCGGGTCCCCGCCGCGTTGAACGACCGGTACTTGAACCCCGCCGGAAGCAGCAGCCGCGCCCTGCCGTCACGCAGGTCCTTGACCGCCCGCAGCTTCCCGTACCCGCTCGTCTCGCCCGCCGCGTACGCGGCCACCCCGTCGAAGGGCGTCACCATTCCGGCAAGACCGAGCGCCCCCAAGAACGCACGTCTCTCCATGCTCGTTGGACGCCCTATCTCCCACAAAAGTTTTCAATAGGACCAATCCGGCAGGGGCGGGTGGGGCGGACGTGTGCCTCTGCCACGACGGTCGCCCGTATGGAACCAATGGTCCTTTCCGTGCGTCTCAACAGGCATGACCGGTTACCAGCCCGCGCCCCTCCCCCAGGACCGGATCGAGGCGGTGCTCCATTCGGTGATCAGCCAGCACGTCGCGATGGGTTGGCGGCTGGAGTCCCGGATGGGGAACCAGGTCGTCTTCGTGCGGGGCGGGCAGACCAACCACGTCGCGCACGCGCTGATCACGTTCCTGCTGTGCGGGCTGTGGCTGCCCATCTGGATCGTCCTGGCGGTGGTGGAGCAGGAGAAGCGCACCGCGGTGTCGGTGGACCAGCACGGACGGCTCTTCCAGGGCGGCGGGCTGCCGTACGCGGGGTTCGCGCCGCCGCCGGTCAACCGGTTCAACGGCAACGCCCAGGCCATCGCGATGGCGAACATGCGGCGCCAGCTGCGCCAGCAGGCACGGGAGCACGCGCGGGACGTGGTGCTCGCGCGGGACCTGCGCATCGGGCGGCCGGACCTGCCGCGGCACTACGACGACGGCGGGCTCATCGACGTCAACCACGCCCCGGCGCAGGTCATCGCCTCCATCACGGGGGTCACGCCGGAGATGGCCGAGCACATCGTGAAGGTGCGGGCGCAGGTCGTCGGTTTCAGCTCCGCCGAGGAGCTCTCCGCGGTCGCCTCCCTGCCGCCGCATCTCACCCCGGAAATCCGGGAGTACGGCATTTTCCTCCCTTGACCTGGGATTTTTCCGCAGCGGTCTGAATTCACGGGCGGTGGGCCCCTTCTTTCTCACCTCCCGGCCAGCGGCGCGCCCTGTTATGGTGCTGAAGTTTGTTGCTGTGGCAAATGACCGCTGGATGGCCTTATGCCCCTGCCTGACGACTATCCGCTGCCGCGGGTCGGCACACTGCACGTGCCGAGGGCCGCCGCGTCGGTGCCCAGAGCCGCCGTCGAGGTGGCCGCGCCGCGCGGCCCGTGGCGCGACCTGGCCGTCCGGCTGACCTCTCCCCGCCTGCCCCGAGCCGTGTTCGCCCTTCCGCGCCCGCTACGGAAACAGGAACACTAGATGAAGCGACACCCCCTGATCTGGCTGTCGGGCGCCCAGCCCGCGATCCTGGAGCAGACGCCCGGGGACCGGGCCAAGTACCAGGGCATCGGCGGCGCGGTGCTGACCACGGCGACGCTCGCCGGGGTCTCGATGTTCTTCGCGCTGCAGATGGCGCTGCGGGCCCCCTGGTACGCGGCGCTGCCGATCTCGCTGGTGTGGTTCCTGGCCATCTTGAACCTGGACCGCTGGCTGGTCGTGTCGATCCAGCGCGGGAACCGGGCGTGGCTGGTGGCGCTGCCCCGGCTGCTGATGGCGCTGCTGTTCGGGTTCATCATCTCCACGCCGCTGGTGCTGCGGATCTTCCAGCCGGAGATCGAGACCGAGATCAACAAGATCCGGCAGGAGCAGACCGAGCGGTTCCAGGGCGACCTCAGCGGCGGCGAGGTGGGCCGGAAGATCGACGCGCTGGAGAAGCAGGAGACCGCGCTGCTCCAGACGATCGCCGGCGGCGGCACCGTCGTGAACCCCGAGGAGGACCCGCAGATCGTCGCGCTGCGGGAGCGGCTCGGCCCGCTGGAGAAGACGCGGGACGAGAACGCCGACGCCGCGACGTGCGAGCTGACGGGCGACAAGTGCCGTGACGGGAGCCGCAAGTCCGGTGCGGGACCGCGGTACGAGAACTTCCGGGCCAAGCAGCGCGAGGCGGAGCGGCAGATCCGCGAGATCGACCGGCAGATCAAGGACCGCCGGGACGACATCACGGCGACGTCCAAGACGAGCCGGGAACAGACCCTCCGCGAGGCCAACGAGTCGCTGCCGGGCGTTCAGACCCAGCTGGAGAACCTGCGGCAGATCCAATCGGACGAGCAGCAGTCCTTCGAGCAGGCCAACGAGGGCAACACCGGCCTTCTGGTGCGCTTGGACGCGCTCAACCGTGCTTCGGCAGGCGATTTCACGCTCGGCCTCTGGCGCGTCCTGCTCTTCCTGCTCTTCACCGTCATCGAATGCCTGCCGATTTTCGTGAAGGTGCTGCAGCTGTACGGGCCGCCGAACACCTACGAGCAGCTCGCCGAAGAGCACGCCAAACGCAGCGTCACGACCGGGAAGATCCGTGCCGAGACGCACGAGCAGGCACTGGAGCTGGAGCAGACGTCGCAGCTCAGCCAGTCCCGCTCGCTCGTGGAAGCACGGCAGGAAGCCGCCCAGAAGCTCGGCGCGATGACGGCGGAGTCCGAACTGCGGGTGGCCGCCGCGATCCTCGCCGCGTGGGAGGAACGCGAGATAGCGCGCATCCCCAAGCACCTCGACGAGTACGTGACGTCCACGCACGACCCGATCCCCGAGCCGGGCTCTCCCGAACCCGCCCCCGAGCCGGCCGTGACTCCGCCGTTCTTCGGCCCGGGGGCGCCCGGCGTCATGCCGTACTACGCGCCCGCCTTCGACGAGGACGCACGCCGCGCGGACCTCGAAGGCCGTCAGCCCCGGTAGGCGGAGATCCCGGTGATCGCCTCGCCGAGGACGAGCGTGTGGATCTCCTCCGTGCCCTCGTAGGTGAGGACGGATTCCAGGTTGTTGGCGTGGCGGATCACCGGGTACTCCAGCGTGACGCCGTTCGCGCCGAGGATCGTACGGGCCGAGCGGGCCACGTCCAGGGCGGCCCGGACGTTGGCGAGCTTGCCGAAGGAGATCTGCTGGGACGTCACCTTCCCCGCGTCCTTCAGCCGCCCGATGTGCAGTGCCGTCAGCCCGGCCTGCCCGAGGGCCAGCTCCATGCGCGCGAGCTTCTCCTGGGTGATCTGGAAGCCCGCGATCGGCTTCCCGAACTGCTCCCGGGACTTGGCGTACTCGACGGCCGTCTCGTAACACGTGCGGCCCGCGCCGATGGCGCCGAAGACGATGCCGAAACGCGCTTCCGAAAGGCAGCCGAGCGGCGCCTTGAGCCCCTTGGCGCCCGGGAGGAGCGCGTCCGCCGGCAGCCTCACGTCGTCGAAAGCCAGCTCTGACGTGACAGAGGCGCGCAGCGAAAGCTTCTTCTGGATGTCCGTCCTGCTGAACCCGCGCGTTCCGGCGGGCACGAGGAAGCCGTTGATGCCCTCTTCGGTGCGGGCCCAGACGACCGCGACGTCCGCCACCGACCCGTTGGTGATCCACATCTTGGCGCCGTTGAGCACCCAGTCCTGCCCGTCACGCCGCGCGTACGTCCGCATCGACCCCGGGTCGGAGCCGTGGTCGGGCTCGGTGAGGCCGAAGCAGCCGATCAGCTCGCCCGCCGCCATGCCCGGCAGCCAGCGCTGCTTCTGCTCCTCCGAGCCGTACTTGTGGATCGCGGCCATCGCCAGGGAGCCCTGGACTGAGACGAAGCTGCGCAGCCCGCTGTCCGCCGCCTCCAGCTCCCGGCAGGCGATCCCGTACGAGACGGCGTTCAGCCCCGCGCACCCGTAGCCCTCCAGGTGCATCCCGAAGAGCCCCAATTTGCCCAGCTCCCGCGCGAGGTCGCGGACGGGCAGCGTGCCGCTCTCGAACCAGTCGGCCACGTAGGGGTCCACCGAGCCGGTGCGGAAGGCGCGAACGCTGTCGCGCACCATCCTTTCCTCGTCGGAGAGCTGATCGTCGAGCCGCAGAACGTCCATCCCGTGCCTCCCTCTGGTTATCACCGCTAACTTACTCAGGGGTCGGAGTCAGGGTCGGATCAGGGCTGCCCCCCGATGTGGAAAGGGGCGCGCGCGGGGCACTCTTGAGACATGACGAACACACTGAAGCGCAAGATGGACGGCAAGATGCTCGGCGGGGTCTGCACCACGATCGCCGACCGGACCAACGCCGACCTCAACATCGTCCGCCTGGCCGTCGCCGGCGTCTCCGTCTTCGGCGGGATCGTCGGCCTGGGCCTGGCCGTCCCCGTCCTGTACCTGCTCGCCTGGATCTTCCTCCCGGCCGACGACGCCGACCAGTCGCCCGCCCAGCGCTGGTTCAGCAAGCCCGAGGTCAAGGACGCCCTCGACAAGGCGTCCGACGCCTTCACCAAGAAGACGCAGCCGTGACCCGCGAGACGGCCTCCCGAACCCCCCGTTCGGGAGGCCGCGGCTAGGGGCGGGCCGTCAGCGTCTGGGTGTGGAGCACCGCGCCCTGCAGGTCCCGCAGCCGCACGGTGAGCTCCTCCGTGTGGCAGTCGATCTCCACCTCGCCGAAGAACTGGGCGCCGTCAGCGGGGCCGGCGCCATGGCGGGGAGCGCCCTTGATGAACACCGTGGTCGGCCCGAACGTCGAGTCGAACCTCGTAGGGCGGAACGTACCCGCGTTGAGAGGCCCCGCGATGAACTCCCAGAAGGGCGCGAAGTCCTTGAAGGCGGCCTGCGCGGGGTCGTAGTAGAGGGCCGCCGCGTAATGCACCTCCGCGGTGAGGAAGACCATTCCCGTCACCTCGTGCTGCCAGGCGTCGCGCAGGATCGCGGCGAACTCCCGCTCGCGACCCAGCGGCAAACCCTCGTCTCTGTTGCCCACACCGTCCTGATCCTTGCCTTTGGCGCCTGTCAGGCCGAGCGGGATGCTGTTGGCGATGACCTTCCAGACGGCTTTGGACTCCCGTAGGCCGTGGATGAGCCAGCGCGTCTGCTCGTCACCGAGGATGCCAGGGCCGTCCGTCTCCAGGTTCGGGGTGTTCCTGTTGCGGTGCGAGCGCATGTCGAGGACGAAGACGTCCAGCAGCGGCCCGTAGGAGACCTTGCGGTAGATGGTCGAGCGGTTGGTGATCGGTACGTATTCCTGGACGGCGCGGCGGGCGCGCTCCGCCAGTACGCGCACGTTCTTCTCGGTGTAGCGCCGGTCGTGGACGATCATCTCGGGGTACCAGTTGTTGCGTACCTCGTGGTCGTCCCAGTCGTAGAGCATCGGTACGCGGGCGTTGAACGCGCGCAGATTCGCGTCCATGAGGTTGTAGCGGAACTGCCCGCGGTACTCCTCCAGCGTCTCCGCGACCTTCGCCTTCTCCTGCGTCATCACGTTCCGCCAGATGGTTCCGTCGGGCAGCGTGACGGTTTCGCGCAGCGGGCTGTCGGCGTACGCCCAGTCGCCGCTGCACAGGAAGAAGTCCGGCTGCACATCGGCCATCGCGTTGAAGATCCGGTAGCCGCCGAAGGCCTCGTTAATGCCCCAGCCCTGGCCCGCCATGTCGCCGCCCCACACGAAGCGAACGTTCCGTCCCTCGCCGGGAGGCGTCGTGAAGGAACCCGGCTCCGGAGCCGACCGCACGCGCCCGTCGTCCAGTGTGACGCGGTAGTACACGCGCTTCCCCGCGGGCATCTTCGTGAGCTGTACGCGGCCCGTCAGATCCGTCTCAGGGGTCAGCCAGGGTCCCTTGACGGTCCGCCCTTCCTTGAAGTCGGGACGGGTGCTGTAGTCCACCAGCATCCGTGACGGGCGGTCGGCGCGCGCCCACACCAGGGCGTGGCCGTCGTAGACCTCGCCGCTCTGCACACCGTGGGTGATCATGGGCCGGGCTCGGGCGAGCGCGGGTGCGGCGGGCAGGGCGAGCGAGCCGCCCGCCAGCAGGCCGGCTCGCAGGAGGTCACGTCGGTCGAGGGTCATCGGCACGCTCCAGGCTCGCGGACACGGCCAAGATCGCGGACCGGAGGACGGGACTCAACGCGACAAGCGGGAGAAAGAGAAGGCTTTGCCCGGCCTCCCCACCACGAGAGGCCGGGCGGCGGAACTCAGGGCGTCAGCGTCCTGGTGTAGAGCACCTTGTTGTCGAGGTCGCGCAGCCGCACGGTGAACGCCTTCGACCGGCTGTCGATCTCCACCTCTCCGAAGAACTGCGCGCCTTCGGCGGGGCTGGCGTTGGCGCGGGGACCGGCCTTGAAGAACTCCTGTGTGGGACCGAACGTGCCGTCCAGTGTGTTGGGGCCGAACGTGCCGGCGTTCAGCGGACCCGCCACGAACTCCCAGAACGGCGTGAAGTCCTTGAAGGAGGCCTTCGCGGGGTCGTAGTAGTGCGCGGCCGTGTAGTGGACGTCCGCCGTGAGGAAGACGATTCCCGTCACGTCGTCGCGGTGCGCGTCGCGCAGAACCTCGGCGATCTCCCGTTCGCGGCCCAGCGGACGACCGCTGTCGGTGTTGCCCACGCCCTCCTGGGCGGTGCCGTCGGGGACGATCAGCCCGATCGGAAGGTCGTTGGCGATGACCTTCCAGGTGGCCTTGGAGCGGCGCAGCTCGCGCGTCAGCCAGCGCTTCTGCGCGTCGCCGAGCAGGCCGCGGCCCTGCGTCTCCAGGTTCGGGGAGTTCTTGTTCTTGAACGAGCGCATGTCGAGGACGAAGACGTCCAGCAGCGGCCCGTAGGAGATCTTCCGGTAGAGCGGGCGGTCCAGGTCGACCGGAAGGTACTCGTCGATGGCGCGGCGGGCGCGCGCCGCCAGGACGTCGACGTTCTTCTCGGCGTACCGGGCGTCGTCGAGGACCTCCCCGGGGTACCAGTTGTTCGTCACCTCGTGGTCGTCCCACTGGTAGATCAGCGGCACGCGGGAGTGGAAGGCGCGCAGGTTGGCGTCCATGAGGTTGTAGCGGAACTGGCCGCGGTACTCCGCGAGCGTCTCCGCGACCTTCGCCTTCTCCTCGGTCATGACGTTCTTCCAGACGGTGCCGTCCGGGAGCGCGACGGTCTCGGCGAGGGGGCCGTCGGAGTACACCCAGTCGCCGCTGCACAGGAAGAATTCCGGCTGCACGTCGGCCATCGCGTTGAAGATCCGGTAGCCGCCGAAGGCCTCGTTGATGCCCCAGCCCTGGCCGGCGAGGTCGCCGCCCCACACGAACCGCACGTCCTGGCCGCGCAGCGGGGCGGTGCCGAACGAGCCGGTCTCGGGCGCGGACACCGCGCGGCCGTCGTCGAGCCGCACCCGGTAGTGGACGCGGCGGCCGTCGGGCAGGCCGCGCAGGGCGACCTTGCCGGTGAGGTCGGTGCCGGGCGTCAGCCAGGGGCCGCGGACCGTGCGGTGGCCGCGGAAGTCGGGGCGGGTGCTGTAGTCCACCAGCATCCGTGACGGGCGGTCGGCGCGCGTCCACACCAGCGCCCTGCCGTCGGCGACCTCGCCGGTCTGCACGCCGTGGGTGATCACGGGCCGGGCACGGGCGAAGGCGGGGGCCCCGGCAGCGGCGGGCAGCGCGAGGGCGCCGCCCGCCAGCAGGCCCGCCCGCAGGAGGTCACGTCGGTCGAGGGTCATGGCACGCTCCTGAGCTCGAAGTTCCGGGCGTGATCATGCCGACCGGAGGGAGACATGCCATGAAAAGCACACGAACGGCGTGGAACCTCACAGAGAGGCTTTGGCCCTCTCGCCCTGCGCGGGAGGAGTGAACATCATCCGCAGCACGTCGCCGCGGATGCGCGTCCAGCCCATCGTCAGCACCGTCGCCGCGGCCAGGCCCGCCGCGCCCGCCAGCGCCACGACCTTCTGCGGGCCGATCACCTGGGCGAGCGCGCCGCCCACCAGGATGCCCAGGCCCTGCCCGGCGAGGATGCCCGACTGCACCAGCCCGAACGCCTGCCCCCGGCCGTCGGGCGGCACCGCCGCCACGAACGCGGTGTTGGCGGCCAGCTGGTAGGCGGCGCCGCCGCCGGCCAGCGCCCACAGCAGGACCGTCACCGCGAACGGCGGCTCCAGCGCGCAGCCGATCAGCGGCGCGCACGACAGCAGCGACATCCAGCCCATCGAGCGGACCCGGCTGGTGGGCCGGACGAACCGGGAGAAGACGAAGCTGCCCGCGACCATCCCCGCCGGCATCGCGGCCATCAGCACCCCGACGTACAGCGCGTCCTTCCCGTACGTCGCCGCGTACGGCGCGGCCAGCCCCTCGGGGATCGTCGAGAAGGAGCACAGCCAGGCGAAGCCCACCAGGCTCCGCAGCGCGGGGTCGCCGAAGACGAGCGCCGCGCCCTCCCGGGTCGTCCGCCACAGCCGGAGCCTGCCGTTGCGGCGCTCCGGCGCGGGTCTTCGCGCGATGCCGGTGAGGACGAGCGCCGACAGCAGGAACGTGAGCGCGTTGAGCCCCAGCGCCTCGCGCGTCCCCATGATCGCCACCAGCGCGCCGCCCACGACGAAGCCGAGCATCTGCGTCGCCTGGTGGGTGATGTTGTTGACCGCGGCGCCCAGCACGTAGCGGTCGCCCCGCAGGATGTCGGGGAGCAGGGCGGCGCGGGCCGCGGTGAACGGCGAGCCCAGCAGGACCGTCAGGAAGATGAGGGCGCACAGCCCCGCGAAGTGCGTGTCGCCCAGCGCCATCAGGCCCATGAGGGCGGCGCGCAGCACATCGCAGACGATCATCACGCGGCGGCGCGGGAAGTGGTCGGCCAGCCCGCTGAGCACCGGGCCGCCCATGATCGGCGGCAGGTACGTCAGCGCGTAGGCCAGGCCCGTCAGCAGCGGGCTCTGCGTGCGGTCGTAGACCAGGACGGCCAGCGCCACCTGGGCGAACTGGTCCCCCACGGAGCTGAGCGTCTGGGCGAACCACAACCGGCGGAACTCCACGACGGCGAAGACCTCGCGGTATGTCGCCTGCCTTTCCGGCGGCCGTCTGTGCCTGCCCATACCCCGCTCTCTTAGGTCGCCCTACCCCCTCATCAAATCACGTAGCGTTGCCCTTCGGTGACCGAATGCACTTTCCTCTGGACTACGAGTCACCAGCCCAGTTCATGCAGTCGCCTATCGTCGATTCCGAAGTGGTGCGCGATCTCGTGCACCACCGTCACGGCGATCTCTTCGCGTAGATGGTCCCTGTCCGAACAGAAAGCGAGATGTTCCTCACGGTAGATCTCGATCCGGTCGGGCAGGACTCCTGCGTACCAGTCGCCGCGCTCCGTCAGGGGGACACCGGTGTAGAGGCCCAGCAACCCCTCCTCGGGGGCCCGATCCACCACCACGACCACGACGTTCTTCATCAACCTCGTCAGATCCGGAGGGATCGTGTCCAGTGCCTCCGACACCAGCCCCTCGAACTCCACCGCGGAAACCTCGACCATGAAACGCCTCCTCCACCGCCTCTTCAACCGCCGCACCGCCCGCTGGAGTTCCCTCGTCCTCATCGGCGTGGCCGGCGCCCTGGCCGGCCTGCTGCTCGGCGGCCGCATCCAGACCCCCGTCGGCCCCGCCGACGCCTCCCTGTCCTTCTCCCTGTCCCAGGACGGCGGCACCGTCGTGGACGTCCCGCCGCTCGGCTCCCTGCGCCTGGACTCCCACAGCGGCCCCGTCACCCTCAAGGCGCAGATCAGCCAGCTCCGCCCCGCCGCCACCGAGAAGTTCATCAACGACCCCTCCGCGATCGACGCCCTCGCCGAGACGATCACCGACCAGATCCGGCACGGCCTCGTCTGGATGGCCGTCCGCGGCGCCCTCACCGCCTTCGCGCTGGCCTTCGTCGTCGCCCTGCTCGTCTACCGCGCCTGGCGCCCCGCCCTGGCCGCCCTCACCGCCGCCGCCGTCACCCTGGCGGCCTTCGGCACCGCCGCGTGGCTGACGTTCCGCCCCGCCTCCGTCGCCGAACCCCGCTACACCGGCCTCCTCGCCAACGCCCCCCAACTCGTCGGCGACGTCCAGACCGTCGTCCAGCGCTTCGACGAGTACCGCGGCATGCTCGCCAAACTCGTCGGCAACGTCTCCGAGCTGTACGCCACCACCTCGACCCTGCCGATCTACGAACCCGACCCGTCCACCCTGCGCGTCCTCCACGTCTCCGACATCCACCTCAACCCCATCGCCTGGGACGTGATCCGCTCCATCACCACCCAGTTCAAGGTCGAGGTGATCATCGACAGCGGCGACCTCACCGACCACGGCTCCCGCGCCGAGGACCGCTTCGCCGACAACATCGAGACCCTGGGGGACGTGCCTTACGTCTTCGTCCGCGGCAACCACGACTCTCCCGGCACCCAGAAGGCCGTCGCCAAGAACAAGAACGCCGTCGTCCTCGACGACGAGACCAAGACCGTCGAGGGCCTGCGCATCTACGGGGCCGGCGACCCCCGCTTCACCCCCGACAAGACCACCTCGGACGACTCCCTCACCCCCGAGGCCCTGTACGCCGCGGGCGTCCAGCTCGCCACCCCCCTGCGCGCCGCCCCCGAACCCCCGCACGTCGCGGTGATCCACGACGGCAACCAGGCCAAGGCCTTCGACGGCGCCACCCCCCTCGTCCTGGCCGGCCACTCCCACCGGCGGGCCACCGAGCTCCTCCCCCAGGGCACCCGGCTCTTCGTCCAGGGCAGCACCGGAGGCGCCGGACTGCGCTCCCTCGAACACGAGACCCCCACCAAGGTCGAACTGAGCCTGCTCTACTTCAACCGCGAGACCGGCGGCCTCCAGGCCTGGGACGACTTCACCCTCGGCGGCCTCGGCGAGCAGTCCGTCCAGGTCGAACTCCACCTCCGCCCCACCCCGCCCACCTCCGCCTCCCCCACGAGCCCCCCGGCCTCCCCCACCGCCACCCCGTCCGCCTCCCCTCCCACAAGCACCCCTGTCGCCCCATGAACCCCAAACCGATTACACGTCTCCGCGCCCTGTCCCCTATGCTGGTCTTGAGCACACTCATGCGCCCTCATCGTCTAGTGGCCTAGGACGCCGCCCTTTCAAGGCGGTAGCACGGGTTCGAATCCCGTTGGGGGTACAGCAAGATCACGAAGAGCCGAGGCCCAAGGCCCCGGCTCTTTTCGTTTCCCGGCACTCCACCCAGCGCCCAGACCCTCGCCGGGGGGGGGGGGGGGGGGCCGGGGGCCCCCCGC
>NZ_BAAAHH010000021.1:84471-151132 GCF_039525175.1 Actinocorallia libanotica
TGAAGAGCTTCTTACCTTTGTGTCCCGCCCCCGCCCGCCGCTACGGGCTTCTCAGCACGACCAGCCTGAAGGCGAGCGCCTCTACTGCTCCGTGACGACGTCTTCGGTCCTGTACTCATCCGCTCAGGTGGAACGAGATCAGCCGACCCAGAGGATGTCGATGATGCGCAAGGTCTGTGTCTCCTCGTCGAGGATGAACGTCAGCATCCCTTGACCGGTCTCGCCGAAGAAGGCGTGCCTCACCACGGACTGACCGGGGCGTTCTGCGACCGCGTCCCAGGGAGAGTGAAGAAGTTCGATCAGACGCTCCAGCAGCGGGCCGTCACGGACCTCCTCCGGCAGGCCGTTCAGCTCATACAGAGCCCGCCCGTGGAAACCGTCGAACTTGTAGCTCACACCCGGCCTTTCCACTCCGGCGGGGCGTAGCGCGTGAACATCTCTGTCCGGCCCTCAACGGCATCCTGGACAGCCTCTTCATAGCCTGGCCGTGCGTAGGCGATCGCCCGTAGACGCCACTGACGCAGCAACGCCTGCACCTGCTTGAAGCGGGCCAGATCATGAGCCGCATCCAAAGCCTCGTCATACTCCGCACGGAACTGGGCGCGATGTGACAGCGGAAGGGCGTCGAAGATCGCAGCCGGATCCTCACCCGGATCACGCGGTTCCACCGGCTCCAGAGGCTGAGGAGTCATGCCGACCAATCTATCTCCCCGACCATCAGCAGGGCCCCGGTAGCCGAACCAGGTCACCACACGACGACAGACGACTCGGACGCGTGCCCGTTGCGTGCCCGAACGGAAGGCGAGCCGCGGTCAACCACGGTCACTCACGGGAAGAGAACCCGAGAATCCGCAGGTCAGCGTCTTGCCAGGCAAGAAGAAAGATCGTTCTCTCCCTTTCAAGGCGGTAGCACGGGTTCGAATCCCATTGGGGATACAGCAAGATCACGAAGAGCCGAGGCCTGAGGTCCCGGCTCTTTTCGTTTTCCCGGTACTCCACCCAGCGCCCAGGCCCTCGCAGGCGCCGTCCCTCCCCGACGGCGTGGTCCCTCGCTCAGCTCGGGGCCGTGCCCATCGGGGGCCGAGCCCCCGAACCCCGGCAAGAGGGTTCCGCCCCCCTGCACCCCCGGCAGGTTCCCCGTCCAAGAACGTCGGGATCTCCCAAGTTCAGGGATCACAACGCATCTCCTGATGTTCCCGTGTTGTGGGGGGAGCTCAGCCGGGGCGGGCGGCGGTCACGGCCAGGGTGGTGTAGTTCATCGTGAAGTGTCCGCCCAGGGAGTCGATGGCGCTGCCGACCGCGTCCAGGATCTCGGTCAGTTGATCGGGGCGCAGTTGGGTGAGGCCGCCGGTGGTGGGGAGCAGGTCCAGCCATTGATCGCGTGTGTAGGACTGCTTCCAGTCGAATCGCCACTGTTCGGGATCGTTGAACTGACCGGTCTCGTGGATCTGGTCGGCGAGCTTCGCGTATGCCGCCCGGTAGAGGTCGAGGGGGCGTCGGGGCGGTTGGCCGCTGAGCGGGGAGTCGGGCGCCGCCCGCCGGTAGGCGGCGGCGAACGGTTCGGCCACCTCGGCGGGTGGCTCGTACACATGCCCGAAGATCGCCAGCCGTCCCTCTGGGCGCAGCACACGTGCCGCTTTCACGGCACCGGTGACCGGTTCCACCCAGTGCCATGACTGTGCGGCGATGACCGCGTCGAACGTCCGGCCGGCCGGCTGCCAGGCTTCGAAGGTCGCCACCTCGACCTGCAGGCCATGGGATCGTGCGAAGTCCGCCATCCGCGCATCGGGCTCGACGCCGAGCACGGTGCAGCCGGCGGCCTGGAACTGGCGGGCCGCGATGCCGGTACCGCAGCCGACGTCGAGCACGTCGGCCCCGGGGCTTCCGGCGACGATCCGCGCCACCAGCTCATCGGGATAGCCGGGCCGGGCCTGGTCGTAGCGTTGCGCGTCCACGCCGAACGACTCGGCCATTCCTCGGGCCTTCTGCGGCTCCCCCGGGGACGGTTCTGGCTGCTCCTGCGCTATTGTGGGCATGCGCCCACCTTAGTGGGCGTGCGCCCACTAAGGCAACGGGTGCCGACGGGGCGACACATGGGAGGAGTGGCGAGTGCCGACTGGCGTGCACCTTCGCGATGCGCGGCGACAACTGTTCGACGCCGCCGAGCGAGTGCTCCTGCGGGACGGACCGAACGGGCTGACCAGCCGGGCCGTCACCGACGAGGCGGGCTGCGCGAAAGGCGTCCTGCACCGGCACTTCCCCGACTTCGACGCCTTCCTCGCCGAACTGGTGCTCAACCGGGCCGCGCAACTCGAGACGCAGGCGAGTGCGCTGCGCGCCTCCGCCGGCACCGGCACGGTGGCCGACAACCTCACCAGCGCCCTGACCACCCTGTTCGGGCCGATCCCGGTGGCGATCATCCCGCTCATCACCTTCCGGGACGAGCTGCGCGCACGGCTGCGGCAGGCCATGCCCGGAGGCGGCATCGCGATCCTCGCCCAGGCCACGACCGCGATCTCCGCCTATCTGGCCGACGAGCGCGAACTGGGCCGTATCGCGGCCGACGCCGACATCGACTCACTCACCCTCTCCTTGGTCGGCGGCGGGCATCTCCTCTTCGCGGACCGCGACCCCGGCCCGCCGACCACGGAATCCGTCGACAAGTTCGTGACATCGGTCATCGCCGAGGCCGTACGACGACGACCGGCCTAGCCCAGGATCGAGCTACCGGCTGGGATCGATCAGCGCCCATCGCGCGGCGGCATTGTCCAGGAAGGCCGTCCGGTCCATAACGCCGAGGACGTGGTCCACGAGCGCGCCGGCCGCGTCGAAGCGCGTTCACGTTCACGTCGAGGGCGTCCAGCAGGCGGTCGGGGACTCGGGCGCGGCCCGCCGCCATAGCGGGATCACGACCGGGCGACCGCAGGCAGGAACATCCATAGGCGCAAGGCAGTGCCTCCGGCAGAGCTCTCCGGATTCGGGAGATCCGGGGTGATCCCAGAGATGGGACCGACGGGCCGGCTCTGGGCCATGAGCATGGTTGGGATTTCGCCGTCAGTGGCCGTGGAAAACGGCGCAGGAGCACCCTGCTGACCCTGGATTACCTCTGGAAGGCCTCCAGCGATCACCAGATCCGATGGGTGCGAGCGGTCTTCGACAAGACCGGCTACGACTACGGCTCACTGGACGCGTACCGAGAGGCGACCCACGAAGAGCGGCGCCGCAAGGGCCGCCTGGACTGAAGCCCTGGGTACGAGCGGGAGCGTCTAGCGCTTGGGCCAGATCGGGCCCTGGTCGGTCCAGGTGACGCCCTTGTTGCGGCACAGGCAGAAGGGGTGGCCGATGGGGTCGGTGTAGACCCGCCAGCCGTAGCCTTCGGGGTTGATGAAATCCTGCTGGAGCGTCGCGCCGAGGGCGAGGATGCGGCGCTGCTCGGGCTCGATCTCGTCCACTTCGAAGTCGAGGTGGAACTGCTTGGGGTGCTCGCTGTCGGGCCACTGCGGAGCGCGGTAGTCGTCCACCCGGATGAAGGCCAGCTCGATCTCGCCGAACTTGATGCCGGCCCAGTCCTCGTCGCTGCCTTCCTTGACCGGGCGGCCCGTCACCGCGGAGTAGAAGGCCGCCAGCTCCATCGTGTCCGGGCAGTCGATGATGAAGTCGGTGAGTCGCAGCATCCCGCGATCTTGCCACAAGATCATGGGGGCCTGGAACTGAGTTTCCCCCGTTCGTTTCAGCGGTTTCCCTGATGGTCAAAGGCGGAGTGCCGTTCGTACGAGAGTGGCGACGGCTTGTGAGCGGCTGTGCGGGGGCCAGGCGATGACCGTGGTGACCTTCGGGGCGTCCATGACCGGGACGGCGACCACGTCGTCGCGTAGTTGGGAGCGGCAGGAGTCGGGTGCCACCATCAAGGCGCGGCCGAGGGAGACGAGTTGCAGGAGCTGTGTGTGGCTCTGTACCTCGGGGCCGGGGCCGGCGGGGTAGGTGCCGTCGGGGCCGGGCCAGCGGGGGGTGGGGAGGTCCTCCGCGTCGGCCAGGTCCTTCAGGTGCAGGGTCTTGCGGGTGGCGAGCGTGTGCGCGGCGGGCAGGACCGCGACCTGTCCTTCGGTGAGGATCTCCTCGGTGTCGAAGCCCGTCGTCTCGTCGAACGGCCGGTGGAGGACGGCCACGTCGGCCTGCCCGTTGCGCAGGAGTCGCTCCTGCGCACCGGGTCTGCAGAGCATCACGTCGACGTGGATCGATCCGGGCTCGGCGGCGTAGGCGTGGAGCAGCTTCGCCAGCAGCTCGCTGGAGGCGCCGGCCTTGGCGGCCAGGACGAGGGCGGGGCGACCGGCGGCGGCACGGGCCGCGCGTTGAGCGCGGTGCTCGGCGGCTTCCAGCGCGTCCAGGGCCGTGCGGCCTTCCCGCAGCAGGACCTCGCCGGCTTCGGTCAGGGTCACCGAGCGGCTGGTGCGCCGCAGCAACGCGGCGCCCAAGCGGCGTTCGAGCTGGAGGATCGCCCGTGACAGCGGCGGCTGGGCGATGCCCAGCCGTTGCGCCGCCCGGCCGAAGTGCAGCTCTTCGGCGACGGCGACGAAATAGCGCAGCTCGCGTGACTCCACCCGGACAGGCTACTCAAGGGGCGACTCCCATCGATACCCGTGCGGTATCGCTCATGACCCGAGCGGTGTTGGACGCCTCCACGAGCCGATCCCCATCATGGAAGGCATGAACACGACCAAAACCGCCCTGGTCACCGGGGCGAACAAGGGAATCGGCTACCAGATCGCGGCGGGTCTGGGCGCGCTGGGCTACAGCGTCGGGATCGGCGCGCGTGACCGGGCCCGGCGCGACGAGGCGGTGGCCGGACTGGTCGAGGCCGGCGTCGACGCCTTCGGTGTCCCGCTGGACGTCACCGATGAGCACAGCGTCACCGCGGCCGCGGACCTGATCGCCGAACGCGTCGGGCATCTGGACGCCCTGGTCAACAACGCCGCCATCACCGGAGGCGGGCCGCAGCAGCCGAGCACCGTCGACCCCGCCGTCATCCGCACGGTCGTGGAGACCAACGTCATCGGTGTCATCCGGGTCACCAACGCCATGCTGCCGCTGCTGCGCCGTGCGGCGTCGCCGCGGATCGTGAACATGTCCAGCAGCGTCGGCTCTTTGACCCGCCAATCCGGCGTGGGCGGCGAGACCACCACCGGCCCGGTGGCCGTGGCCTACGCGCCTTCGAAGTCGTTCCTGAACGCGGTCACCCTGCAGTACGCGCGGGAACTGGCCGACACGGACATCCTCATCAACTGCGCCTGTCCGGGGTTCGTCGCCACCGACCTCAACGGCTTCCGCGGTGTGCGCAGCCCCCAGGAAGGGGCGGCGACCGCCATCCGCCTGGCCACCCTGCCCGACGGCGGCCCCACCGGAGGGTTCTTCGAGGACGCCGGTGTCGTGCCCTGGTGACGGCGCCGGACCGGCCGTCGCGGCAGGGTGATGTCGCGGGACCGCCAGTCCGGTCCTGAGGGCCGGGGCATGCTGGGCGCATGCATGAAGACGTGGAGCGGTGCGTCCGGGCGGTGCGGTCCAGGGACACCCGGTTCGACGGGTGGTTCTTCACCGCGGTGCTGACGACCGGGATCTACTGCCGGCCCAGTTGCCCCGTGATGGCGCCCAAGCCGGAGAACATGAGCTTCTATCCCAGTGCGGCGGCCGCCCAGCAGGCCGGGTTCCGGGCCTGCAAGCGGTGCCGGCCCGACGCGGTTCCGGGCTCCCCCGAATGGAACGAGCGGGCGGACCTGGCCGCCCGCGCCATGCGGTTGATCAAAGACGGGATCGTCGACAGGGAGGGCACGGCCGGGCTGGCGGCCCGGCTGGGGTACTCCCTGCGCCAGATCGAACGCCAGTTGCGGGTCGAGGTCGGCGCCGGGCCCGCCGCGCTGGCCCGGGCCCAGCGCGCCCAGGCCGCCCGGCTGCTCATCGAGACCACCGCGCTGCCCATGGCGGATGTGGCCTTCATGTCGGGCTTCTCCTCTGTCCGTGCTTTCAACGACACCGTGCGCGCGGTGTTCGGCCTGTCCCCTACCGGTCTGCGCAGCCGCGGCCGCGCGGCGGATGTGACCGGTGTGGTCTCCCTACGGCTGCCGTTCCGCGCCCCCTTGTGCCCGGACGACCTGTTCGGGCACCTGGTCGCCTCCTCGGTACCGGGCGTGGAGGAGTGGCGTTCGGGTGCCTATCGGCGCACTCTGCGCCTGCCGCACGGACACGGTGTCGCCGAGCTTCGGCCCGCCGATGCCTCGTATATCCAGTGCACGCTGGCTCTGTCCGACCTGCGCGATCTGACCACCGCCATCAACCGCTGCCGCCGCCTGTTGGACCTGGACGCCGATCCGGTGGCGATCGACGAGCTGCTGGGGCGTGACCCGGTCATGGGTCCGCTGGTCCGCGGAAAACCCGGCCTCCGCATCCCGCAGACCGTCGACGGCGAGGAGTTCTCCATCCGGGCGCTGCTCGGGCAGCAGGCCTCCATGGCGGCCGCGCGCACGCACGCCGCACGTCTGGTGGCCGCCCACGGCGTTCCCGTCACCGATTCCGGCGGAGGGCTCACCCATGTCTTCCCCGCTCCGGCTGCCTTGGCCGGCCTCAATCCGGCCGCCCTGGCGCTGCCGCAGGAACACAGGGCCTCCGTCTTCGCATTGATCGGCTCTCTGGCCTCGGGAGACATCGATCTAGGCGCGGGCAGCGACTGGCGAGACGCCCGCACCGAACTGGAGAGCCTTCCCGGTGTGGAACCGGGGACGGTGGAGACCATCGCGTTGCGCGCGCTGGGTGATCCGGACGCCTTTCCCGCCACGGACCCCGGCATCAGACGGGCGGCCGGCGAGCTCTCCCTGCCGACCGCTCCCGCGGCTCTGATCCACCGTGCCGCCGACTGGCGACCGTGGCGCGGCTACGCCGCGCAGCACCTCTGGTCCGCGGGCGACCGCCCGATCACCCATGACGTCATCACGGCACTTCAAGCGACCGTTCCGAGCCCCGCGTCCCCTTCTGCGTTCAGGTGCCGGCCGGCCAGGTCGGACGCCGGGCGAAGTGAACCCATACGGCCATGACCGCGAGCATGGCGGTGCCGCCGCCGAGGGCCATGACCGCCGACGGCGAGGTGCGGTCCACCACGAGGCCTCCGGCCAGCGCTCCGAGCGAGATCGTCGCCTGGAAGGAAGCGGTGAACAGCACCGAGGCCGCCTCGCGGGAGCCGGGTGCCGCCTTGGCGAACCACGTCTGGGAGGCGACGGGGACGGCACCGTACGCCGCTCCCCAGACGACCAGCAGGGCGGCGGCCCCGACCTCCCAGCGTCCCAGGACCGGCAGTAGCAGCGTGGCCGCCGCGATCAGGCCCGCGGCGAGACCGAAGGCCGCCCGGGGACGCCGCGCCACCAGCGCCCCGCCCGAGAAGTTGCCGATGATCCCCGCGGCACCGTAGACCAGCAGGAAGACGGTGATCAGCCGGGGACCGGCGTCGGTGACCTGTTCGAGGAACGGAGCCACGTAGGTGTAGGCCCCGAAGTGCGCCAGCACGACCAGGAAGGTCAGCAGCAGCGCGAAACGCGTGTCGACGCTCCGGAGCATGCCGCGCAGCACGCTCAGGCGGGTCGCCTGGACCGGCGGCAGCGGCGGCATCACCAGGAGCAGCATGAACAGGACGCCGAACGCGAGAACGCCCAGGACGACGAAAGCCGTGCGCCAGCCGGCCAGGTCGCCGATGAAGGTGCCGGCCGGCACACCGAGCACCGAACCCAGCGGCACCGCGGAGAAGATCACCGCTGTGGCGCGGCCGACCGACTCGGCGGGTACCAGGCGTTCGGCCAGTCCGGCGCCGATCGACCAGAAGCCGCCGATGACGACGCCGACGACGACGCGGGAGAGCAGGACGAGCCAGTAGTCCGATGCCACGGCGGCCAGAAGGTTCGCCATGGCGAGCAGGAGCATGAACACGCACAGCATCAGACGGCGGTCGATACGCGTGGTCGCCACGGTGACCAGCGGCGCGGAGACCGCCGCCAGGAACCCGGGCATGGTCATCATCAGCCCCGCCATCCCGTCGGAGACGGCGAAACCGGCACCGATCCCGGTGAGCAGGCCGATCGGCAGGATCTCGGTGGTGACGATCGAGAAGATGCCCAGCGTCACCGTGACCACGGCCGGCCATCCGGACGACGGAGACCGGAGGGGTCGCCCGGCTCTGCCAGGGGGATGCGCGGTGGCGGTGCTCGTCGAGATCATGAATTCCGTCCTGTGAGGATCCTGTCGCTGCGTGATCAGTTCAACAGGCCCCGCACCGTGAAGGCTGGCCGATCCGCGACGTCACCCTCGGGACGCGGGGTGATCCCCCGCCGCCGGGCGCACCAGGCGAGGTTCGTGGATCGCGACATAGCATGATCAAGTGGACGTTTCCCGACTTCCCGCGGATGCGCGGCGGCGGCGCGGCTCCGAGATGCGCGCGTTCCTCCGGTCGCGGCGGGCCCGGGTGACGCCCGCCGACGTGGGCATGCCGGCCGGCCAAGGCCGTCGTACGCCCGGGCTGCGGCGGGAGGAGGTGGCCGTGCTCGCCGGCGTGGGAGTGTCCTGGTACACCTGGCTGGAGCAGGGGCGCGACATCAACGTCTCCGCCGACGTCCTGGACGCCGTCGCCAGGGTGCTGCGCCTGGAGCCCGCCGAGCGCGAGCACCTGTATCTCCTCGCCGGCCTCAATCCGCCACGGGCGGCGCCTTCCGAAGGGCGGGTCCCCGATGCCGTGCGGCGGCTGCTGGAGGGCTGGCTGCCGCGACCCGCGTACGTCATCGACCGGCACTGGAACGTCCTCGCCCTCAACCGCGCGGCGGAGATCGTGTTCCAGTGCAACGAGTACGACCACAACTGCCTGGTCAGCTTCTTCACCAACGCCCGCTACCGCGCGGCGGTCGTGGACTGGCACGACGCGGCGCGGGCGATGGTCGGCATGTTCCGGGCGGACGCCGCCCGCTACCCGGACGATCCCGCGTTCGGCCGCCTGGCCGCGGACATGTGCGCCGCGAGCCCCGCCTTCGCCGAGATCTGGGCGGAGCTCCCCGTCGGCGGCCCCACCCATGGCACCAAGGCCCTGGAGGTCCCCGGCCTGGGGACGCTGACCTTCGAGGCCACCGTCCTGCCGCTGCCCGAGCTGCCCGGCCACCGCCTGTCGCTGCACGTCCCCATGCCCGGGACGGGAACGGAGGCCCTGCTGGAGCGCTTGATAGTGGTGTCAGACCCAGGTTCGGCCGACACTGCCGCGCAGGCTGGCGCCGCTCGATGATCGTCGTCATGAAGCGATTCACGAACAGAACGGCTCTGATCACCGGCGGCACGAGCGGCATCGGGTTCGCGACCGCGCGCAGGCTCCTCGACGAGGGCGCGTACGTCGTCATCACCGGCCGCGACCAGGCCCGCCTCGACGCCGCGGCGGAACGCCTGGGCTCCGAGCGGGTCCTGCCCGTCCGCGCGGACGTCAGCGTCGACGCCGACCTCGATCTCCTCGTGCGGCGCGTCGAGACCTGGCGCGGCGCTCTCGACGTCGTCTTCGCCAATGCCGGCATCGCGGACTTCAAGTCGGAGTTCACCCCGGAGGACTTCGACCGCACCGTCGGCATCAACTTCAAGGGGGTGTTCTTCACGATCCAGAAGGCGCTGCCGCTGATGGGCGACGGAGGCGCCGTCGTCATCAACGCCTCCTGGACCCTGCACCGCGGCCTCCCGGTGGCCTCGCTCTACGCGGCCGGTAAAGCGGCCGTGCACAATCTCGCCCGCACGTTCGGCACCGATCTCGCGCCCCGCGGCATCCGCGTCAACTCCGTCAGCCCCGGCTACATCGCGACCGAGATGTACCGGTCCGCCATCGACCCCGACGCGCAGGACCGCATCCTGGCGGAGGTGCCGCTCGGCTCGCTCGGCCACCCGGACGACGTCGCCGCCGCCGTCGCCTTCCTGGCCTCGGAAGACGCGTCGTACATCACGGGCCAGGACCTCGTCATCGACGGCGGCCTCGTGGGAGCGGCACCCCTCGGACTGCGCCTTTGACGGCCTTACCCGGACGCCCCGGCGGCCCGGGCCGGAACAGGACCCCGGTCCCTGGAGACCGGGGCCCCGGCCTCGGAAGAATCGCCGCACCGACGAAGGGGGGCGTGATGGGATACGCGTTCAGGTGCGCGGACGACAGCGGGCACAATCTGTCCATCACGGGCAGCGAGATGGTGGACGTGCGCGAGACGCTCCGCTTGGCGATCTCCCTGGCGGAAGGCGAGAGCGTCATCCAGATGCACAAATTCGAATCCAACGACGAGTGGATCGTCACGCCCGAGGAATGCCGCGAGATCGCCCGCCTGCTCGGCGGCCGCGAGGGTGAATACATCGTCTCCGAGTACCGCAACTTCGTGGACGGAGTCTCCGACGGCCTCCTCGGCAACGTCCGCGACCTGGCCGAGCTCGGCGCCCGAGCCGCCGACCACGGCGGTATCCGCGTCTACTGACCCGAGCCGGTCGTGTTCCCCGCGGGTCGTGGTGTGCCGGGTCAGTGCAGGCCGCGCTTGCCGGGGGTCCAGAACGGCTTGACCTTGATGGAGGTGCGGGGCCAGGAGCGTTCGCGGACCAGGAAGTCGCGGACCATCTGGCAGGTCCTGGCCTCGCCCGCCACGTAGGCGGCTCCGGAGCCGGTCGGCAGGTCGAGTTCGGCGACGGCCGCGAGCAGCACTCCTGAGGAGGCGGCCTGCGCGCCGTGGCGGTGGACGCGCGTCAGGGGGCGGGGTGCCGGGACGGGCAGGTCGTGCTCGGGAGCTTCGCCTTCCAGGACCCCGTACACCTCGGCTGAAGCGCCCAGAGCCCGGATCATCGGGCCGAAGGCGGCGCTGGCGGTCTCCTCGCCGATGAACACGTGGAAGTCCGCTTCGCGGGTGAAGAAGTCGCCTTGCGGCCACCAGAAGGTCACCCGGTCACCGGGGCGGGCCGTGCGCGCCCACTCCAGGCCGATGCCGTCGCCTTCGTACAGGTGGATCCGCAGTTCCAGGGCCTGTCGCTCGAAGTCCCAGATCGTGTAGGTGCGCAGCGTCTCGGCCGGGCGCAGGATGCCCGACACCGACAGCGGGTCCTTCAACTGGATCCTGACGTGCTGGCCGGGCGTGTAGGGGAACGCGACGGGCTCGTCGGTCTCCAGCCGGATACGCCGCATGGCGGGGGTGACCTGCTCGGCGACGGTGATCCTCGCCTCCATGGCGTACTTGCCGAAGACCGCGGTGAGCGGATTGCGCGGCATGCCAAATCTCCTTAATGGCTCTAAATTTACTTAGAGCCATTAAGGAAACATAGATACTCTAGGATGTCAACGGCCGTGAAGCGACGCGAGGAGAGGGGCGAGGATGACCGCACGCACGCCCAGCAGGCGGGAGAAGCTGCGCCAGGCCACCCTGGAGGAGATCCACGCGGCCGCGCGCAGGCTCCTGGTCGAACAGGGGACGGCCGCGGTGACCATCAACGCGGTCGCCAGGCAGGTCGGCATGAGCGGCCCCGCCCTGTACCACTACTACGCCGGCCACGACGAGCTGGTCGGCGCGGTGACCGCCGGCTTCTTCCGCGAACTGGCCGCCGCCATGGAACAGGCCCGCGACGCCCGTGCCGACGCACCCGCCGGTGAGCGCATCCTGGCCGCCTGCCGCGCCATGCGCGCCTGGGCCGTCGCCCACCCCGCCGAGTTCGGCTGGATCTTCGCCAGCCCGATCAGCCCCCCGGACCGGCGACCGGACTCCGTGCGCCACCGGGCCGCGCAGCGCTTCGAACAGATCCTGCTGGACCTGACCGCCGAGCTCTGGCGGACCCACCCGTTCCCCGTGCCCGACACGGACGCCATGCCCGCCTCCCAGCGCGAGCAGCTGACCGCCTACTCCGCCTCCATCGACGGCCTGCTGCCGCCCGCGGCCGCACACGTCTTCCTGTCCTGCTGGATCCGCCTGTACGGCCTGCTGTGCATGGAAGTCCTCCACCAACTGGACTTCGCCTACACCGACCTCGAACCCGTCTTCGAAGAGTGCCTGCGCGACCTGGCCCACGCCCTCGCCCTGGACGGCACCGGCCGCCCCGCCGGCTGAACGCCTCGACGCCCCTCCCCTGACCGGGGCGCCGCGTCCGGCGTTCAGCCGGTGCGGTCGTCGTCGTACGCCGCGCGGTGAGTGAGCACGTCGTCCATGTGCGTCTCGGCCCAGGTCTTGAGGCCGCGCATCATGTGGTGCAGGGAGAGGCCGAGCTCGGTCAGCTCGTAGGAGACCGTGACGGGGACGGTGGGCGTCACGGTGCGGGTGACGAGGCCGTCGCGTTCCAGGGAGCGCAGCGTCTGCGTGAGCATTTTCTGGCTGACGCCGACCAGCAGGCGCGACAGCTCCGAGTAGCGCATCGACCGGGGCTCACCGGCGCAGTCGGCGTCCGGCCGGGGCGAGCCGCCGCCGCCCAGTGCGGCCAGGATCAGCGCGACCCATTTGCCGGAGATCCGTTCGAGCAGCTTGCGGCTCGGGCAGACCGCCAGGAAGGCGTCGTACTCCACCTTGGCCTGCGCTCGTCTCCGGTCCGCCGTCATGGCCATCGATCGCTCCTCCCACCCCTGGGTGCCTTACGCACTTTCAGGTGCCTACTTCCCGTTGGAGAGCAACATACCTATGTTGGCGAACAACGCCGAAAAGGCACCCCTACCAGCACATCCATGAAGGACAGAGATATGAGCGCACCTTCCGTTCCCCTTCCCGGTGGCACCTGGACCCTGGGCGATCTGACCGTCACCCGCTTCGGCTACGGCGCCATGCAACTCGCCGGCCCCAACGTCATGGGCCCGCCCGCCGACCATGACGGCGCGCTCGCCGTCCTGCGCGAGGCCGCCGAACTCGGGATCACCCACATCGACACCGCCGGCGCCTACGGCCCACGTGTCACCAACCGGTTGATCCGTGAAGCGCTGCACCCCTATCCCGACGCGCTGCACATCGTGACCAAGGTCGGCGCCGTCCGCGATGAGCAGGGTGGTTGGCCTCCGGCCCGGCGCCCTGAGGAACTGCGCCGCGCCGTCCACGAGAACCTGCAGGACCTCGGCCTCGACGCGCTCGACGTGGTCAACCTCCGGATCGGCGACGCCCAGGGCCCGCAGTCCGGCTCCCTCGCCGAGCCCTTCGAGGCCCTCGTCGAACTCCAGCGGCAGGGCCTGATCCGGCACCTCGGCGTGAGCAACGCGACGGCGGAACAGGTCGCCGAGGCACGCACGATCGCGCCGATCGTCTGCGTGCAGAACATGTACAACCTCGCCCACCGCCAGGACGACGAGCTGATCGACGAACTCGCCCGCGAGGGCATCGCCTACGTGCCCTTCTTCCCGCTCGGCGGCTTCACCCCGCTGCAGTCCTCGGCGCTCTCCGCCGTGGCCTCCCGGCTCAACGCGACGCCGATGTCGGTCGCCTTGGCCTGGCTGCTGCGGCGATCACCGAACATCCTGCTCATCCCCGGCACCTCGTCAGTGGCGCACCTCCGCGAGAACGCCGCCGGCGCGGGCCTCCCCCTCTCCGCCGAGGACCTCGCCGAACTGGACGGAATCGGCCGCTAGGCGGCGACTTCGAAGGAGTCACGTCGGCGCCCCGGTCACCTGGAGCGCCGACCAAAAACCAGTACAAGATGTATCGTCAATCCCGTGACACGACCCGGACGTCCGGCGGGACCGGCCGCCGAAACACGGGAGGCCGTGCTCAACGCCGCGCTCGACCTGGTCCTCGCCGAAGGCGCCGCCGCGCTGACCCCCCAGCGGCTGCACACCGTCACGGGAGTGTCCCGCTCGACCGTCTACCGGCACTGGCCCACCCCGCGCGCCGTCCTCGAGGACCTCATCGCGGTGGCGCCGCACCCCCCGCGGCGCTCCGGCGGGGACTGGGGAACCGACCTGCACGCCGAGGTCGACCTGCTGTGCGACAGGCTGCGCGACAAGCCCGTCGGCGTGTTCCTGCGCGCCCTCGTCACCGCGGCGGCGGCCGACCCCACGGCCGCCGAACTGCGGCACCGCTACGTCGCCGACCTGCTCGCGCCCTTCCACCACGTCCTGCGCGCCGCCGGCGTCCCGGCCCCGGCCGCCGAGGACGCCGTCGCGGCGATCATCTCGCCGCTGCTCCTGGACGCCCTGCTCCTCGACCGGCCCGCCGACCGCGCCCGGGCGCACCGGACCGCCGACGACATCATCGCGCAACTGGAGAGAACATGACGAACGCCGTGGGGCCCCGCGCCGTCTTCGGAGTGATCGTGCCCAGCACGAACACCGTCGTCGAGCACGACTACTGGACGGCCGGGATACCCGGCGTCGCCTACCGCGCCGGATCGATGCACATCCCGAACCCGGTCATGGGCGACGACGCGGACTTCCAGGCGCTGCTCGGCCAGATCCGGGCGTCGATCGACACGGCCGTCCGCGACGTCCTCACCGCCGAGCCCGACCGCATGGTGATGGGCATGTCCGCGGAGACGTTCTGGGGCGGCGTCGAGGGCAACGCGGCCTTCGAACAGCGGCTGCGCGAGCGCACCGGCCTGCCCGTCACCACGGGCGCGAGCGCCTGCCGCGCCGCGCTGCACGAGCTCGGCCTCCGCCGCGTCGCGGTCTTCTCCCCCTACCAGCCGATCGCCGACAAGGAGGTCGGCCGCTTCTTCACCGAAGCGGGCTTCGACGTCGCCGCCGTCACCGGTCTGCGCTGCCCGACCGCCATGGACATCGCCCGCGTCCCCGACGACCGCCTCCGCGACGTCGTCGCCGCCCTGGACGCCCCCGACGTCGAGGCCATCGTCCAGGTCGGCACCAATCTCTCCTTCGTCTCCCTGGCCTCCCGCCTGGAAGAGGAGCTCGGCAAACCCGTCATCGCCATCAACGCCGCCACCCTCTGGCACGCCCTGCGCGACCACGGCCTCGACGACCGCGTCCCCGGCGCGGGCACCCTCCTCCGCGACCACTGACCCGCACGGCTTCACGGGAACCGCTCCGCGTGGAGGACCCGCTGGAGAAACCGTCCTCGGCGGGGGTCAGGTGAGGGTGAAGTGCTGGTCCTGGGAGTCGGTGTAGGGGCCGTAGAGGATGTAGGGGGTGGGGTTGGGGGTGCCGTTGAAGGGCTTGCCGGTGGAGAGGGCGGCGCGGGTGGTGTCGTCGATCAGGCGGGGGACGCCGTCGGAGAAGCGGGGGGTGGACCAGGTGCCGGCGGTGGAGCAGGGGGCGGTGCGGAGGGCTCGGATGCCGCCGCCGTTGAACGAGGTGCGGTCGTAGTGCTCGGCTGCGGCGAGGCAGCGGCCGGTGGCCGCGTTGACGAGGCGGAAGTGGTCCTTGCCTTCGCGGCGCCAGGCCGTTCGGGGGTCGTCGCAGGGGAGGGGGACGGCCGCTCGGCCGGTCACGCCTACGCAGGCGGCGCCTGATCGACGGATGCGGACTCCGTCCAGGACCTGCTTGGGCTGGAGTGCCGGTACGGACAAGGACCGGGTGGCCGCGGGGCGGGCGGTGGCCGCGGCGGGCGGGGGTGTTCTCGGCGGCTCGTCCATGGCCACGATCAGTCCGGCGGTCACGGCTCCCGCGGCGGCCAGGGCGCCTCCCGCCAGCGCCAGTTTCGTCGCCCATCCCGTTGCCGCGGCAGGGACGACGACGGGGGCGGTGGAGTTCGCGGGGGGAAAGAGCAGCGCTATCGGGAGGGACGCGCGCAGTGTCGTGTTGAGGTCGAGCAGGCCGGCGTGGGTGCGGGCGCAGGAAGGGCACACGTCCAGGTGCTGCCGGAGGGCGCGGGGGCGGCGGGCGGCGGGCTTGCGGACGGCCTTGGCGAGGTGGTCGGCGTAGGCGCGGCACTCGGGGGCGGACGCGCGGGCGGCGTGCGCGGTCAGGAAGGCACGGCGCAGCCCTTCGCGGGCGCGGAAGGCGAGCACGTTGATGTTGTTGGCGGTCGTGCCGAGCAGCTCGGCGACCCGGTCGGGACTTTCGTTCTCGATGAGCGTGTGCCATAGGACGGTCTTCCACCGTTCGGGCAGCGACTCGTAGGCGTCGGCGGCCAGCGCGGCCACTTCCGATACGGTCTCGTCCCCTTCGGGCAGGTCCTCGAACTCGGCGGTCAGCACCGACCGGCCGTCGGCCTGCGACCAGGCCGACGCGGTGTTCCGCACGACCGTGTACAGGTAGGGGCGCCAGCCCCCGGACGGCCCGCCCGTTCCCGAGCGGACCGTCTGAAGGGTGCGGGTGAACGCCTCGCTGGCGAGGTCCTCGGCGAGCTGCGGCCGGCGGCACAGCCTTCCGGCGAAGGCGAGGACGGCGGCGTGGTGCCGCCGGTACAGCTCCTCGACCGCCTGCTCGTCGCCGTCGCGGACCCGCGCGGTGAGCTCAGCGTCCTCGATCACCCCGCCTTCCTATCAGGCCAGCCGGAATTGCCGGGTCTGGTCGGGATAGGGAATCCCCGCGTGGACAGAGATTTTCTTCGCGGGATTCCCGGCGTAGACGACGACCTGGTCGCTCTGCGACGCCTCGCCGCGCACCGCCTTGAGGCTCGCGTTCTCGATCGTCACGCTCCCGTCGGCGGCCGTCCGGAACATCCACAGCTGGTCGCGGTTCTTGCCGCTGCACGCCTGCATCTTCAGGGACCGGACCCCGTTCTGGACCGCGCCGAGCGTGAGGCACCTCCCGTCGAGCCGCAGCCCGACGCCGAGCCGCGCCGTCGGCACCCGCTCCCAGCGCGTCGAGCACGCCCCCAGCGCGACCTTGCCGCCCTTCACGGTGAGGCAGGTGCCGTACGGGACGCTCCGCAGCGCCGCCCGGCGCAGCGCGGGCCGGACGGCCGAGCCCTTCCGTACCGCGAAGTCCTGGACGAGTCCGGTGCCGCCGCCGCGCACGACCAGGGCTCCGGCGCGCTTCTCCCCGTTCTGGACGGTGAGAGCCGCGTTCTTCATCCCGCCCGTGCGGTTGACGAAGTTCGTACCGTTGCTCGGCAGCCACTGCTGGGCCCGCTTGCCCGGGACGCACGCGGCGGACACGACCGGCGCGACGCGCGCGTTCGGCTTGGTGGACATCTGCAGGCACTTGCCGGTGCCGAGGTTGCGCAGCGTCACGTAACCGGACTTGTCGATCCGCCGCTGCCACGTCTGGACGGTCACCGACCGGCAGGGCAGCAGGATCACCGCGGCGCGGCCGCCGTCCAGGCACTGGTTCGCCTCCGCCACCTGCAACCGCATGTTGACCGCCGCGGTGGGCTTCCCGGAGATCAGGTACGGGCTGAACGCGACGTTCCGGTTGCGGGGCAGCTTCTTCCTGCCCTTCAGCGGTTTCGGCTCGAAGTACCGGAAGTCGTCGGTCCGGCAGGAGTCCAGCAGGTAGTTGGACGCCGCGTCCCGGGTGCACTCGGGACGCGTGCCCAGGTTCCGGCACAACGGGTCGTTGCCGTTCTGTCCCTTCCCGTTCTGGCCGCAGTGCGACAGGCCGAACGAATGCCCGAACTCGTGCGTCAGCCCGGCCTCGCTCCAGCACCAGCGCGGCAGGATGGCGCCGCCGTTGCTGAGCCCCGCGTCGGCGCCGCCGCCCGTGCACGACGTGGTGATCTCGTCGTCGGCGACGAACAGCAGCAGCTTCACCCGGTTCTGGGAGATCGCCTTCCGCACCGCGGCCGGCAGCTCGGCCGAGTAGTTCTTGACGAACTCCCCGCCGATCTCCGCCCGGTTCCGCCCCTGGGCGAATTCCATCGACGCCACCATTGGACGGCACCCCGAACCCGGGATGAACCGGATCCGCCGCGACGTCCCGAACCGGCGCGCGCTCGCGTCGAACGTCTGGTCCGTCTCCCACAGCGTCCTGCGGATCGTCCCGACGTCCTTCGCCGTCGCCTTCTTCCCCGGCAGATGGACGTGAACGGGGAGCACCCACCCCTTCCCGGGGCCATCCTTCCGGTCACAGGCGAACCGCGCCGGACTCGACGGCACGGACGTGGCGGCCGCGACCGGCCGCGCACCCTGATCGCCGCCCCACGACGCCCAGCCGACCACACCTCCGGCGACCAGCGCCGCGACGGCGGCCACCAGCACGACAATTCTCATCTCGGACTCCTCTCACCTTCAAGGAGTCATCCGGCGCCTCTCACTTACGCGCTCTCACGAGATTTTTTCGCCGGCCGCCGACGGCACTTCCGCTCGAAGTCAGCGCGGCCGTTCAGTCCATGCCGCGGCGGCCCGGGGTCCAGAAGGGCTTGACCACGATGTCGCGGCGCGGCCAGTCGCGGTCGTGCAGCAGGTGGCGTTTGACGGCCTGGCAGGTCTTCGCCTCGCCGGCGAGGTAGGCGACGGTTCCCGGGGTGATGCCTTCCAGGGAGGCCACGGCTTCCACCAGCCGTGCGGAGTCGAAGGCGGAGTCCGTGCCGCGGTCGAGCCACGCCACGTCGCCGTCGAGCGGGAGCCTGTCGGCGGTGTCGCCCGCTTCCACGACGGCCCGCGCCTTCCCGTCGAGGGAGCGCATCATCGCGCCGAACGCCACCGAGGCCGTCTCCTCGCCGACGAACAGGTGGCCCGGCGCGCCCTCCCGTACGGTGAACCCGCCTTCTGGCGCCTTGAACATCACCTGGGTGTCCGGCTTCAACTCCTGGGCCCACCGGGCGCCGGGGCCTTCACCGTGCCCGAACACCCGGAGCTCCAGCGCGTCACCGTCGTAGTCCCACACCGAGTAGGTGCGCAGCAGGTCACGGGCGGCTCGCAGCGACAGCTCCCCCACCTGCACCCGCACGTGCTGCCCCGGCTTCCAGTCGAGCCCGCCGACGCCCTCCAGCCGGACGCGCCGCCACCGGCCCCCGGCGTCCTCGACCGCGGTGGCGGCCCCCCGCACCAGCAGCCGCTCCAGCACCCAGTCGCCACGTCCCATCGAGACCCCTTAACGATATATCGAACAGGGTCTTCAGATTATTACTCGACATATCGGACGCCAAGGTGACGTGGCTCACACGCCGAGGCGTCCTCGCCGTGCCGTGGCGAGGTGCCCGGCCCGGGACGGCCGCCCCGGGCCGGACCGCGCGTCAGGCGCCGAGGCGGCCGAAGATCAGGCTGCCCGCGGCGTTGAGGTCGGGCGAGTAGAAGAACTCCCGGATCGCCCGGATGTACTCCTGGCGGCTGATGGCCCCGTCGCCGTCGAGGTCCATCTCCACGAACGAGTCCATCGCGTCCGGAGCGGCGATGCCCCACACGTCCAGGTACTGCTTGAACTCCGCCTTGCTGATGGTGTTGTCACCGTCGGCGTCCATGATGTCGAAGACGGCGTGCGGGATCCCCTCGACCATGTTGAAGCGGCTGGTGTCCACGCTCACCGCGCGGTTGGCGTGGTAGTACTGCTCCTTGTCCAGGCGGTCGCCGCCGTTGGCGTGGCGCAGCAGCTCCATCCAGTACATCTGGTGGGCGGCCGTCAGCGCGTGCGCCCTGCGGTCGTTCCTGTCGATCCCGTAGGAGCTCAGGTAGCGGTCGATGATCCGCTGGTAGTCGTTCCAGTCGACGTAGCCGTCGCCGTTGGAGTCGGTCGCGCTGAACATCCGGTCCAGCTTCGCGGTGATCGGGTCGATGGCGGCGGTGGTCATGGCGGTGCTCGCTTTCGTGACGTGGAGTGCTGCCCGAACTCCAGCAGCAAACTCTACGTGTCCATTCGTTCACCATGCGTAACGAAAGAAACGGGAGTGAGATGACCGGTGCGACGGTCGCCGTTCGGGATGCGCGCGCCGCTAGGGCGCGGACTCCCCTTGGGGCGCGTTCCACAGGGCGGCGATCTCGGCGGCGCGCTGGAAGTGCGGGGCGGGGTCCCGGCCGAGGAGGCGGGCGAGCTCGCCCAGGGTGCGGGCGGGCGGCTGCAGGGCGACCGACAGGCTCTCCAGGCCGGCGGGCGGGCCGTCGCGGTACGGGAGCAGCGCCTCGTACAGGGCCGCGGCCTCCTGCTCGTCGCCCAAGGCGATCACGGTCATGGCGCGGAAGGTGCAGAACAGCGTGAAGAAGTAGTCCGGCTGGATCCGGGCGGCGGAATCGTGGAGGCGGCGTGCCTCGTCGAGTCGGCCCGCGGCGGCGTTCGCGGCGGCGAAGACGTCGGCGACCGAAGGGAGGAACTCGGGCGGAACGTTCGTGATCGCGGCGGCGAAGTCGGCCAGCGTGCCGCGTGACACCGCCAGCGTCGCGTGCGCGAGCATGCTGAAACCGGCGGTGTGCAGGGAGCCCTGTTCGGCCATCGCCTCGGTCGCCACGGCGTAGTGGCGTTCCGCGTCGTCCAGGCGTCCCTCGGCGTGGGCGAAGGACGCTCTGGCGTTCTCGCAGACGGCGGTCGCCTCGGGCATGCGGTAGCGGCGGGCCAGTTCCGCCGCCTCGGAGAGCAGAGCGCGCGCCTGGTCGGGGCGGCCCTGCTGCGCGGCGACCCCGGCGAGGTTGAACGTGCCCGACCACGAAGCGGCGGGGATGTCGTGTTCGGCCCCCAGTTCGCGCAGTTCGCGGGCGCGCTCCACCTGGCGGCCGGCCTCCCGGGGGTCGTGTTCGCGGCAGAGTGTGAAGAGCGTCAACACGCGCAGCTTCGGGTCGCCCAGGCTCCGCGCGATCTCCACGGCCTCCTGGGCGGCGGCTCGGGCACCTGCGTCGCCGAGGCCCGACAGTTCGGCGGCGTAGGCGTCGAGGAGGCGGCACCGGACGTCCGGGGCGAGGCCGTCGCGTTCCAGGAGGCGGGAGAGCAGCCCGACGAGGTGGTGGTCGACGATCCCGTAGGGGCGGAGCTGCCAGGGGGCGGGTTCGGTCCACGCGGTGAAGGCCGCCAGCAGCAGGTCGTCGCGCCCGGCCGCCTCCGCCAGGTCGACGGCGCGGCGGCGGGTGGCGCGGGCGTCCTGGACCGCGCCCGCGCGCGCCTGGGCGCGGAGCAGGCGGCCCAGCAGGTCGACGCGGGCGGCGTCGTCCCGGTCCGGGAGGCGTTCGAAGGACTCCAGGGCCTGGGTGAGCAGCTCGACCGCCGTCTCGTGCGCGTAGCGGTTCTCGGCCAGGTCGGCGGCCCGGACGGCGTACGCGACGGCCTTGGCGGCGGTCGCGGCGGAGGCGGCGCGGTGGAAGTGGTACGCCAGCGCCGGCGCGTCGTCGGGAGTGAGGCGCTCCAGGGCCGCGCCCAGCCTCGCGTGCATGCGGGTGCGGCGCAGCGCGCTGAGGTCGGCGATCATCGTGTCGCGGACGAGCGCGTGCGTGAACCGGATCCTGCCCGGTGCCCGCTCGGTGAGCAGCCCGGCGACAAGCCCGGCGTCGAGGGCGTCCAGCACGCCGTTCTCATCGGTGTCGGCCGCCATGACGAGCGTGTCCGCGTCGGCCTCGCGGCCCGCGAGCGCGGCCAGGCGCAGGACGGCGACGGCGGGCTCGGGCAGGCGTGCGAGACGGCGGCGCAGCACGTCGCGCACGCCCTCGGGGACCTCCGAGGTCGCCACGAGCGCGCCCTCGCTGCTGAGCAGCCTCGCGCTCTCCCGGACGTAGAAGGGGTTGCCGCCGGTGCGTTCGGCGAGCGCGGCGACCGTGGCGGCGTCCACGCCGGTGTCGCATTCGGCGGCGATGAGCCGGGCGACCGCCGGCTCGGGCAGCCCGCGCAGGGGCAGGCGCAGCGGGGAACGGCGGGCCAGGACGGCCAGCGCGCCGGTGAGGCGCGCGCCGGTCTCGTCGGCCCGGAACGCCGCGACCAGGAGCAGGGGCGCGTCTCCGGAGAGGGCGGACAGCAGGGTGAGGGTCTCGGCGTCGGCCCAGTGCAGGTCGTCGAGCATGACGGCCAGGGGGCGCCGCCGTGCCGCGTCGTTCAGCCAGTCCCAGACGGCGCGGTGGAGGCGGAACCGGCCGGCCGTGGTGTCGCGGGGCCCGGCGGTGGAGGCGTCCCGCAGCAGCGGCGCGACCTCCTCGGGGGCCGGGACGTGCCGGGCGAGGGCGGTGAGGGCCTCCGTCCACGCCCATGCCGGGGGCGCGCTCTCGCTTTCGGGGCAGCGGCCGGTCGTGACGAGCCAGCCGCTCTGCTCCAGGGAGCCGGCCAGGCGGGTCAGCAGGGCGGTCTTGCCCAGTCCGGCCTCGCCGGTGACGAGCGCGACGCGCGGGCCGCCGCCCTTGCCCGCCAGTTCGGCCAGCGCGGCGAGTTCGTCGTCGCGGCCCAGGAAGAGCTCGCGGTCGGGGACCGGTGCGGGGACGGGCAGGGAGGGGGGCGCGGGGTGTCCGAGGTCGTCGGTGCGCTGCTGGAGGATCGCCGTTTCCAGGTCGGTCAGCGCGGGTCCCGGATCGAGGCCGAGTTCGTCGGCGAGCGTGGTGCGGGCCCTGCGGAGGGCGGCGAGGGCGTCGGCCTGGCGGCCTGAGTTCCACAACGCCAGCGCCAGCAGGCGCCATCCCTCCTCGCGGAGCGGCTCGTCGCCGGTGAGGAGTTCGGCCTCGGGCACGGCGCCGGTGGCGTCGCCCGCGCGCAGCAGGGCTGCGACGTGCTGCTCGCGGGCGGCCAGACGCAGTTCGTCCAGGCGGCCGGTCTCGGCCTGCGCCCACGGCTCGTCGGCGAACTCCGCGAACGCCGGACCGCGCCACAGCGCCAAGCCGTCCGCCAGCCGTTCGGGATCCCGGACGAGCGCGTCGAAGTGCCAGGCGTCCACGGCGTCGTCGGGAAGGCGCAGCGCGTAGCCGGGCGCGGCGGAGACGAGCACCCGCGCCGGAGCGCGCGGCGGGCGCTCGGGCTCCAGCAGCCTGCGCAGGTTGGAGATGTAGGCCTGCAGGGAGGTGACGGCCTGGGCGGGCGGCTCGCCGCTCCACAGGTCCTCGATCATGCGGTCCACCGAGACGACCCGGCCGCGGGCGGCGACCAGCAGCGCCAGGACGGCCCGCTGCCTCGGCCCGCCCAGCGCCACCCGCGCGCCCGACACCTCGGCCTCGAACGCCCCGAATACCCGAATTCGCACCATCGCGGACTCATCGTAGTGTCCCCGACGATCTCCAAGCCGCGCTCCAAGTCGCGCTCCAAGTCGGCTCCATGACGCCCGGAGCAACCTTGGGGACATGAACGACACGAGCACCGACACGGTCCGCACCGCCCGCCCCTTCACCCACTCCATGGTCGTCATCCACCGCGGCATCCGCCGCGAGTCGCGCCTGCTGGCCGAGATGATCGGCGCTACCCGGCCCGGCGACCGCCGCCGCGCCCGCGCGCTCACCGCGCACCTGTCGGACTACCTGATGGCCCTGCACAACCACCACCACGGCGAGGACGAGCTGATCTGGCCGCTGCTGCTGTCGCGGGTGGACCTGGACGCCGACGTCGTCCTGCGGATGGAGGCCCAGCACGAGAAGGTCGCCGCGACCATCGAGCGGATCCGCGGCCTCATCGGTCCGTGGACGCGGACCGCCGACGCCGCCGGCCGCGACGCCCTGGCCGCCGCGCTCACCGAGCACCGCGCCGTCCTGGTCGAGCACCTCGACGACGAGGAGGCGAACCTGCTGCCGCTGGCCGAACGCCACCTCACCGAGGACGAGTGGAACGCCCAGGGCGAGCACTTCGCCCTGCACACCCCCAAGACCAAGATCCTGACGCTCCTCGGCGTCGTCCTGGAGGACGCGACACCGCAGGAGCGCACGGAGTTCCTCGCCGGACTGCCCGCCCCGGCCCGCGCGATCTGGCGGCTCTACGGGCAGCGCCACCACGCGGCCCGGATGAGGCGGCTCCGCGAGGACGTCCGCACGTCCCGCACCGGCACCGCACTCGCCGCCCTCACCGGCGTCGGCATCACCTACGTCGGGCTCAGCTACCTCATCGACCCGGTGGCCACCGCGTCGGGCTTCGGCCTTCCGGTCTGGCCGACCGGCGACGAGGCCGCGTGGCTGAACATCAAGGGCGTCCGCGACCTCGGTACCGGCCTCACCGTCTTCGCGCTCCTGGCCGCGGGCAAGCGCGAGGCGCTCGGCTGGGTGATGCTCGCGTTCGCGACCATCCCCGCCGGGGACATGCTGACGATCCTCGCCCACCACGGCTCGAAGGCCGCGGCGTTCGGCATCCACGGCGCCACGTCCGCGGCGGTGCTCGCCTCGGGCCTGCTGCTCCTGCGCGCCGCCCGCCGCTGACGTGGCCCGGAGGTCAGATCACGCCCAGGGCCAGCATCGCGTCGGCCACCCTGCGGAAGCCGTCGATGTTGGAGCTGGCGACGTAGTTGCCCGGCATGCCGTACTCGTCGGCGGTCTGGAGGCAGCGGGCGTGGATGTCCTGCATGATCTCCCGGAGGCGGCGCTCGGAGTGCTCGAAGGTCCACGAGTCGCGGCTGGCGTTCTGCTGCATCTCCAGCGCGCTGGTCGCCACGCCGCCCGCGTTGGCCGCCTTGCCCGGGGCGAACGCGACGCCCGCCTCCAGGAAGATCTTGATGCCCTCGGGCGTGGTCGGCATGTTGGCGCCCTCGCCCACGGCGATGCAGCCCTTGTCCACCAGGAAGGCGGCGTCGGCGCCCGTGATCTCGTTCTGGGTGGCGGACGGCATGGCCACCTCGCAGGGCACCTCCCAGACGCTGCGGCCGGGGACGAAGACGGCCTCGCCGCCGCGGCGCGCCGCGTACACGTCCAGCCGGGCCCGCTCGACCTGCTTGACCTGCTTGAGCAGGTCGAGGTCGATGCCCTTCTCGTCGACCACGTAACCGGAGGAGTCGGAGCAGGCCACGACGACGCCGCCGAGCTGCTGGACCTTCTCGACGGTGTAGATCGCCACGTTGCCGGAGCCGGAGACCACGACCCGCTTGCCGTCGAACGACGTGCCCCGCGCCTTCAGCATCTCCTCGACGAAGAACGTGCAGCCGTAGCCGGTGGCCTCCGTGCGTACCTGGGCGCCGCCGTACACCAGCCCCTTGCCGGTGATCACGCCGGACTCGTAGCGGTTGGTGATGCGCTTGTACTGGCCGAACAGGTAGCCGATCTCCCGGCCGCCGACGCCGATGTCGCCGGCGGGGACGTCGGTGTACTCGCCGATGTGCCGGTAGAGCTCCGTCATGAAGCTCTGGCAGAAGTTCATCACCTCGCGGTCGGAGCGGCCCTTGGGGTCGAAGTCCGATCCGCCCTTGCCGCCGCCGATGGGCAGGCCCGTCAGGCTGTTCTTGAAGATCTGCTCGAAGCCCAGGAACTTCACGATGCCCAGGTAGACCGACGGGTGGAAGCGGAGCCCGCCCTTGTACGGACCCAGGGCGCTGTTGAACTCCACGCGGAAGCCGCGGTTGATCTGCACCTCGCCCTGGTCGTCGACCCACGGCACGCGGAAGATGATCTGGCGCTCGGGCTCGCAGATCCGCTCAATGATCTTGGACTCGGCGTACTCGGGGTGCTTGCCGAGGACCGGGCCGATGCTGTCGAGCACCTCGCGCACCGCCTGGTGGAACTCGATCTCGCCAGGGTTGCGGCGCAGGACGCTCTCATAGATCGACGCCAGTTTCTCGTGCAAAACGTACTCCCAAATCGTGATGTCGCCCCTCACTTTACGAGGCAGCGCACGGTGAGCCGGACGCACCCTCCCGTTGCCCCGGCGCGAACGCGGGAGGTCAGCGCACTTCCCGGACCACCGGCCGCGCCGCCGAGGGCCCTGCTCGGCCGCTCGGCGGGTCCGGGGGTCACCGCGCGGGCGGCCCCGGGGCGAAGTGACGCCGTTGTCTAGTAGAAGATCACGCTCGGTCAACAGGCTCCACACGAGCCAACCACGAGAAAGAGGCGGTGCAAGACGCAGAAATCCTCATAAGTAAAGGGTTACTTTTGACAGCGCCGTCGGGTAACAATGTCCCTCAACCAGGAGGGAGTGCGACTCATGGGAACGGGCATCCCGATCGTTCTGGCCATGGCCGCGGTGTCGAGTTGCTTCTACTTCCTGGGGATCGTCCTCTTCAGGAGCGCGGCTCCCGTGCTGCCACCGCTGCGGGGGACGCGGCCGGTCCACTTCGCCCTGTCGGTACTGACCTGCGGGGTCTGGCTGGCGGGCGGGTGCGTCATGGCGGTGGGGCTGGCGCTGCAGTTCGCCGCCTTCACCCGGCTCTCCCTCGCCGACCTGGCGCCGGCGCTGCTGTGCGGGCTGGTCCTCCTGATACTGCTGGCCGCCACCATCCCGGGCGAGCGGCTGAGCGGGAACGAGTCGACCTGCCTGGCGGTGATGGCCGCGGCCGGCATGGTGGTCGCCTGGTCCGGGCCCGGCACGCCGCCGCCGGTGCCCGCTCCGGTGCTGCTCCTGCTCGCGGTGCCCTCGCTCGTGATCCCGGTGCTGATCTTCTCGCTCGGCGACGCGCGGCCCGAGGGGCAGCACGCCAGGCCGCTGACCGGCATCGCCTACGGGCTGAGCGCGGGCATCCTCATCGGCCTGGCCGAGCTGGCCCTCGGCCTCCAGGCCCGCGAGGGGCTCGTTCCCTCCGCCCCCCTGCTCTGCCTCTTCGCGCTCGCGGTCGCCTGCGGCGTCGCCCAGCTCCAGATCGCCCTGCAGCGCTGCCGGATGACCATCGTGGTGTTCGTCGCGACCGTCGTCGCCAAGGTCTACCTCGTGGTGGTCGGCGGGCTGCTGTGCCTCGGCTCGGACACCGCGCCCTTCTCCGCGCCCTGGCTCCTGGTGCCGGGGCTCTTCCTCCTCGCCGCAGCCCTCCTCCTCACCCCGCACTACGAGACGCCGCGGCGGCCCGTGCCGGGTGCGGGCCCGTTCCGGCCGCGGAGCAGATCTCAGGAGTGACCGGGCGCGGGCGGCTCCAGCATCGGCACGAGGAAGCGCCGGGCCAGCGCGGCCACCTGATCGTCGTCGTCGATGTCGACGAGGAGGCTGGGGATCGCCAGGAAGGACGCGGAGATCCGGACCATCATCTCGGCGACGGAGTCGACGTCCAGGTCGGCCGAGACGTTGCCCGCGCGCTGCTCGCGGCGGAGCTGCCCGGCGACGAACCACCGCACGGTGGCCACGAACCGCCCCCCGTCGCCGATCATCGAGGGGACGACCATGTCCGGTTCCGCGGCGATCAGGCCGCCGATCAGCGGGTTGCCGCGGATGGTGCGCAGCGAGCTGACGAAGCCCAGCACCACGCGGTCGGCGACGGTCTCGGCGCGGGCGATGTCGGCCAGGAAGCGGTCGAAGTAGCGGCGGAACTCCCGGCGCACCACCTGCTCGACCAGCGCGTCCTTGGTGGTGAACCGCCGGTAGACCGTGATGCGCGAGACGCCGGCCCGCCGCGCCACGTCCTCCATGGTGGAGCGCTGGACGCCCATCCGGCAGAACTGCTCGTACGCCGCGTCGAGGACGCGCGCACGGGCCTCGTCCAGCTCGTCCGCCTGCTCGACGGCGTCGGTGTACGCGCGCTCCAGCAGCGACTCCGGGCCCGGGGCGGGGAAGGGCGGCGCAGGTTCCATGGTCTCCTCCTGAAACCGCCCATTCTCTCCCACCTCCCGGTGAAGGAGGCGGGTTCTGGGGCTTGTGACGGGCGACACGGTGTGCTCTTATTGGACTCGCCGTACATGATATGGAGATGCAGGATGTGTTTCACCGTATCATTCGAGAGGAGCCAAGCATGGTAGAGCGCAGCAGACGTGAGGTCCTGCTCACGGGTGGAGCACTCGGCGCGGTCGGCGCGCTGGCCGCCGCGAGCCCCGCGTGGTCCTGGTCCCCCCGGGGATCGGTCATCGGCGAGGGCGACGGCCTGGACCCCAAGGCCGTGTGGGACCCCGAGGCCGACCTTGTGGTCGCCGCCGTGATCGACCGGGGCGAGACCGCCAAGGTCAACGAACTCCTGAAGACCTGGACCAAGAACGGCCAGCCGCTGCCGGACGGGCTGCCCGCGGACCTGAAGGCGTTCATGGAGAAGGCCCGTCAGCTGCCGTCGTGGGCGGACGAGGGCAAGCTGGACGCGGCGGTGAACTTCAACGAGAAGCGCGGCCTGTACCTGGGCGTCACCTACGGGTTCGTCAGCGGGATGCTGAGCACCGTCATCCCCCGGGAGGCGCGGGCGGTCTACTACTCCAAGGGCGGCGCGGACATGCGCGACCGCATCACCAAGACCGCGAAGCTGGGTTACGACGTCGGCACGAAGAACGCCTTCAAGCCCGACGGCGAGATGATCGTGACGTGCGTGAAGACGCGGCTGGCGCACTCGGGCGTGCGGCACCTGCTGCCCAAGTCACCGCACTGGGACAAGGTCGCCGACGAGGCGATCCCGATCAGCCAGGCCGACATGATGGTCACCTGGCACAGCCTGCCCACGACGGTGATGCAGCAGCTGACCCGGTGGAAGGTTCCCATCGCCCCGGCGGAGTCCGAGGGGTTCCTGCACTCCTGGCAGGTCACCGCGCACATGCTCGGCATCAAGGACGAGTACATCCCTGCCTCCTGGGACGAGGCGAACGCCCAGGCCGCGCAGGTCCTCACCCCGATCCTCGGCCCCACCCCCGAGGGCGTCAAGCTGGCCGACATCCTGCTGAACCTGGCCGACTTCGTCGACGGCGGCCACGTGAGCGCGCCGGTCCTGTCGGCGCTCACCCGCTACACCCTGGGCGACGAGATCGCCGGCTGGCTGAAGATCCGCGAGACGCCGTTCTGGAGCGGCATCCTGGAGACCGCCTGGGAGCCGTTCATCGCCGTGCGCGAGGGCCTCCTCTCCCTGGAGAGGGCGCCCGGCCCGGTGCAGAAGTTCTACTGGCTCTTCGACGAGATCCTCCGCCTGGGCGTCCTGCTCGTCCTGTCCGGAGCGAAGTTCCCGATCAGCATCGAGATCCCCGCGTCCAACAACCCGAACTACCCGAACTGACCCGGCGCACCGCCGAGCAGGACCGCGTCTCGACGAGCACGATCCTGCCCGGCGGCCACCTGAGACCCGCCGCCCCCCGCCCGGCCCCGGTGCGGGAGGGCGTCAGGGCAGCAGGCCCCGCTCGTAGGCGGCGGCCACGGCCGAGGCGCGGTCGGAGACGCCCAGCTTCGTGTAGACGTGCGCCAGGTGCGTCTTCACCGTCGTCTCGCTGATGAACAGCTCCGCGGCCGCCTCCTTGTTGGTGAAGCCCCGCGCGACCAGGGAGAGCACGGTGCGTTCGCGTTCGCTCAGGCCGGCGGGGGCGGGAGTGCGGACCCGGTCGAGGACGCGGGTGGCCACGGCCGGGGAGAGCACCGTCTCCCCCGCGGCCGCCGCGCGTACGGCGCGGAAGACCTCCTCGCGGGGGGAGTCCTTGAGGAGGTACCCGATGGCTCCCGCGGTCAGGGCGGGCAGGACGTCCTCGTCTCCGTCGTAGGTGGTCAGGACCAGCACGCGGGCCGACGGCACCCGTTCCGCCAGCCGCGCGATGAACTCCGCTCCCCCGAGGCCGGGCATGCGCAGGTCGGTCAGGACGACGTCGGGGCGTTCCCGGGCGGCCACGGCCAGTCCCCGCTCCCCGTCCTCCGCCTCGCCCACGACCTCGATGTCGGGCTGTTCGACGAACATGCCGCGCAGGCCGTCGCGGACGACGGGGTGGTCGTCGACGATCACCAGCCGGACGCTCATCCCTCCTCCCGTTCGGCCGCGGCGGGGATCGCGGGGACCGTCACGCTGATCGCGGTGCCCTGGCCGGGCGCCGACTCCACCTCGACGTTCCCGGCCAGCCGGACGACCCGCTGCCGCATGGCGGTGAGGCCGAAGCCCGCGCCGCCCGTCGCGGAGGGGGCGAACCCCCGTCCGTCATCTCGGATATCGGCTACCACCACGTCCTCCATGTACGACAGGGTGACACCGGTCTTGGCGGCTTCGGCGTGCCGTGCCACGTTGGCCAGCGCCTCCTGCACGGCCCGGTACACCGAGACCTCGACCTCGGGGTGCAGCAGCCGGGCGGTGCCGGTGACGGTGAACGCGGCGGGGCACTCGTTCGCGGCGCTCCAGCCCGACACCAGCTCCGACAGCGCCTCGGGCAGCCTCGTCCCCGTCAGCGGCCCGGGGCGCAGGCCGTCCAGGGACCGGCGGACCTCGGCCAGGCTCTCCCTGGCCAGGTCGCGTGCGACGCCCAGACGCCGTCGTACCGTCTCGGCGTCGTGCGCCGCCTCCTCAGCCGCCTCCAACTGGGTGACGATGCCCGCCAGGCCCTGGGCGACGGTGTCGTGGATCTCCCTCGCGAGCCTTCCGCGCTCCCCTGCGACGCCGGTCTGCCGGGCCGCCGCCAGGAGTCTGCCCTGCAGCTCGGCGTTCTCCTCACCGAGCCGGGCGAGACGGAGGTTGGCGTTCTCCAGCGCCCGGTTGGCGGCGCGGCGGCGGGCGACCTCGGCCTCCAGCGTCCTGATGCTCCAGCCGATGAACGACGCCAGCACCGCTCCGGCGAGCGCCGACGCGGCCGGCCAGGGATTCCCGGTGTCCAGCAGGACGGACGGGTCGCCCACCACGGCGAACGCCGCGACGACCACCCCGAGGTAGGCGTATCCGCCGGGAAGCGTGACGAAGGCCGTGGGGAAGCAGGCGAACACCAGGAGCACGTACGCCGGGTGCCGCGAGGACAACACCTCCGCCAGCACGAGGAGCCCGGCGAAGTAGACCGCCATCGGCGCCGGCGCGCGCTCCGGCCAGCCGGGATGCGCCAGCACCATCCACCAGTGCCACACCGCCACGGCTGCGGCCAGCGCGGCCGTGACGAGCTTGTCGCGCGGCGGCACCGACGGATCCGCCGCCGCGATCAGGGCGGCCGCCGCGAGGAGGACCAGCGGCAGGAGGCGCCACGCCCGATCCCAGTCCTTGATCCGCAGCACGCCGCCCTCGCTCTCAACCGCGCCGGTAGGTCAGGCGCCGCAGCAGCGTCTCGGCGGGGCCGCGTGCTCCGGCCCTGCGCATGCACTCGGCGACGGCCACCGTCGCGGCCCACGTGCCCAGGGCCAGCGCGACCGTGGCGGCCGAGCCCAGCCGTCCGCCGAGCCCGATCGCATAAGGCGGCAGAAGCGCCACGAACACCACAGACTGGAGAAGGTAACACGTCATCGAACGCCGGCCGCATGCCGAAAGCGCGGTCACCAGCGGGCCGCGCCGCGTCCCGATCCGCTGCGCGAGCAGGGCGATCAGAGCGGCGTATCCCAGGCCCGCGGCGATCCCCGACACCGCGTGGACGGCGTTGAGCGCCATCACCGCGCCGGTTCCCTCCACGTCGAGGACGCCGATCGCGGCCAGGCCCAGCGGCAGTCCGCCGAGCGCCCCGATGAGCGGTCCCCCCACCGCGGCCCGCCGCATCAGCCCGTCCGGCACGGCCATGAGGTCGCGGCGCGCGGCCCAGACGCCCACGAGCCCGGCGGTGAACACGCCCGTCATCCCGACCGGGGTCATCAGCCACTCGACCGGCCGCAGCGCCAGCGCCGTCAGCGGGTCCTCGACCGCGAGCGACCAGAAGATGGCGCGCTCCTCCGGGTCGTGCGGAACGCTGTAGGCCAGGGCGGACAGCAGGGCGACGGGCACGAGCCAGGCCCCGGCCAGGACCAGCAGGGTCCGGTCGCGCACCCGCAGCAGCAGGCAGATCACGAGCCCGAGCAGCCCGTAGACGCCGAGCACGTCCCCGGAGAACAGCAGCACGGCGTGGGCGGCGCCGAACAGGAGCAGCCACCGGCTCCGCCGCCGCAGGATCCGCAGCCCTTCGGCGTCGTCCCGCCGCCGGTTCCAGATCTGGACCATGCCGTAGCCGAACAGCGCGGCGAACATCGGGTAGGCGCGCCCGTCCACGAACGTCATGCTCAGCGCCGCCGCCACCCGGTTCGGCAGGTCGTGCTCGACGATGTGCTGCCGGATCCCGTACGGGCGGCCGTACAGGTAGACGGCGGAGTTGGCCACCGCGATCAACGCCAGCATGACGCCCCTGGCGAGGTCGGGCGCGAGCCTGCGCTCGCCCTCCCCGACCGGCCGCAATCCCAGCGTGGCGACCATGTTTCCTCCTCGGCTCGGTGGGTTCTCACCGAGTGTGCGAGAAGTGCCCCGTCCACCGGATCGTGCGACAGTGCGCACATCGTCGGCAGACGGACGACGCCCCCCATCCTCCATTCGGAGGATGGAGGACGCTCAGGGGGACTCCTGGGCGATGGCCGTCGTGAGCCTGGCCAGGGCCGCGGTGATCTGGGCGGGGGGCAGGCCGAGGGCCTCCCGCTGGTAGCCGTAGACCTCGGGGGCCAGGGGCGCGAGCAGGACGTCGACGAGAGCGTCCGGAGCCGGGGTGCCGGCCGCGGTCAGGAGCGCTCGTACGTGGGCGCGCCAGAAACCGTAGGCGCCGGTCTCGAAGCGGGAACGGCCCACTTCCGAGCCGAGCACCAGGTGCCGGTGGTCCTCCAGCAGCCGCACCATGGCGGCGTAGAAGGCCGCCAGCCGTTCGGCGGGCGGGGCGCCGGGGCCCAGAGGCGGCTCGCCGCGCATCAGCCGCTCCTGCAGATCGCGTTCGTGCTCGTCGAGCAGCGCGACGGCGATCGAGGCCCGGTCCGGATAGCGCCGGTAGAGCGTGCCCCGGCCCACCCCCGCCTTCTTCGCGATGTCGTCCATCGTCACGTCCTGCGGCGCCTTCTCCGCGAAGAGCGCGGCGGCGGCCTCCAGGATCCTGGCGCGGTTGCGCGCGGCATCGGCTCTCTCCATGAGGGGATTGTATATGGACACCATGTCCGGTTATGGTGATCCGGACACAATGTCCACTTAACCGGGGAGAACCCATGCTGCTGCATCTGGACGCCAGCGCCCGCCGGACGTCGTTCTCGCGGAAGCTGTCGAGCGCCTACGCCGAGAACTGGCGGGCCGCCCGCCCCGAGGCCGGATACGCCTACCGCGACCTGGCCGCCCGGCCCGTGCCGCACATCGGCGAGGCCTGGACCGAGCTGTGCGACCACATCCTGGAGCACGAGATCACGGACATCTCCCGCTACCGGGAGGCGGTCCGCACGCCCGCCCAGGAACAGGCGTGGAAGATCGTGGAGCCGCTGCTCGCCGAGGTGGTCGCCGCCGACGTCATCCTGATCGGCGCGCCGATGTACAACTACTCGATCCCGTCCTCGCTCAAGGCCTGGATCGACCAGATCACCTTCCCGAAGATGTCGCTGGAAGGCCGCTCGTTCGTGGTGACCGGCGCGCGCGGCGGCGCGTACGGACCGGGCACTCCGCGCGAACCGTACGACCACCAGGAGCGCTACCTGCGCGACTTCTTCAAGGGCCACTTCCGGGTCGAGGACGTGACGTTCATCCACGCGGAACTCGTCAACGCCCGCGTCGACCCGGCGCTGGCCCACCTGCGCGACCGGCACGAGGAGTCCCTGGCCGCCGCGCTCCGGGAGGCGGCGCGATGAACTGGCTGGTCCTCCTTCTGGCCGGCCTGGTGGAAGTGGCGTGGTCGCAGAGCATCAAACCGACGCACAACTTCACCCGGCCGGTCCCCACACTGGTCTGCCTGGGCCTGATGGCCGCCGCCGTCTGGCTGCTCTCGCAGGCCATGAACACCCTGCCGGTCGGCACCGCCTACGCCGTCTTCACCGGCATCGGCGCCGTCGGCGCGATCACCCTCGGCGCCCTTCTCGGCGACGATCCCGTCTCCGCGGGCCGGATGGCGGCGCTCGCCCTCATCGTCGGGGGAATCGTGCTGGCCAGGGTCGCCACCTGAGCCGGGAGCCGCCGGGCTGGCCCGGCGGACAGGGGGCAGTGACTGTGCTCACACAGGTGGCCGTAGTCCCGGGGGGCGGTGTCGGGGGTGCGGAGCGGGTGGGATCGTAGGAGAGGCGGCCGGGACCTACGGCCGCTCCGATCGAGGTCCGTGTGCTCTTGCGGCGGGTTCGGATCGGCATAGCGGCCCGCGGACCAGTCTGGAAACGCCTTCTCCGGTGGAATAAGGGCGGTCCATCGCGCGGCTGATCGGTAAGGCCGGGGGGTCCTCCGGCACGAATGCTTGTCCAGCCCGCACACCGGGCGCTCAAGATGGGAACCACAAGTTGAGTTCTTCAGCCCCCCTGAAGACGAAATCCGGACCCGGTGACCAACCGGAGAACAACGGCGGCGGCCTCGACAAGGGCGTGCTCGCCGTCGCGTCGGTCGTGGTCCTCGGTGCGATCATGTCGATCCTCGACGTCACCGTGGTCCACATCGCCGTCCCCTCCCTCTCCCAGGAGTTCGGGGCGCCGCTGTCGCAGATCCAGTGGGTCGCGACCGGCTACACCCTGGCGCTGGCCACCGTGATCCCGGTGACCGGGTGGGCGGCGAGCCGGTTCGGCACCAAGCGGCTCTACATGATCTCGCTCGGGCTGTTCGTGGTCGGCTCGGCGCTGGCCGGCATGGCCTGGTCGGTGGAGTCACTGATCGCCTTCCGGGTGCTGCAGGGCCTGGGCGGCGGCATGATCATGCCCGCGGGCATGACGATCCTGACCCAGAAGGCGGGCCCGCAGCGGGTCGGCCAGGTGATGAGCGTCGTCGGCATCCCGATGCTGCTCGGCCCGATCAGCGGCCCGATCCTCGGCGGGTGGCTGGTCGACGACGTCTCGTGGCGCTGGATCTTCTACATCAACGTGCCCGTCGGCGTGTTCTCGCTGTTCCTGGCCTGGCGGATCCTGGACCGTGACACACCCCAGCCCGGTGAGCGGCTCGACCTGCTCGGCCTGCTGCTGCTCTCCCCCGGCCTCGCCGCGCTGATCTACGGCCTGGCCACCGGTGCGGAGAAGGGCGCGTTCGACTCCGCCGAGGTGATCGGGTTCACCGCCGCCGGCGCGGTCCTGGTGGCCGGATTCGTGGTGCGGGCGCTGCGCGCCGAGGTGCCGCTGATCGACCTGCGGCTGTTCAAGCGCCGATCGGTCGCCGCGGCGTCCGGCACGATGGTGCTGTTCGGCCTGGCGTTCTTCGGCGCGATGTTCCTGATGCCGATGTACTACCAGGTGGTGCGGGGCGAGAGCGCCTTCCACACCGGCCTGCTGCTGATCCCCCAGGGACTCGGCGCGATGCTCACGATGCCGATCGGCGGCAAGCTCACCGACAAGATCGGTCCCGGCCGGGTGGTCCTGGGCGGGCTGGTGTTCATCGTCGCGGGCATGATCGGTTTCACCACCCAGATGGACGTCGACACCTCCAAGACGGTGCTGGGCGTCGCGCTGTTCGTCATGGGCCTGGGCATGGGCATGACGATGATGCCGACCATGTCGGCGGCCATGCAGTCCCTCGGCCACGACGAGGTGCCGCGCGCCAGCACCGCCCTGAACATCATCCAGCAGGTCGCCGGTTCGATCGGCACCGCGGCCATCTCGGTCATCCTCACCAACGAGCTCGCCGACCGGATGCCCGGCGGGGGCGGCGGCCTCGGCTCGACGGAGGAGGTGCCGCCGGAGGTGATGGCGCAGCTGGCCCCGAAGATGGCCGAGTCGTTCAGCGCCACCTTCTGGTGGGCGCTCGCCCTGCTCGTGCTGGCCTTCGTCCCGGCGCTGCTGCTGCCGCGGAAGCGCCCGGACGCGTCGGTCAACGTCATGCCGATGCACTGACCGCTCCGGTGTGAAGGGGCCCGCCGCATCAGCGGCGGGCCCCTTTTCCCTGCCGGCGGTTTATTCGGAGGCGGTCCCGGGGCGGCGCGCAGTACGCTCGCCGGGTGCCGAAGCTGAACCAGATCATCGCGGTGGAAAAGGGGACCAAGTCCCGGACTCAGCGTGACCTGACCGACGCCTACCACCGGTTGCAGAAGCCCGCCCTGCTGACGGGCATCTCGCGGACGTACCAGCCGAACGACGACGAGGGCGAGATCCTGCCTCCGGAGTCGACGCGGGTCCAGGTCCGGGCGGAGGACGTCCTGCGGGAGGCCGGGGCCGCGCTGTCACGGCTGTTCGACGTGGTCGCGACCAAGGACTGGGCGAACTGCGAGGCCCGCGCGGACGTCGTCGTGGACGGGCAGGCCGTGCTGACCGACGTGCCGGTCACCTACCTGCTGTTCCTCGAGAAGCAGCTCACCGACCTGCAGACCCTCATCGGCAAGCTCCCGACCCTGGACGCCGCCGAGACGTGGACGTTCGACGAGTCCGCGGACGTGTGGCGGACGGAGCAGGTCCGCACGACCCGGACGAAGAAGGTGCCGCGCGCGCACGTCCTGTACGAGGCGACGGACAAGCATCCCGCCCAGGTCGAGACCTACACCGAGGACATCGTCGTCGGCACCTGGACCAAGGTCGGCTTCTCGGGCGCCATGCCCGCCAGGCGGATCAACGAGCTGCGCGAGCGCGTGGACCGGCTCATGGCCGCGGTGAAGTACGCGCGCGAGGAGGCCAACGGGATCGAGGCCGTCGACCGGCGGGTCGGCGACGCGGTGTTCCGCTATCTTTTCGCCTGACCGAAGACTCCCCCGCTGGAGCGCGGGGGTCCGGGCCGGCGGCCCGGAAAGCTGAGGATGAGGCTCAGTCTGAACAGAGGTGACAGTGCAGGTTCGAGTCCTGCCCCCGGCACCCGTGCCGGGGTGGCCCAACGGTAGAGGCAGCCCGGTCAAACTCAGACTCTCGCTCCAATCTCAGCACGCACCGCTCATCGCCGGATCGACCGGACGGGGACGAAGATCGACGGGGCGCCGGTTCGAATCCGGCTCGCGCCTCTTTCACGGCGCGGTGGCTCAGCCAGGCAGAGCACGTCATCATGATGGATGATCCCCGTCCTTAAACGCCGTCGGCGTGTCACAAGGGCGGAAAAACAGGGCCCCGGGGCTGGGCAGCTCCCGGGGCCCACCCGTTTCCGGGCGGACCCGGCCCCCGATGCCGATGGAGCGGTCGGACCCGGCCTGTTAACTACTTTTGTAGTAGTACGTAGCATGGTCGCCTACGACACACGTCCCGGGATCGGGTGCCGGCCACCGCGTCGGCGGTCGCCGCCCGGACGGCCGTCACGGCCGGGGGGAGGCGGGATGCAGGACCGGGAGCACGGACGGCGCCGCGGCCAGGGGGAGCTGGAGGCGGAGGTGCTGGCCGCGCTGCGCGAGGCACCCGCTCCGGCGAGCACGGCCTGGGTGCAGGAGCGGCTCGGCGGCTCCCTCGCCTACACCACGGTGATCACCATCCTGACGCGCCTGCTGGCCAAGGGAGCCGTGACGCGCGAGAAGGCGGGCCGGTTCTTCGTGTGGACGCCGGCGGCCGACGAGGCGGGCCTGGCGGCGCAGCGGATGCACCGGATCCTGGACGGGGAGAGCGACCGCGGCACGGTGCTGGCCAGGTTCGTGACGGCGTTGACGCCGGGAGACGAGCAGGTGCTGCGGGAACTGCTGGAACGAGCGGCTGGAGCACCGAAGGGGCCGGACGCCCCCTGACGGGAGCACGCCGCCCTTCGCCGATGGTGCGGCCGCCGGGCGACCGCACCACCCGAACCCGGCCCGTCCAGAACGTGCCGGACGGGGCCGACTACCCGGCGGCGTCCAGGGCCGCCAGGGCCTGGGCCCAGCGGACGTACTTCAGGTCGGCCAGGTCCGCGACCGTGGTGACGCCGAACGCCTCCTTCAGCAGTTCGCCGTCACGGTCGGAGACGCCCTTCAGCGCGGAGACCGGAGCCGCCAGGATCTCCGCCAGCCCCTTGTCCGCCCACGCCTTGTCCAGCACCTTCGCCAGGTCGATCGCAGCCACGTACGCCCTCCGGTGGTCTCAATTTCTACACGTCTGTAGAAGCATAAGGGGTGCGGGGTCCGGCTCGCCGTACGGCGGGACCTCTCGCGACGCGAGTGATGGTTCCGGTGGGTGAGAAAGGGGTGGCCCGGGCGACCGGAGGGGCCTAGCTTCGGGACATGGCGGCGATCTCGGGCGAAACGGCCCGCACCCTGGAGGAGCGCGTCGCGGCGCTCGAGGCGATCGAGGCGATCAAGACGGCCAAGCACCGGTACCTGCGGGCCTGCGACCGCAAGGACCCGAAGGCCTTCCGGGAGTGCTTCGTCACCGAGGGGGCGGTGCTCGACTACGGGCCGCTCGGGGCGTTCGAGGGCGCCGAGGCGCTCACCGCCGTCTTCGAGAAGATCGCGCTGGGGCGGGACGGGGAGGGGCGGTACGCCGTCCTCGACATGCACCACGCGATGAACCCGGTGATCGAACTGCTCGGCGACGGACGGGCCGCAGGGGCGTGGAGCCTGCGGTTCCGTCAGGTCGACCGCGTCGCGGGCACCGAGAAGGTCAGCGCCATCGAGTACGACGACCGCTACGAGCTGGAAGACGGGCGGTGGAGGATCCGGTCGTCCCGCGTGACGGTGCTGTGGGAGATGGTCCGACCGCTGGCCGAAGGAACCATTTTCCAAGGGAGTCACGCGTGAGTGTGGAAGAACGTGTCGCGCTGGTCACCGGCGGGAGCCGCGGCGTCGGCGAGGGCGTCGCGGTCGGGCTGGGCGAGGCCGGCTGGACGGTCGTCGTCTCCGGGCGGAACACCGAGCGGCTGGACCGGACCGTCGCCCGGGTGGAGGAGGCGGGCGGACGCGGGCAGGCCGTCGTCTGCGACCACTCCGACGACCTCCAGGTCGAGGTGCTGGTCCGGCGCGTCGAGGAGGAGCACGGACGGCTGGACCTCCTGGTGAACAACGCCTGGGCGGGCCCGTCGGACATGAACCACGAGCAGCCCGAACCGTTCTGGGAGCGGCCCCTGTCGGACTGGGACTCGCTCATCGGGATCGGGCTGCGCGCCCACTACGTGGCGAGCCGTGCCGCGGCCCCCGCAATGGTGGCGCGGGGCTCCGGCCTGATCGTCAACGTCTCGTCGGTGGGCACCCGCGCCTACCTGCACTCCGCCCTGTACGGCATCTCCAAGGCCGGACTGGACAAGATGACCCACGACACCGCTCTGGAACTGCGGGAGCACGGCGTCACCGTGCTCTCCCTGTGGCCCGGCCTGATCCGCACCGAGCGGCTGCTGGCCAGCGGCAGGGAGACGGTCTTCGGCGTCTCCATCAACGACACCGAGACGCCCGAGCTCCAGGGCCGCGTGATCGCCGCCCTCGCCGCCGACCCCGACGTCCACCGCCGCACGGGACAGGTGGTCATCAGCGCGGAGGCCGCGGTGGAGTACGCCATCGCCGAGCCCGGCGGCGGAACCCCCGTCTCCCCCCGGAAGATGTTCGGCGGAGGCCCGGTCTTCCCGCCCCTCCCCTGACCTCCCGCCCGAAGGGGCGCCGCCTTCACCCTCCCCCTCGCTCCCTGATCCGCAGGAGTTCGGTGAGGTGGGCGGCGAGCGCGTCGATCGTGGGGTGGTCCCAGGGGAGTGTCGGTTCCACCAGCAGGCCGGTGGCCTCCTCGATGTCCACGCACAGGGACAGGGCGTGCGCGGAGTCCAGGCCGTAGCGGCGGAGCTTGGCCGACGGGTCGAGCTCGGCGGGCGGGAGGCCGAGGTGCCCCGCCACCTTCTCGGTGAGCCAGCGGTGCAGGTCGGGGTGGGAGTCGGGCACGGGTCCCTCCGGGGTCGGGGGCGGGGCTCTCCGGGGTCAGGGAGAGGCGGGCAGCAGGTCCTTCAGGGCGGGTTCGAGTTCGGTGTGCACGGGCGTGAGCCCGCCGCGGAGGAGGAGGTCCCGCATGTGCCGCCGGCGGAGCTTGCCGCTGGTGGTCTGCCGCACCTCGCCGTGGCCCACCACGACCACGCTCACCGGGACGCCGAACCGCCCGGTCAGCCGGTCGAGGATCCGGTCGGCCATCTCGCCGGCGTGCCCCTCCCGTCCCCGGCGGACCTCCTGGACGAGGACGACGTGCTCGCCGGAGCCCCGCCGCACGACGCCGAACGCGACGCCTCGTCCGGACGCGGGGTGGGCCGCGCGGGCGGCCTCCTCCAGGTCGTGCGGGTGGAGGTTGCGGCCCCGGACGATGATGACGTCCTTGAGCCGTCCGGTGACGTAGAGCCGCCCGTCCAGCAGGAAGCCCAGGTCGCCGGTGCGCAGCCAGCGGCCGTCGTCGCCCGTGCGGAACGTCGCGCGGGTGGCGTCCGGGCGGCCGCGGTATCCGGCGGCGACGCTCGGACCGGCCACCTGGATCTCCCCTATCCCGCCGTCGGGCAGCGGGGCGAGGGTGTCCGGGTCGACGATCCGCAGGTCGAGGCCGGTGGGCGAGCCGCACGCCACGAGGGGGACGCCGTCGGCGGACGGGACGGCGCGGCGGCGTTCGAGGCCGTCGGGAGCGAAGCGGCGGACGGTCGGGCCCAGGCCGCGCGGGGTGCAGGTGACCATGAGGGTGCATTCCGCCAGGCCGTAGCCGGGGTTCCAGGTGGTCGGACGGAAGCCCGCGGGGGCGAACTTCCGCGCGAAGGCGTCGAGCGTGCCCGGGTTGATGGGTTCGGCTCCGCTGAGCGCCATGGTCAGCGAGGAGAGATCCAGCCCGGCGCACTCGGCGTCGGTGATCCTGCGGGTGCACCAGGAGTAGCCGAAGTCCGGGGCGACCGTCCAGTCGGCCCGGTACCGGCTGATCGCCTCCAGCCAGCGCACGGGGCGCGCGACGAACGCGTTCGGGGACATGAGCACCAGGTCGGCGCCGGTGTGCAGGGCCTGGAGCTGCAGGCCGACCAGCCCCATGTCGTGGTAATGCGGCAGCCATCCGGCGATCCGCCGGGGCGGGACGGCTCCGGCCAGCTCCCGGAACAGCCCGAGGTTGTGCAGGAGCCCGCGGTGCGAGACCTCGACCCCGCGCGGCTCGCTCGTCGAACCGGAGGTGTACTGCAGGTAGGCGATCGTGTCGCCGCTCATCGCGGGCGGCGACCAGGCGTCCGGATCAGCGGCCCCCGCGCCGTCCCGAACCGGCGGATCGGCGGCCTCCGCGCCGCCCCGCCGGATGGGCGGGACGGCGTGGACCGGTGGGGCGGCGGGCTCGGACGCGTGCGCCATCTCGGTGAGGGCTGAGGCGTGTGCCGCGTCGGTGAGGACCAGGGCGGCGCCGGAGTCCGCCAGGAGGGCGCGCACGCGGTCCGCGTGCTGCCCGCCCGCCTGCGGGAGGGGCGCGGGGACGGCGAGCGCGCGGGCGTACAGGCAGCCGAGGAACGCGACGGTGAAGTCGAGCCCGGCGGGGTAGAGCAGCAGCACGGGGCGGTCGGCCATGCCGAGGCCGGTGAGCCACACCGCGACGGCGCGCGCCCGCCGGTCCAGCTCGGTGAAGGTGAGGCGTTCCTCCTCCAGGTCGTCCCGGAGGAAGACGAACGCCCGGTCGTCGCGGAGCCGTTCCCTCAGGTAAGTGACGAAATCACTCATTCCGGCAGCCCTTCCCGTACGTACCAGGAGACCAGGCGGTCGACGGTCTCCGCGGTGACCGCGGGCGGTGCCGCGTCCTGGCTCCACGCGAAGTCGTAGTGGTGGCGGAAGTACGTCGCGGTGTACCTGGCGCGCATGTTGACGACCGCCTCGAAGCGGTCGAACGGGTCGGCCTCGATCTCCTCCGGGGCGGCGGGCACCAGCTCGATCGGCAGCCGTGCGTTGACCGCGGCGAACAGGTCGCGGACCCGCACGCTCGTGCCGTTCACCACGTGGCGGACGGGCCGGGCGAAGTCGCCGTCGGCCAGGGCCAGCAGCCGGGCGACCGTGGTGTCGACGGGCGTCAGGTGGACGTTGGCGTCGGGATGGCAGGGCAGCCGTACCCGCCCGCCGGGGCTGCGGCGGGCGAAGAAGGCCATCACGCGGAGGAAGTCGTACAGCCCGTAGTCGGTCAGGGCCCGGCCCGTCCGGGAGTGGCCCACCATCACGCCCAGCCGCACCACCAGCGCCTCGCCCGCACGGGCCGTCCGCGAACGGGCCAAAGCGATCTCGGCCTCGCGTTTGGAGTACTCGTAGAAGTTGCGGAACCGCTCCGGAGGGGCGTGCTCGGGCCACTCCTCGGGCACTCCCCGGGTGTCGAGCCCGCACTGGTAGGCCGTGCCGACGGAGACGTAGCGCGATCCGGGCCGCGCGTAACGCTCGTACGCCTCCAGGGTGTTCGCCGAGCCCGCCACGTTGACGGCGAGGAGGTCCTCCTCGCGGCGCGGGAAGAAGGTGACGAGCGCGGCGTTGTGCCAGTAGGTGCAGGGTTCGGCGAAGACCTCCGCGGCGGCCGCGCCGGACAGGCCGGCGCCGGGCTCGTCCAGCGCGAACCGGCGCACCCGGAGCCGGTCGGCGAGCGCCTCGTCGAGGCCGAGGCACAGCAGGGCGTCCGCGACCCTGCGGCGCACCACCTCCGCCGACGCCCTGGCCAGGCCGACCACCTCGTCCCCGCGCGCCAGCAGGGCGCCGATCAGATGGGAACCGACGAACCCGTTCGCCCCGTCAATCACATGTGTGGCCATCAAGCCAGGTTCCCACGGGTGCTAACGGATAGTAAATTCTCGAACGGTAAGAGTGATCAGACCTTCGGGAGGACCCGCTCCATGTCCGATGTGCTGCACCGCAAGATGGCCCACCTGTTCGCCCTCCTGGACGTCGACGACGACGGCACGGTCGACCGGATGGACTACACCGCCTCGGCCGACCGGCTCGTCACCGCGTTCGGGTTCGCGCCCGGCTCCGCCGAGTCGCTGCGGGTGCGGGACCGGTACGCCCGGCTGTGGGACGAGGTGACGCTCCCCATGGACGTCGACGGCGACGAAAGGGTGGACGTCGCGGAGTTCGCGGCGGGGTTCGACACGTTCGTCACCGCGCGCGAGGAGGGGTACCGCGAGCACGTCGCTCCGGTCGCCGACGCCTTCTACGACCTGATGGACGTCGACGGCGACGGCCGGATCACCCGCACCGAGTACCTCCGGATGGCCGTGAGCGCCTTCCGCATGTCCGAGGATGCGGGCCGGACCGCCTTCGACCACCTCGACCTGGACTCCAACGGCTGGCTCAGCCGCGAGGAGCTCCACCTGGCCAACGAGCAGTACTTCCGCAGCGCCGACGAGCAGGCGCCCGGCAACTGGCTCTTCGGCCCCCTTCCCTCCGTGACGTGACGTGACGGCGGGCGCCGCCCGCCCCCGTCCTCTCGTGTCGCTCCCATCAGGCCGAACGCGCCGGATGAGACTCCAGTCTTGTCATACATCATCCATGATTCGTATGGTGTGTGATAGCTGTGACACATTCCCCCGAGAGGACGTAACACGATGAAGACCAAGGCCGCGATCCTGTGGGGACAGAACGAGAAGTGGCAGATCGAGGAGGTCGAACTCGACCCGCCCAAGGAGGGCGAGGTCCTGGTCAAGCTCGCCGCCACGGGCCTGTGCCACTCCGACGACCACCTGGTCACCGGTGACATCCCGATGCCCTACCCGGTCGTCGGCGGCCACGAGGGCGCGGGCGTCATCGTCCAGACCGGCCCGGGCGTGACCGGGGTCGCCGAGGGCGACTCGATCGTCTTCAGCTTCATCCCCTCCTGCGGCCGCTGCTCGTACTGCGCGCGGGGCATGCAGAACCTGTGCGACCTGGGCGCGCACCTCATCAACGGCCCGCAGCTGGACGGCACCTACCGCTTCCACGCCCGCGGCCAGGGCATCGGGCAGATGTCCCTGCTGGGCGCCTTCGCCGAGTACACGGTCGTGCCGATCTCCTCCGTGGTCAAGATCGACAACGGCACCCCGCTGGACAAGGCGGCGCTGATCGGCTGCGGCGTGCCCACCGGTTACGGCAGCGCCGTGCGCACCGCCGAGGTGCGGGCCGGCGAGACCGTCGTGGTGCAGGGCATCGGCGGCATCGGCGCCAGCGCCGTCCAGGGCGCCCGCATCGCCGGAGCGCGCAACATCATCGCCGTCGACCCGGTGGAGTTCAAGCGCACCAAGGCGCTGGAGCTGGGCGCCACCCACGCCGTGGCCAGCGTCGAGGAGGCGGGCCCGCTGGTGGTCGAGCTGACCCGCGGCAACATGGCCGACTCCTTCATCATCACCACCGACCGCGCCGAGAGCGCTTACATCGGCCCCGCCCTGGACCTGGTCACCAAGCGCGGCAAGGTCGTCGTCACCGCGGTCGCCAACTTCGCGAACGCCGAGATGAGCGGCAACCTCTTCATGCTCACCATGCTGGAGAAGCAGGTCCGCGGCTCGCTGTACGGCTCCTCCAGCGCCCACCACGAGATCCCCCGCCTGCTGGAGCTCTACAAGACCGGCCAGCTCAAGCTCGACGAGATGATCACCAAGGAGTACACCCTGGAGCAGGTCAACGAGGGCTACGACGACATGCGCAACGGCCGCATCCTCCGCGGCGTCATCCGCTTCTGAGCCCTCCCCGCGCCCCCTACGTGTCCGGCGGCTGACAGCGGGCGCCGCCGCCGTCGGCCGCCCGGACACCCCCGAGACCGCGCGTTCCCGGGAAGAGCCGGGACCCTCGGGTCCCGGCTCTTGCCGTTCCGCCGCAGAACCCGTGCCGCCGCGGAACCCGTTCCGCCGTGGAACCGTGCCGCCGTCAGGGGACGACGCGCCCCACGCCGGCGAGGACCGCGGGGGCGGTCGGGTGGGCCGCGCCGGGGCGGGTGGCTCCGTCGGGGTCGGGGCGCCAGCGCCAGGTGGGGACGAGGCCGGGCGGGAGGAGGTCGCAGCCGGTGAAGAGGGCGGCGATCTCGTCGCGGGTGCGGTAGGTCAGGGCCGTGTTGGTGCTGCGGTAGGTGTTCTCGACCAGGGCGGCGCGGGTGGCGTCGGCCTGCTCGGCGGTGACGTGGGAGAGCGCCAGGTGGGAGCCCGGGGCGAGCCGGGAGCGGTAGCGGGCCAGGAGCGGGGCCAGGTCGCCCTCGACGAAGTGCAGCACCGAGAGCATCATCAGGCCGACCGGGCGGCTGAAGTCGATCAGCTCGGTGAGCCCGGGGTCGGCGAGCAGCCGGTCGGGGTCGCCGAGGTCGGCGGTGATCACGCGGGTGTCGCCGTTGCCCTCCAGGAGGGCGCGGCCGTGCGCGAGCACCATGGGGTCGTTGTCGACGTACACCACGCGGATGCCGGAGGCGGTGCGCTGGGCGACCTCGTGCAGGTTGTCGGCGGTGGGGAGCCCCGATCCCAGGTCGATGAACTGGCGGATGCCCTCCTCCCGCACCAGCGCGGCGGTGGCCCTGCGCATGAAGGCGCGGTTCTCCGCGGCGATCAGGGGGGTGTCGGGGAAGAGGGCGATGACGCCGTCCGCCGCCTTCCGGTCGGCGGCGTAGTTGTCACGCCCGCCGAGGTAGTAGTCGTACATGCGTGCCGGGTGCGCCGCCGTGATGTCGATGCCCGGGGAGACGATGTTGCCTTGCACGAGAGCTTCCTTGCGTTCGTCGGTGGGCAAGGGATTCGGAGGTGCCGCCCCGGGGAATGCGGCCGGTTCCGCATCGGGACGGCCCATACGGGCTTCTCGCATATTACTGGAACCGTGAATTGCGGGGCGGCCGGTCGTTCGACCGCAGGGGAAGCCGTCGCCGGACACCGCTGAAGGACCCGCCGGAGAAGAGCCGCCCCTCAGAGAAAATGGAAATTCCAACAAGACCGACATTAAGGATTGCTGTGCCATAACAGCAAAAAGCCCCGCCTTCAGTGGCGGGGGAAGCGGCGCCGACCGGAAAAGCACGTCTCCAGCACGATCCGGCCCGCCCGGGCCGACACCGCGGCTCGCAGAGGGGCTCAGCCCCTGGCGGCGGAGTGTTCCGGGCGTCCCTTCGCCGACCGCAGCGCCGGACGCGGCCCCGGCGGGCCGTCGTCCGGACGGCGCGGTCGTCCCGTCCGCGCGGAGCCGCTACACCTGCTTCGGTTCGGCTTCGCGCAGGGCCCCGAGGGCGGTGGCGAACATCGTCGACTTGATCGCGCCCAGCGTGGGGCGGTCCTTGTCGGCCAGGGGGCGCACCCATTCGGCGGCGGCCCGCAGCAGGCCCGCCTCGTCGGCGACGCCGTCGACCAGGCCGAGCTCCCGGGCCTGGACTCCGTCGAAGCGGCGGGCGGTCGTCATCGAGGCGATCGCCGCCGCGGGGGTGAGCTTGGCCTGGATGAGCGCGGCCATGCCGGGGGTGAAGGGGGTGTTGACGTCGGCCTCGGGGAAGCAGAAGTGGCCGCGGTCGGCCCGCATCAGCCGGAAGTCGTGGGCCAGCGCCAGCATCGCGCCGACACCGAAGGCGTGGCCGTTGACCGCCGCCATCGTGGGCAGGGGCAGGGCGAGGAAGCGGGCCAGCAACTCGTGGATCTCGGTGATGTAGGAGGCCTGCTCCCCGCTGTGCTCGCCGAGCCACTCCAGGTCCAGCCCGTGCGAGAAGTACTCGCCCGTTCCGGTGGTGACCAGCGCGACCGGGCCCGGTTGCGCGGTGACCTCGTCCAGCAGGACGTTGATGTGCTTCATCAGCTCCGGGGAGAGGCGGTTGGCCCCGTCGCCCAGGTCCAGGACGAAGACACGGTCTTCTTGCCGCAGGTCTGGCATTTTCCTCCTTCTGGAAACCAGGAGGAGGCGTGGCGGGCACGGCGTGTGCCTCTCCCCCTGTAGGGGTTGTCCCTTCCCCGGAATCTGGCGCAGGACACCTTCCTCCCCAGAGGTCTCCCCCACACCGGGCACCGGTAGTGCCTGCACCACCGCGCATGGGCCGCAGGCTGCATTGATGCCGTAGGGCCGGTCTCCTTAGCGTGGGGATCCGTCGCACGAGACCCCCCTTTTCGGAAGGCACGCACCATGTCAATGCCCACGGCCGACGACGTCGTCAGCGTCGAGCGCGTCAGCAGGACGTACGGAGGTGATCAGCCCGTCGTGGCGCTGGACGACGTCGACGCCGGATTCCGGCGAGGGACGATGACCGCGGTGATGGGTCCGTCCGGCTCCGGGAAGAGCACCCTGCTGCACTGCGCCGCCGGGCTGGACCGGCCCACGTCGGGCCGGGTCCTGCTCGGCGGCACCGACCTGTCGAGGATGTCGGAGAAGCAGCTGACCGAGCTGCGCCGCGACCGCGTCGGTTTCGTCTTCCAGGCGTTCAACCTGGTGGGGGCGCTCACGGTGGAGCAGAACATCCTGCTGCCGTCGCGGTTGTCCGGCCGCAAACCGGATCCGGCGTGGGTCGCCGAGGTCGTCGAGCGGGTGGGCCTGGTCCGCCGGCTCCGGCACCGGCCCTCGGAGCTCTCCGGCGGCCAGCAGCAGCGGGCCGCGATCGCCCGGGCGCTCGCCACCCGGCCCGAAGTGATCTTCTGTGACGAGCCGACCGGCGCGCTCGACACGCAGACCGCGGCAGAGGTGCTGGAGCTGCTGCGGGCGGTGGTCGACGAGTCGGGGCAGACCGTCATCATGGTGACCCATGACCCGGTCGCCGCGTCGTACGCCGACCGGGTCATGGTCTTCGCCGACGGCCGGATCGTGCAGGACATGCCGCAGCCCGGGGTCCGGCGCATCGCCGAGCAGCTCGCGGCGCTCGGCCGCCGCCGGCCCGTCGCGGCGCGGGAGGGCTGAACCGTGCTCGGACCGGCCGTGCAGATGGTGCGCTTCCGCAAGGGCGGCTTCGTCGCGACCTTCGTCGCGCTCGTCGCCGGAGTCATGATCCTGACGGTGTGCGGGCTTCTCGTGGAGTCGGGGCTGCGGTACCAGGGCGCGCCGCAGCGTTACGCCGGGGCCGCCGCCGTCGTCGCCCAGCGCGACATCACGATCGCCGGGCCGGAGATGTTCGGCGAGAGCGAGTCCACCACGCTGGTGCTGCCCGAGCGCGGCGGTGTCCCGGAGGCGCTGGTGCGGCGGATCGCCGCGGTGCCCGGCGTGGCGGACGCGGTGGGAGACCGTTCGATCGCGGTGGTGCCGGTGGCCGCGGCGAAGGTGCCGACCGCGGGACACGGCTGGGGAAGCGCGGCGCTCGCCCCGTACCGGCTGGTGTCCGGTACGGGGCCGCGGTCCGACGGCGAGATCGTCGTCGACGCCCGCCTCGCCGAGGCCGGAGGGCTGCGTCCCGGCTCCACCGCGGAGATCGTCGTCGGCGGGACGGTCCAGCGGTTCCAGGTCAGCGGCGTCGTGGCGGCGCGGGGCCGGGAGGCGGCGCTGTTCTTCACCGACGCGCAGGCCGCCCTGCTCGACCCGCACCCGGGCCGCGTCGACGCAATCGGCGTGCTCGCCGAGCCCGGCGCCGACCCGGAGGCCGTGATCGCCTCGGTGCGCAAGGCCGTGGCCGACACGGAGGCGAAGACGTACGCGGGCGACGGGCTCGGACTGGTCGAGGAACCCGCGGCGGCCGCCGCGCGGGAATTCGTCGTGCAGGCCGGCGCCTCGTTCGGCGGTTACGCCGCGCTGATCATCATTTTCGTGGTCGCCGCGACGGTCGGTCTGTCGGTACGGCACCGCCGCCGCGACCTCGCCCTGCTGCGGGCGATCGCCGCGACACCCGGCCAGGTGCGGGCGCTGATCCTCGGCGAGACGGGCGTGCTCAGCCTGCTCGCCGCGGTCGTGGGTGTCCCGTGCGGGCTGGCCGCCACCGTCTGGATCCGGGGCGAGCTCGTGGACCGGGGGTTCGTCCCCGAATCCTTCACCCTGCGCGGCGGCTTCCTGGCCGTCCCGGCGGTGATCGCGGCGGTGGCCGCCATCGCGCTGGTGTCCGCCTGGATCGCCGCGCGGCGCGCCACCGGCATCCGCCCCACCGAGGCGCTCGGCGAGGCGGCCGTCGAACCGGCGCCGGACGGACGAGTCCGGGTCGTCTCCGGCCTGGTGCTCCTCGCCCTCTCGGGATGCCTGATCGCACTCACCGGGGGCCTCGACGGCGAGGCCGCCATGGGCGCCGCGGTGGGCATGCTGTACACGTTCGTGCTGGCGGTCGCGCTCCTCGCCCCGTGGATCAACTCGGGTACCGCCCGGCTGCTCGCGCCGGTCCTGCGGGCCGTGTGGCGGACCAGCGGCCACCTCGCCGCCGAGAACCTGCGGGCGAACGCGCGCGGCATGGTCGCCGTGCTCACCGCGCTCGTCCTCTCCGTCGGATTCGGCGGCACCGTCTGGTTCCTGCAGGACAACCTGGAGCGCGAGACGGTCGTCCAGAGCCGCGAGGGGACGCTCGCCCAGCACGTGCTCGCCAGCGGTGCCGGGCTGCCCGCTTCAGCGGCGGAGGAGGCCCGCCGGATACCCGGGGTGCTCGCCGCGACCGGGGTGCGCCGCACGTCGGTGATCGTGCCCATGGACTTCGGCGCCCAGGAGGTCGTCGCGCAGGGCATCGACCCGCAGGGGGCGGAGCAGACCCTGGACCTGCGAGTGCGGTCGGGCAGCCTCGCCGACCTGAAGGGCGCCGCCGTCGCGGTATCGGAGTCGCGGGCGAAGTCGTCGGGCTGGAAGCTCGGCGGAAAGGCGCGGTTGTGGCTCGGCGACGGCACGGAGGTCACCCTGCGGGTCGTCGCCGTCTACGACCGGGGCTTCGGGTTCGGCGACGTCACCCTGGCCAACGAGACGCTCGGCGGGCACACCGTGACCGGTCTCGACGACCACGTCCTGATCCGCACCGCGCCGGGCGTCGGCACGGCGGCGCTGGCCGCGCTCGCGGAGCGGTACCCGGCGAGCACCGTGACCGGGACGGACCGGCTCACCGGCGAGCTCGCCCGCGACCTGGCGATCAGCGCCTGGCTGAACCGGCTGCTGATCGCCGTGCTGGTCGGGTATGCGGTGCTCGCGGCCGCCAACACCCTGGTCATGGCCGCGCTGTCCCGGACCCGCGAGCTGTCCCTGCTGCGTCTGGTCGGGGTGACCCGCGGCCAGGTGAGGCGGATGGTCTACGCCGAGCAGAGCGCGCTGCTGGGCGTGGCGCTCACGATCGGCGTCGCGATCGCGGCGGTCACCCTCTCCTCGGTCGTCAACGCCGTCGCCGGGCAGCCCGTCCCCTACGTCCCGGCCCTCGGCTGGGCCGTCATCGTGGTCGGCACCGCCGCACTCGCGCTGGTCTCCACGATCCTGCCGATCGGCGGGCTCCTGCGCACTCCGCCGGTCGAGGGCATCGGCGTCCGGGAGTAGGCCCGCACACGACGAGGCCCCGCCGGAGCGTTCCGGCGGGGCCTCTCGCGTCGTCAGTCGCGCGCGCCCCGGTAACCGAGGCGGCCGCGGGTGACGGCGAGGAGGGCGACGGCGGCGATGCCGTACCCGATGGCACCCGCGGAGAGCATCACCGCGCCGTCGGTGTCGGGGAACATCTCCGGCAGGACGATGCTGGCGACGGTGTTGTTGCTCGCGTGCAGCAGCAGGGCGACCGGCAGGCTCTCCTTGGTGTGGTTGAACACCCAGGTGATGAGGTAGCTGATCGCCACGCACATGACCGTGAAGACGCCGATCGTGGCCCACCAGTGCGCGTCCGGGCGCGTGCCGGCGAGCGACCAACCGGTGAAGAACAGCGGCAGGTGCCACAGCGCCCACACCAGGCCGAGGAACAGGGTGCCGACGGCGGGTCCGAAGCGGCGCTGCATCAGCGGGAGGGCGAAGTCGCGCCAGCCGGGCTCCTCGGCCAGGCCGGTGGTCATCACCTGGAGGACCAGGAGGGGCAGGTAGGCCGCGAGGACCATGGCGGAGGGCGCCCGCAGGTCCTCCGTGGCGCCGGGCACCAGGAAGGTGCCGCCGATCAGGAGGGCCGGGACGCCGAGCAGCACGACCGGGTACCAGTACCAGCCCACCCGCACCTGGAACAGCCGCCGCCGCCAGGCGCGCAGCCCCGCCCGGCCGCCGGTGACCAGGGTGACCGCCAGCGCCGCGCCGAGCGGGCCGACGTACGCGCCGGGCAGGACGCCGAGGATCTGGGCGTCGCCCAGGAACGGCGGGAAGTCCAGGTCCAGGACCTTCAGCCCGTCGTTGGACAGGATGTAGGGCAGCCAGAACAGCCAGCTCGCCCCCGACGCCAGGACGAAGAAGGCGGACAGGGGATGCCGCCGGACGACTCCGGTGAGGCCACGGCCTCCGGGTTTCGGGGCGGGTTTTCCGACGTCCGGCGGCGTTGACGTGTGCATGGATCGAACCCTTCATGGGGGTGTGTACGGGGACGCTCCATCGCAGCAGCGCACTGCCCCCGGGTCGCTCCCGCCACCCGCTCGAAATCCGCTCCAGCGTCCTGCTCCCCCGTGGTGGTGCAGGCTGGAAGGCCGGGCGTCAGCCGAGGCCGCGGGCGCTCTCCAGGTGGCGCAGGACCGCGGCGACCCTGCGGTCCGCCCGGTCGTCGGGCGCCAGGTCGAGCTTGGCGAAGATGCTCCGGATGTGCTTGTGGACGGCGCCTTCGGTGACGACGAGCCGCTCGGCGACGGCCGTGTTGCCCAGCCCTTCGGCCATCAGGGCCAGTACGTCGCGCTCCCGGGCGGTCAGGCGCTCCAGTCCCCGGTCGGGGCGGGACCGGGTGAGCAGCTGCGCGACGACGTCGGGGTCGATGGCCGTGCCTCCCTCCGCCACGCGGTGCAGCGCGTCGAGGAACTGCTCGACGCGGCCGACCCGCTCCTTGAGCAGGTAGCCGAGCCGGGCGGTGCCGGAGGCGAGCAGCTCGGTGGCGAACGCCTGCTCCACGTACGCCGACAGGACGAGAACGGCCAGGCCGGGCCGGCGGCTCCGCGCCTCCACCGCGGCCCTGATGCCTTCGTCGGTGTGTGTGGGCGGCATCCGCACGTCGACGATCGCGACGTCCGGCCCGTGGGCGTCGACGGCCGCCAGGAAGGCGTCCGGGGTCTCCGCGGTGGCCACCACGTCCAGGGACTCCGCGCGCAGCAGCAGCGCGAGTCCCTCGCGCAGCAGGGCATCGTCCTCGGCGATCACGATTCGCATGGCAGCTCCATCTGGAGAACGGTCGGCCCGCCCGGCGGGCTGGTCACGGTGAGCCTGCCGTCGTGCGCCTCGATCCGGCCGCGGATCCCGGCGAGCCCCGAGCCCTCGTCCGGGTCCGCGCCGCCGATCCCGTCGTCCTCGATCCGCAGCGCCAGCAGGTCCTCTTCCCGGCGCACGGTCACGGAGGCGTGCCGGGCCCGGCTGTGCCGGGAGACGTTGGTGAGCGCCTCGGCCGTCACGAAGTAGGCGGTGGCCTCGACGGAGGCGGCGCAGCGTCCGGGCACGTCGACGTCGGTCCGGCAGGGCACGGCGCAGTTCGCCGCGAGCCCGGCGAGCGCGTCGGCGAGCCCCCGGTCGGCCAGGACCGGCGGCAGGATGCCGCGCACGACCGTGCGCAACTCCGCCAGCGCCTCCTCTGCGGCGTCGTGCGCCTTTCCGAGCAGGGCCTCGGCGGCTTCCGGATCGCGGACCAGCGCGCGGCGGGTCGCGCCGAGCAGGACGGTGACGGCGACGAGCCGGTTCTGCGTCCCGTCGTGCAGGGAGCGTTCGATGCGCCGTAGCTCCATCGCGTGCGCGTCCAGCGCTGCGGCGCGGGTGGCGGTGAGCCGCGCCAGCCGCAGCGACAGGTCGACGTCGGCGGGAGGGGTCAGGAGCCGCCGCCCGGGCCACGCCTGGAGCCGTGCCGCCGCCGGTCCGAGGAGCATGAAGGAGGCGGCCAGCACCAAGCCGAAGAGCGCGACCGCCACGGCGTCGCCGTCACCGTCCACGGCCCAGAAGACGAAGTTCGGGCTGGCCTCGTCGGGCGGCAGCACCCGCCACCACAGCGGGTAGGTGACGTCCTGCACCGCCTGCATCGCCAGGGTCGCGCCGAGCGCGCCGAGGAGCAGGCCCAGCGTGCCGTGCGCCAGGAGCCAGACCAGCTCCCGCCGGACGGTCCGGTCCGCGAGGCCGTCGGGCACGCGCCTCGGCGCGGGCCCCATGCCGATGATCTCGGGGCCCCACCGCGACAGCCGCGCGCGCTCCCGCTCGGCGGCGGCGCGGATGACGCGGAGCACGGTGGGTCCCAGGAGCAGGCCGACGCCGACCGCGCACAGGAGCCCGACCAGGAGGAGCCACAGCAGGGCGGCGAACGCCAGCATGGCCGTGCCGAGCCCGCCGATGAGGTGTTCGAGCGCGTCCAGGACGGTACGGGTGCGCGTCAGGAAGGCTTCGCGTCCGGCCCGCCGGACCTCGGCGCCCTTCGCCGCCATCCGCATCCCTCCTTCGGACCAGCAACCTTAGACAACGAAACGATCTCTGTCAGATGGAACGGACGGGAGCAGTACCCGGAAAGCCGCTCGTAGGGCGCGCATCACCGCAGAGCCGGATGTTCCGCGGTTCGGACCTGGCCGGTCCTCCGTTGTCGCCACCATGGGACCGTGAGCGACGCGCGAGTACGGTCGGCGGCCCGGTTCCCCGACCACGGCATGGGCGGGCTGGGGCAGGTGGCGCACGGGGTGCTCCACGACGCCCGGGAGGCCGGGGCGGTGGCGGAGCCGCGGCTGTTCCTCGGGCTGAACACCCTGCCGGATCCGCCGTTCCCGGTCGTCGGCTACATCGGCTTCCCGGCGGCGCCCGGCGCGTGGCAGGCGTGCGGCGAGAACCTGGTGGTCTTCCTGGAGTCGGCGGTCGGCTCGCTGCGGGCCCAGCCCGTGCCGCCCGGGTCGGCGTACGGGCCCGAGCACCACCGGATGCAGCGGCTGCTGCGCCAGGACGCGATCGTCATGTCCTATCCCGCCTACATGGTGCTGCCGGAGGAGAGCTCCGCGGGCAGGGCGGTCCTGGACAACCTCACCGAGGGATACCTCCTGCCCGAGGACCTCGAACTGTCCCCCGGCGCCCGGATGACCGAGCTGGCGTGGGCGGTCGAGCGGTCGGGCGCCCGCCGGATCATGCTGCTGCCGCCCGGCGCGGCGGGCGACACGGTGTACGCGCTGAACGCCGACGCCGCCGACGGCAAGGGGACCGTCGTCCTCGACCTCCTGGCCGAGCTCCTCGACGCCCAGTACACCTGGTCCCGGAAGGTCTTCGGCTGATCCGCCTCCGACGGCGGTACAATCACGACTATTGATAGTCAATATTTATGACTAAATGGAGGTCGTCGTGGTCGACACCGCGCGAGAGGCGGATCTGGGCATGCTGGTCGGGCAGCTGGGACGCGCCCTGCAGGAGGAGCTGTTCGCGAAACTGGCCGAGCAGGGCCACCGGGAGGTGCGGCCGCGGCACGGCACCGTGCTGGCGTTCCTGCCGCCCGAGGGGGCGCGGGCCACCGAGCTGGCACGGCGCTCCGGCCAGCACAAGCAGATCGTCGGAGTGATCGTCGACGAGCTGGTCGAGCTCGGTTACGTGCGCCGCGAACCCGACCCCCGCGACCGGCGCGCCAAGCTCGTCGTCCCCACCGAGTCGGGTCTCGACGAGATCGGCAAGGCCCGCGCCATCCTCGCCCTGATCGAGCGGCGCCACCGCCAGGACGTGGGCGAGGAGGCCTACCGGATCTTCAAGGCGGCGCTGGAGCGGATCGCCCTCTCCCAGCGTTCCTGGCAGCAGTCATAACCCGACGTCGGCGGTCCGGCGCTCCACCTCGATCCTCGGGAGGAGGCGGGCCAGCGGTGGCGGCAGCCACCAGGCGCGGGCGCCCAGGAGCTGCATGACGGCCGGGACGATCAGGCAGCGGATGACCACGGCGTCCAGCAGGACGGCCGCGGCCAGGCCCAGGCCGAACTGCTGGAGCATGCGCGTGGGGCTGAGGACGAAGGCGGCGAAGACGACGATCATGATGGCCGCGGCGGCGGTGATGACCTTGCCGGTGGCGGCGAGGCCGGCGCGGACGGCCCGGGAGGGGTCGCGGGTGCGCTCCCACTCCTCGTGGATGCGGGAGATGAGGAAGACCTCGTAGTCCATGGAGAGCCCGAAGACGATCGCGAAGATCATCACCGGGAGGTAGGCCTCGATGGGGCCCGCGGGCACGCCGAACCCGCCGTGCTGGAAGACCAGGACGATGGTGCCGAGCGCCGCCGCCACGGACAGGAGGTTGAGGACCGCCGCCTTGACCGGGATCAGCAGCGACCGGAAGACCACCAGCAGGAGCAGCGAGGACAGGCCGACGACCACGGCCACGAACAGCGGCATGCGCGACGAGACGGCGTCCGCGAAGTCCTGGGTGGCGGCGGTCGGGCCGCCGACCAGGTAGCGGGCGCCGGTCTCCCGGGCGAGCGGGGGCAGGACGTCGTCGCGGAGCCGGTGGACGAGGCCGGCGGTGGCCTCGTCCTGCGGGGCCGTGGCGGGGAAGGCGATCAGCGTGTGCAGCCTCCCGTCCTCGGTGGGCCACGGCGGGACGGTCGCGGCGATGCCGTCGGTCCGCTCCAGCACCGCCCGCAGCTTGCGCGCCGCGGGCTCGCCGCCCTGGACGACCAGGACGAGCGGGCCGTTGAAGCCCGGTCCAAAGCCTTCGGCGAGCAGGTCGTACGCCTGCCTCGTGGTGCTCTCCGGCGGGTTGTTCCCGGCGTCTCCGAAGCCCAGGCGCAGGCCGAGCGCCGGTGCGGACAGCGCCAGCAGCGCGAAGACCGACACGAGCAGGGCGGCGAGCGGGCGGCGCTGCACGGCGGCGGCCAGCGCGTACCAGCGGCGCCCCTCCCGGCGGCCCCTGGCCTCGGCCTTGGCGGCGCTCCTGCGGACGTGGCGCTGGATGCGGCCGCCGAAGAACCCCAGCAGCGCGGGCAGCAGGGTCAGCGAGGCGGCCATGGTGACCAGGACGGTCAGGGCCACGGCCAGCGCGACGCCCTGCAGCGAGCCGAGTCCGAGCACGACCAGGCCGAGCAGCGCGATGATGACGGTGCACCCGGCGAAGAAGACGGTCCGGCCCGCGGCGTCCAGGGCGGCGCGGGCGGCGGCGGCCGGGTCGTCGCCGGCCAGGAGCTGGTGCCGGTAGCGGTAGAGGATGAGCAGCGCGTAGTCCACGCCGACGCCCAGGCCCACCAGCATCATGATCGGCGGGGTGAAGTCGGCGATCGTGAAGACGTGGGACGCCAGGCCGATCAGGCCGAGCGCGCCGCCCACCGCGAAGACCGCGATGACCAGCGGCACCGCCGCCGACAGCAGCGAGCCGAAGAGCAGGACGAGGATGACCAGGGCGGCGAGCATGCCCGCCCCCTCGGCGGCACCGCCGCCCGACTCCTCCGCCTTCAGCACGGGGTCACCGCCGAACTCGACGCGCACCCCGTCCCCCTCGACCTGGCCCGCGGTTTCGAGGAGCCGCTCGACGTCCGCCGCGGGCACCTCCTCGGACCCGGCGGCGAGGGCGACCGAGGCGTATCCGATGGTGCCGTCCGCCGACAGCGCGCCGTCGTACGGGCTCCGGACGTCGGTGACGAAGGGCAGCCCGCGCACCGCCGTGAGCATCCGCTCCACGCGCGGCCTGTCGTCTTCGAGGCCGCCTTCGTCCTGGAGGACGATCTGGACGCTCGCCCCGGCCTGCGTCGCGCCGTGGCGCTCCATCAGCTCCAGGGCCGCCTGCGAGTCCGTGCCCGGGAGCGAGAAGTCGTTCTGGTAGGCGCTGCCGGCCATCTGGGAGCCCGCGGTGACCACCGCCACCGTGAGCACCCACAGGAGGAGGGCGCTCCAGCGGTGCCGCTGCGCCCAGGAGGCCGTCCGGCCGGGCAGCCCCGTCGTCTCACGCGCCGCCACGGTCACCGCCCTCCCTTGCGCCGCGCGACGCGCAGTGCCGCGAGGCAGCCCAGCACCGCGCAGACCAGCGGCACCGCGACGATCAGGACGACCGGTTCGCCGTCGCCGACGAAGGACCGGCCCAGGACCACCAGGAGGAGCGCGCCGACCACGTCGAGCAGGAGGAAGCCCGCGGCCCCTCCGGCCAGCAGGCCGACGAGCCCGGCCTTGGCTTGGACAGGAGATGTGTGCATGCCGCCCAGCGTCGGCCGGAGGCCTCGTCCGGGGCATCGGCCTGGAGCCGACACCCGGGCTACTCCCCCGGTCGTACGGCGCGGGCCGCGGATACCTCCGGAGTCAGCCGCCGAACCAGCCGGGACGCACCATGCCCGACTCGTAGGCCAGGACGACGAGCTGGGAGCGGTCCCGCACGGCCAGCTTGGTGAGGATGCGGCTGACGTGGGTCTTGGCGGTCGCCGGGCTGAGCACCAGGCGGGCGGCGATCTCGTCGTTGGTCAGCCCGGCGGCGACCAGCTCCATGACCTCGCGCTCCCGGGCGGTGAGGGCGTTGAGGGCCGGCGCCGGCGCGGGCGGCTTGACCCGGCCGGCGAACTCGGCGATGAGCCGCCGGGTGACGGACGGGGTGATCAGCGCGTCGCCGCGGTGCGCCGCCCGCACCGCGTGGAGCAGCTCGTCGGGGTCGGTGTCCTTGAGCAGGAAGCCGCTGGCACCCGCCCGCAGCGCGCTGTAGACGTAGTCGTCCAGGTCGAAGGTGGTGAGGATGACGACCCGCACGCCGTCCAGCCGCGGGTCGGCGGTGATGCGCCGCGTCGCCTCCAGGCCGTCGGTGCCGGGCATGCGCACGTCCATGAGGGCGACGTCCGGGCGCCTCTCCCGGCAGACCGCCACCGCCTCGTCGCCGTCCCCCGCCTCGCCGACCACCTCGACGTCGTCCTCGTCCTCCAGGATCGACCGGAAGCCGGCGCGCACCAGACGCTGGTCGTCGGCCAGCACCACCCTGATCATCGACGTGCTCCGTTCTCGTGGGGGAGGCGGGCCCGCACCGCGAAGCCGCCGCCCTCGCGGGGGCCGGCGGTCAGGTCGCCGCCCAGCGCGCGGGCGCGTTCCCGCATGCCCATGATGCCGGTGCCGGACGTGTGCTCCGCCGTGCCCGGCCCGTCGTCGGAGACCTCCACCGCCACCAGGCCGGGCCCGTGCTCGACGCTGATGAGGACCTCGCGGGCGCGGGCGTGGCGGGTGACGTTGGTGAGGGACTCCTGGACGATGCGGTAGGCGGCCAGGTCGACCTCGGTGGGCAGCGAGACGGGTTCGCCGGTGACGCGCGTCCGCACGTCGAGCCCCGCGACGCGCGCCGCCGCCACCAGGTCCTCGATCCGGTCCAGCCCCGCGGCGGGCGCGGTGGGCGGCTCCTCACCCGCCTCCCGAAGCAGCCCCAGGGTGACCCGCAGCTCGCGCAGCGCCTCCCCGCTGGCCTCCTTCACCGCCCCCAGCGCCTCCTCGACCTGGCCGGCGCCGCGTTCCGGATGCCGGGTGAGGCGGCGCAGCGCCGCCGTCGACTGCACGTTGATCAGCGACAGGTGGTGGCCGACGACGTCGTGCAGCTCGCGGGCGATGCGCAGCCGCTCCTCGGTGGCCGCCCGCTGCTCCCGCTCCAGCACGTAGGCCTGGCGGCTGTGGTGCACCCAGCCGATCGCGACCACCGCCCCCAACCAGCCGACCAGCATGAACAGGGCGACGCCGTTGACGTCGTCGTTCCCCAGCAGCGTCCCGGAGCCCACCAGGATCACGGCCAGGGAGGTCAACCCGACCGCCGCCCGCAGACGCCCTCCGGCAGCGACCCAGTAGAGCGCCATGACGAACACGACGAGGACCGGCCCGTCGGAGGAGCTGAGGAGGTAGTAGCACATGGCTCCCACCAGCGTGAAGAGCGCGACCGGGACCGGCCTGCGCCGGCTGAGGTACAGCGCCCCGCACACCAGGCCGATCAGGACCCACTCCAGGGCCGTGACCGCCCAGGACTCCCGCCCGACCACCACCAGCGAGCGCAGGCTCCCCAGCCCGACCAGCACGAACGCCAGCACCGCCAGTGCCCCGTCCGCCCCGCGCCCCCAGGACCGTCCCCACAGCCGCCGCCCGTCGCTCCCCATACGGGCCAACCTACAAATCTCCGCCTCGCGCGGCCTCCTCCGCCGGATGGATCCCGGCCCGCCCTCGTGTCGACCATGGATGTACAACGGCGGGCGGCGTGATGGCCCCCGGCGTTCCCGGTGGGTACGCTCGCCGCGGGACGTGATCTTCGAGGGGAGAGACGGCATGCGGCGATGGCAACCCTGGTTCGTCGGTTCGGCGCTGGTCCTCGTAGGCGGTTTCCTCCTCCTGCTCCCCCTCGGCGCGGTGTCCGACGACGCCCCCGTGGCGCTGCGGGCCGTCTCGCTGGCGGCCGGGTGGGTCTGGGTGCCGAGCCTGCTCACGACGCCGGTGTTCGGGGTGCTGGCCCGGCGGGAGAACAAGCGCGCGCAGACGTCCCGGCAGGCCGAGCTGGCCGTCGTCCGGCAGAGCGGCCATGAGGAGGGGCGGCGGCTCACCGCCGCGCTGCTGGCGGGACTGCCGCTCCAGCCCCTCGCCGTGTGGGGGGTGGTGCTGGAGGAGGGCGAGCAGGCGCATCTGGACTTCCCGACGAACTACGCGCGCTTCTACGGGACGAACGCCGCCTACCAGCACGTCACGGGATTGTTCGTCGGCAGCGCGGGGTTCGTCGCGGCGGGCGTCGCCATGACCGCCCTCGGCAACTCCATGCGCCGGAGCCAGGCCCGGGCCGAGGCCGTCCAGCGGTGGCGGGAGCAGGAGTTCCTCCGTGTCCTGGTGACCGACCGGCGGCTGATCTGCCTGGTCGGCGGACAGTGGACGAGCTTCTACTACAACGCCGTGACCGCCTTCCATCCCGAGCCCGAGAACCAGTCCATCGTCTTCGAGTTCTCCAACGCCGTCCCCCTGGCCCTCTACGGACCGTCGCTCCCCAGCCTGATCGCCTACACGACCCACCGGATCCACGGCGTCCACGGCCTGCAGAACCACCCCGCCCTGGCCTCCCTCCGCTGAGGCGGCCGGGTCAGTGGGCGCCCGGGTGCTCCTGTTCGAGCGCCTCGCTGCGGGCCAGGAGCGCCGGATAGTCCGCGGCGATGCCCTGGAGCAGCGTCTCGACCGCCTTCTCGGCCTCGGCGTCGCTCATGTGGCGGCGGCCGAACAGGGCGCGGTAGTGGACCAGTGAGCCGAAGATGTCGAGCAGCTGCTCCCGGTCGAGGTCCGGACGCAGGTCGCCGCGGGCGACGGCGCGGTCGAGCGTCCGCCCGACCGCCCGGCGGGACGGCTCGATGACGGTCTCCAGGTAGCGCGCCTGCAGCTCCGGGTCGGGCGCGCACTCGGCGTACAGGGAGGCGAGCACGTCCGGGCGGATCGTGCGGTAGGCGGCGAGGAACACGTTGAAGCCCTCCCCGAGGTCGCACAGGGTGCACCCGGTGTCGGGCGGCTCGGGCACGTCCAGCCGCGTCGCGATCGCGGCGAGCGCCAGGCGGGCGCGCCCGGCCCACCTGCGGTAGATCGCCGGACGCGAGGTGCCGGCGCGGCGGGCGACCTCTTCGAGCGTCAGGCCGGGATAGCCCGTCTCGGCGAGCACCTCCAGCGTCGCCGCGATGACGGCGTCGTCGATGTGGGGGTCGCGGGGACGGCCCCCGGCCCCGCGGGCGGTGGTGGAGCTGCGCCGGTTCACCATGGGCCCCAGCCTATAGTTATGTTACGTTACGGCACGGAACATAATCGAGCCCGAGGAGGCCGTCCATGACGGCGCGCGCCACCCGGCGGGAATGGGCGGGTCTCGCCCTCCTGGTCCTGCCCATGCTGATGCTCTCGACCGACCTGACCGTGCTGTTCTTCGCGCTGCCCACGCTCAGCGCCGACCTCGACGCGACCGCGACCCAGGCCCTGTGGATCGTGCACGTCTACGGGTTCCTCATCGCGGGCTTCCTCGTCACCATGGGGCGGCTCGGCGACCGCACCGGACCGCGGCGGCTCCTGCTGGCCGGCTCCGCCGCGTTCGCCGCGCTGTCGGCCCTCGCGGCGTTCTCCCCCGACGCGCAGACGCTGATCGCCGCCCGCGCCCTGCTGGGCGTCGCCGGAGCGTCGCTGATGCCCTCGCTCTTCTCCCTGCTGCGCATGATGTTCGCCGACGACGGGCAGCGACGGTTCGCCATCGCCGTGATGTTCAGCGCCTTCTCCGTCGGCGGGGCGGTCGGCCCGCTCCTGGGCGGGGTGCTGCTGGAGTCCTTCTGGTGGGGCTCGGTCTTCCTCATCAACGTGCCCCTCATGCTCCCGCTCCTGCTGGCGGGCCCCTCGCTTCTCCCGGAACGCCGGGAGAGGACGCCCGTCCAGCTCGATCCGGCGAGCATCGCCCTCTCCGTGGCCGGCATGCTCGGCACGGTCTACGGCCTGCAGGAACTCGCCGCCGGACAGGAGACCGGCGCCGGTTCCCCCTGGCCCGCCCTCGCCGCGACCGCGACCGGCCTGTCCCTCCTCGCCCTCTTCCTCCGCAGGCAGCGCCGCCTGGCCGACCCGCTGTTCGACCTCTCCCTCCTGGCCGACCGCCGCATGTCCGCCGCCCTGGCCACGCTCCTTCTCGTCGGCATCGGCGTCGTCGGCACGTTCTACCTGTTCACCCAGTACCTCCAGTGGGCGGGGGACCTGTCGCCCCTGCGGGCCGGCCTCTGGACCCTCCCCTACATCGCGGTCAACATCGGCGGCGCGCTGCTCGCCCCCGCCCTCGCCATCCGCCTCCGGCCCCCGGTCGTCATCGCCGCGGGCCTGGCCGTCGCCGCACTGGGCGGCGTCCTGCTGGTCGCGGCGGCGGGCGCGAACGCCGCCCTCCCCGTCCTCGTGGCCGCGACGTCGCTCACCGGCCTCGGCCAGGGCGCGGCGATGTCCCTGATCAGCGACCTGATCATCTCCACCGCCCCGCCCGAGCGGACGGGCTCGGCCGCCGCGGCCCAGGAGATCGGCGGAGAGCTCGGCACCGCCCTGGGCATAGCCGCCGGCGGCGCGGTCGGCTTGCTCGTCTACCGCTCCGCCCTGACCGCCTCCATGCCCCCCGAGGTCCCCGAAGCCACCGCCCGAGCCGCCCGGACCAGCGTCCACCACGGCTTCACCACCGCCCGCGAATCCGCCCCCGCCCTCCTGGAAGCCGTCCGGTCGGCCCTCACCCAGGCCCTCCAGGCCTACGCCGCCACCGCCGCCCTCCTCGTGGCGCTGGCCGCCCTCCTCATCACCACGACGCTCGTCATCCGCAGGGCTCCCTGATCCCGTCGTCGAAGCGGCCGGGCATGCGAAACGGGCCCGCCGGTGGCGGGCCCGTGGGAACGGCTGCGGGATGGTTCAGTTCATGAAGCGCCAGGACACCGGGGGACGCCAGGCGGCGCGCATGTGGCGCTGGGCCTGGCGGACGACGTCCGGGTGCTTCTTGGCGAGGTCGCGCTTCTCACCCGGGTCCTTGGTGAGGTCGTAGAGCTCGATGTCCCAGTTGTGGCCCGGCTGGGTGTAGGAGGGGCCGGGGGCGAAACCGACCGCCTTCCAGCGGCCGAACCGCACCGCCGCGGCGGCGTTGCGGCCGCGCCCGTGGTCCTCGGCGCGGTGCGAGGGCGTGGCGCCCGCCTGCAGGCGTGCCCAGTAGAGGTATTCGTGGCGGCGCTGGGTCCCGCGGCCGGTGAAGGCCGCACGCAGGGATATGCCGTCGGTGCCGGTGGGCATGTTGATCCCGGCGAAGTCGGCGAAGGTCGCGAGCAGGTCGTAGTGGACGGTGGGATGGCTGGACACCTTCCCCTTCGTCCTGGACATGATCTTGGGCGACCAGGCGATGAACGGGGTGCGGATACCGCCCTCGTAGAGGTTGCGCTTGTAGCCGCGGTAGGGGCCGCTGGCCTTGAAGAAGTCGGGACGCACGTTGCCCTCTTCGTGCGGGCCGTTGTCGCCGGTGAAGATGACGATGGTGTCCTCGTCCAGGCCGCTGCGCTTCAGGAGGTCGATGACGCGGCCGACGTAGGTGTCCAGCTGGGTGATCTGCGTGGCGTGCGCCTTGTTGGCGGAGCTCCAGTTCTTCTTGGCGTAGGCGTCGATGTTCGGCGACGGGACGCTGTGGGCGTGCGGGAGCGGCAGGGTCAGCAGGAGCAGGAACGGGTCGTCTCCGCTGCTGCGGATGAAGTCCAGGGCCCGGTCCACGATGAGGTCGGGACCGTAGACCGGGCCCCTGTCGCCCTTGTTGCCCGGCAGACGAGCCGGTTCCGTGCCGTCCCACAACCGCTCGGGGTAGTAGTTCTTGGCCGCGTAGTGGGTGAGGTAGCCGTAGAACTCGTTGAACCCGTGCTTGTAGGGGTGGGAAGGGTTGGTGGGCACCTTTCCGCCGAAGCCCCATTTGCCGAACACGCCGGTGCGGTAGCCGGCCTGCTGGAGCACGGTCCCGAGCGTCGGGATGTCCTGCGGCAGCGGCAGGTCGCCGCTCTTGGGCGGGTTGCGGCGGACCGGCGAGTGCCCCACGTGCAGCCCGGTCAGCAGCGACGCCCGCGCCGGAGCGCAGACGGGCGCGGCCGCGTACGCGTCGGTGAACCGCAGCCCCTCGCGGGCCATGCGGTCGATCCGCGGCGTCCTGATCTTCTTCTGCCCCTGGACGCCGATCTGCCCGTATCCGAGGTCGTCGGCGACGATCACCACGAAGTTCGGCCGGCGCGGCGCCCGCCGCGCCCGCAGCGGCATGCTGTCCAGGCTCGCGACGACACCGGTGGGGTGGTGCGCGTTGACCGGGGTGGCACCGGGCAGCGTGGAGGCCGCGGTGAGCGCCCCCAGTCCGAGCAGGAACCGGCGGCGGCTCGAGAATCCCTCACCCATGGTCGGAAAGCGAAAGCGAGCGGTGCCGTATCACGATTCTCCATGGTCGGGATGGGGGTGGGTGGGTACCTCCCGAGACGACGCGGAAAACCCGATATCGGAAGGTGACGCGGCTAGACGCTACCCTCCCGCCTCCCGTCCGGGCCCGGTCTCTTCTGGACCGTCACCCGCGAGATGCAAGATCGTTATGTCCTGTTCGCTCCACGGAAGCCGACTTCACGCATTTCCGTTCGGCGCGACGCACGCTCCGTCACAGGGGCGGCTCCTGGCCGGCCCACGGGTGCTCGGCTTCGAGCTGGGCGGCCAGGGAGAGGAGGGTGGGCTCGCCGCCGAGGCCGGCGACGAACTGGACGCCGAGGGGGAGGCCGGCCGCGGTGCGGTGGAGGGGGACGGACATGGCGGGGCGGCCGGTGATGTTGGCGAGCTGGGTGAAGGGGACGGGGGCGAGGTTGGCGACCAGCTGGTCCTGCCAGAGCGGCGTCTTCGAGGCCGGGCCCGCCAGGCGCAGGAGCAGCATGAGCTCGCCGAACAGGCGCAGGGGGCGCGGGGTGTCCAGGGCGCCGATCCGGACCGGCGGGCCCGCCAGCGCGGGGGTCAGCAGGAGGTCGTAGCGCTCGTGGAAGGCGGCGAGGGCGCGGGTGTAGGTGTTCCAGCGGGTGAGGGCGGCGAGGTAGTCGGCGGCGCGAACGGAACGGGCGGCACCGGCCAGCAGGCGCGTGTCGAGCTCGAAGTCGCGGCGGCCCGCGCCGGTTTCGCGCCGGACCCGGGCGAGCGTCGCGGCCGCCTCGCAGGACCACATCATGAGGAAGTCGCGGGCGAGCCGCTCGCCGTCGAGGTCGGGTTCGGCGGGCTCGACGGTGTGGCCGAGCCCTTCGAGCAGCTTCGCCGCGCCCTCCACGGCGGCGACCGCCTCGGCGTCGACGGGCGTGCCGAGGGGCGAACGGGTGGTGAAGCCGATGCGCAGCCTGCTCGGTTCGCGCCGGGCCAGCTCGGCGTAGGGCATGGCGGGGCGCGCCGGCAGGTAGGGGCCGCCGAGGTCGTCGACGGCCGTCATCACGTCGAGCATCAGCGCGCTGTCGCGCACCGTCCGGGAGACCACGCCCTCGGTGGCGGCGCCGTGGAAGTACTCGGCGTGGTGCGGGCCGCTGGAGAGCACCCCGCGTCCGGGCTTGAGGCCGAACAACCCGCAGCACGCGGCGGGGATCCGGATGGAGCCGCCGCCGTCGCTGGCGCCCGCGACCGGCACGATCCCGGCGGCGACGGCCGCCGCCGACCCGCCCGACGAGCCGCCGGGCGTGTGCTCCAGGTTCCACGGGTTGCGGGTCGGCCCGTACGCCTCCGGCTCGGTGACGGACTTCGTGCCGAACTCCGGCGTGTTCGTCTTGCCGAAGACGACGAGTCCCGCCTCCAGCCACCGCCGCACGACGACGCTGTGCTCCATCGCCAGGTGGCCGCGCAGCGCCCGCGAGCCCCCGCCCGTGGGCAGCCCCTCGTAGTCCTGCATCAGGTCCTTGAGCAGGAACGGCACCCCGGCGAACGGCCCCGACACCCCGGTGCGGACGCGTTCTCGGGCGAGGTCGTACATCGGGTGCACGATCGCGTTCAGCCGCCCGTTGACCTCCTCGGCCCGGCCGATCGCCGCCTCCAGCACCTCTTCCGGCTTCACCTCGCCCTTGGCGACGACCTCCGCCAGCCCGACGGCGTCGAACCGCCGGTACTCCTCGTATCTCACGCGTACCCGCCCTTATCGGAGCCAGACCCGCGAGCACTATAGGCCCGCCCCTCCCCCGTCGGGCGGCCTTCCGGAAGGCGGTCCTCCGAAGGCGATCAGCCGCCGTGGCCTCCGGCCGCGCGGAGGAGGCGCACCTGGCCGATCTCAGCGACGTTCTTCATGAGTTCGGCGTTCACCCAGGCGAGCATGCGGGCGACGGTGTACCGGGGGTCGTCCTGCGGGGGGAAGGACGCGGCGGCGTCCAGAGCCGCGTCGTCGAGGCCGTCCAGAACGGTCAGCCACTCCTCGCGGAGGGCGCGCAGCCGGGCGACGGCGGCCTCGCCCCCGCCCGGCCAGGGGAGGTCGGCGCGGTCGCGCGGAGGACGGGATCGGACGTGGTCGAGGGCCACGCTCCACCACCAGCCGATGTGCCAGGTGAGCCAGGCGACGGTGGGGGTGGGGACGGGGTCGGGTTCGGTCTCGGCCCAGTCCTCCGCCCACGCTCCGTCAGCGGCGGGGCGCACCGTCCAGCTGCGGGGGGACGGCTCCCACAGGAAGTCCTCCGGCGCCAGCCGCTCCAGGTGGTACTCGAACAACGACCAGGTCATGTCGAACTGCCAGCGCATCAGGTCACATCGCGAGTCGGTCACCGGCCGACCCTGACATGCCGCCCGGTGACCGGGGAAACGGTTTTCAGGCGGGGAGGAGGGCGTCGAGGTCGGCGCGGATCTCCTCGGGGGCGGTGGTCGGCTCGTAGCGGCGGACGACCTTGCCGGTGCCGTCGACGAGGAACTTGGTGAAGTTCCACTTGACCTCGTCGGTGCCGATGGCCTCGGGGCGGGTGTTCTTGACGTGCTCGTAGAGGAACCCGTTGGCGGGGCCGAAGTCGCCGGGGGCCTCGGCGCGGAGGTGGGTGAAGAGCGGGGCCGCGTCGGGGCCGTTGACGTCGACCTTGGCGAGGACGGGGAAGGTGACGTCGAAGTTGGTGGAGCAGAAGTCCTGGATCTCCGCGTCGGTGCCCGGCTCCTGGCCGCCGAACTGGTTGCAGGGGAAGCCGAGGATCTCCAGGCCGCGGCCCTGGAGGTCGCGGTAGAGGGACTGCAGGCCCTCGTACTGGGGCGTCAGGCCGCACTTGCTGGCGACGTTCACGATGAGCAGCGTCTTGCCGGAGAAGTCGCCGAGGGAGCGGGTGGTGCCGTCGGCGGCGGTCACTTCGAAGGCGTGGACGGTCATGGCGGGGCTCCTGCCTCGGTCACCGGCCAGACAGACCGGTCTGTTCAATTCCTGACGAGGAAGAGACTAGACAGCACCCCCCGGGGCGTCAACACCACCCCTTTCACCAGGCGGCCACAGATAACGGTTAGCAACCGATATGTCACAGAGACAGAGAAGACGGATCACGCGTCAAGCCGTATACTTCCCGGCCCAATAGGTATTTTTTCCAGCAAAGTTGCCGCTGCGGTCATGTCACCGGTCGGGACCACCGGTCCCGGGCCGGCGGCCGGCGGACCGGAGAGAACGCCGCACCGGGGGCCGCCCGGAGGGCCGATCAAGGGAAGCAATGGTCAACGCGGACTTCTGGGGTAGCGGGGAAGACGACTTCTGGGGCGAGGAGCGGGGCCGGCGGGGCCGGCCCTCGCACCACGGCCCCTCGACCGCCGCCGACCGGGCCCCCGGCCCGCCGGCCCCCCCACCGGCATCGTGTCCCAGCACTTCCACAGCGGCCACAACGGCGTCGACATCGCCAACTCCAGA